>WHSN01000137.1 GCA_009380045.1 Luteitalea sp.
ACCTTGCTGCCGCTGGAACCGACCGGCTGCACGCGCTCGTGGCCAAGTACGCCGGCCGCGGCGACCTGGCGCCGGCCGCGACCCTGGACGAGCTCGGGTTGAGCTCGATCGAGCGCGTGGAGCTGATGGTGGCGCTCGAGGATGCCTTTCAAACCCGGATCGACGAGGGCGCGTTCGCCGGCGCCCGCACCGTGTCGGACCTTCGAACGCTCGTTGACCACGGTTCAACCGCCGCGGCCACGCCCGCCGAGCCGGTAGACTTCCCGGCGTGGAATCGAAGGTGGCCGGCGCGGGCGATTCGAAGGATCAGCCTGCCGACGTGGATCCTGCCGCTCGGCCGGGCGTTCGCCTGGATGCAGGTGGACGGCCGCGAGCATCTGGAGGCGATCGACGCGCCGGTCGTGTTCGCGGCCAACCACCAGAGCCACATGGACCTGCCAATGATTCTCGCGGCACTGCCGTCGAGGCTCCGCTACCGTGTGGCGCCGGCGATGGCCAAGGAGTTCTTCAAGGCGCACTTCTTTCCCGAGCAGCACGGAAACCGTGCGTGGCTCACGAACAGCCTCAACTACTATCTGGCGGCGCTCTTTTTCAACGCCTTCCCGCTCCCCCAACGCGAGGCCGGAGCTCGTCAGACACTCCGATACATCGGCGAGGTGCTCGAAGATGGGTTCTCGGTGCTCATCTTCCCGGAGGGCCGCCGGTCCGACACCGGACAGATCGACCGCTTCCGGCCGGGCATCGGGATGATCGCCTCACGGCTGAGCGTGCCGGTTGTGCCGGTACGCGTGGAAGGGCTGGACAAAGTGCTGCACCACACGTGGCGCATGGCTCGCCCGGGGCGCATCCGGATCGCGTTCGGCGCCCCCCTCAAGCTGGTCGGGGACGATTACGAAGGGCTGGCTCAGGAGGTCGAACGCGCTGTCAGGGGGTTGTGAAAGCTTTCATTTGGTCATTGGTCGTTGGTCGTTGGTCATTGGTCGTTGGTGATCTGGTCATTTGGTGATCTGGTCATTTGGTGATCTGGTCAATGATTCATGTCGTCATTGAGTCATATGGGTCATCCGGTCAGATGGATCCAGGGATTTGGTCATTGAGGCATCTGGTCATCCGGTCAATGATTTAGGTAATGATCAGATGACCAAATTACCAGATGACCAGATGATTTGTGTGGCACAATGTTTGTCACACAGAAAGGACTGCTAGCAGTTTGAGCAAGGACGATCTCATCGACATGCAGGGCACAGTCGTGGCGGTACACAGCGGTGGTCTCTACCGTGTGCAATGCGACGCCGGACACGAGGTGCTCGCCCAGCTCAGCGGCCGAATGCGCCGCTTCCGCATCAAGGTCGTGCCCGGGGATCGCGTCACCGTCGGCGTCTCGCCGTACGACCCGGTCCGGGGCATCATCACCTTCCGTGCACGCTAGCCACAACATTTGAATTCAAACCCAACCGATCGTTCAAACTGGCGGCCGCGAAAACCATTGCGCGGCCGGCCCCGGCGCGGGCCCTCTATCCAACCCCCGCGTCCGCCAACCCATCAGGCGCCGGCCCTCGAGCCGACGCTCTGCGACGTTACCCCGGTTCCCTACGTCTCGCTGCCGCTCGATCCGCGCCTGCTCGAAGGCATCCGTGACCTGGGGTTCAAGGAAACACGACCGATTCAGAGCGCCGTCATTCCGCTGGCGCTTTCCGGCTCCGACCTCATTGCCTGCGCGGAAACGGGCACCGGCAAGACGGCGGCGTTCGTCATCCCGACCCTCCAGCGGCTCCTGAACGCCGGCACCATCGCCGAGCGGGCGGCACGCCAGGAGCCGAACACGGCGCTCAAGAGCCGGGTGCTGGTCCTGGCGCCGACGCGCGAGCTCGCGGTGCAGATCGAAGACGAGATCCATGGCCTCGCCTACCACACGCCGGTGACGAGCGCGGCCGTGTACGGCGGCGTCGAAATGGGGATCCAGGAACGGGCCTTGAAAGCGGGCGTCGACATCATCGTCGCGACCCCTGGCCGCCTGATGGATCACATGCGCCAGCAGAACGCCGACTTGAGCGGCATCGAGCTGCTCGTGCTCGACGAAGCGGACCGCATGATGGACATGGGTTTCTGGCCCGACGTCCGTCGGATCATTTCTGCGATGCCGGCGGTCCGCCAGACGCTGCTCTTCTCGGCCACCATGCCCGACGATGTGGTGAGGTTCGCGCTGGAGATCGTGCGCGAGCCGAAGTACGTGCAGGTGGGGCACCGGTTCAAGCCGGCCAAGTCGA
This sequence comes from Luteitalea sp., assembly GCA_009380045.1. Lineage (GTDB taxonomy): Bacteria > Acidobacteriota > Vicinamibacteria > Vicinamibacterales > CAVVIG01 > WHSN01. The sequence continues at coordinate 2,268 of WHSN01000137.1, forward strand.
TTACGCATCGCGTGGAGGTGATGCCGGATTCGGCGAAGCTCGATTGGCTGATCGAACAGCTCAGGCGGCCCGACGGCCCGGTGCTGGTGTTCTCGCGCACGAAGATTGGCGCCGAGCGGCTGGCCAAGCGCCTGGTCACGGCAGGAATCAAGTGCACGGCGCTTCACGCCGATCGCACGCAGGAACAGCGGCGCATCGCCGTCGAGGGATTCCGCGGCGGCCGCTACAAGGTGCTGGTCGCAACCGACATCGCGGCGCGTGGATTGGACATCGATGGCATCCACACCGTGATCAACTACGAGCTGCCCGATTCTCCAGAAGCGTACGTGCATCGCGTCGGCCGGACCGGCCGCGCGGATGAGCCGGGGCAGGCGATCACGCTGATCGCGCCGGACGAACGTGAAGCGCTTGCCAATCTGGAAAAATCCGTTGGCGTTCGCTTAGAATGAAATCAATGTCGGATTCGTTTTCACCGGCGCCCGGCGTGCCGCCTGGTCAGGCCCTGGAAACACCCGCAGTGTCGGAAGCGGTCGTGAAATTCAAGTCCTGCCGCTGGCGCCGTCCTCCGGAGGACGGCCCGGAGTGCTGTGGGCACCGCGATGTCCTGCCGATCGCCGGCACCAGCTTCAACCCCGAGGCGTGGTGTCCCGATTGCGCGTTCTTCAAGCTCCGGCGGACGCCGAAGAAGCGCAGCGCAGAAGACTACCGGTACTAGGGCACAGCCCTCATCACGAAGCGTCGGTCGTGTGCCTTCGCGGCTTCGTGACGAGGGTGCGCCGTATCGATTTCTCGGTCTTGATCAATCCAGAGGCCGCTACCGCATCAGCTGCTCGATCACGGTCTTCTGCCATGAGCTCGCCGGATCCTGGAGCTTCTCTGTAAGCCCCTGCTCGCGCAAGGCGAAGCCAAGCCTGGTGTGGAAGGTCCAGGCTGCGGCGCCAGCGGCACTGGCGTGCTTCATGGCTTCGATGAAATGCGACGCGTCGCCGTCGAAATCCGCACCCTCACAGTGCGCGCTCGCGGGCGTCGGCTCCTGCAGGTAGACTGGCTGCGACGTCTCGCCGAGCTTTGATCGCACACCTTCGACGACCTGTCTCGCGGCATCTGCGCTGAACCATTCCTTGTCCCGCGGATCGTGGAACGCGGCGACCATCTTCGCCACCCGCACGCCGATCGGCTCGTAGGCGGGGCCCGAGGAGGATGCCGCCAGGATCCGCTGAGGGTCGGCGGCGCGAAGCCGGCCGAGCAGCGCCTCGATGTCTGGCGCTTCGGCGAACCGCGGCCACTCGTTCTGCACATCGATGAGCGCCTGCGGGTATTTGCCCTTCATGTACTCCTCGCTTCCAACGAGCTCGGTCAGCGCGGCGGCGTAGGCGTCGAAGGTCAACTGACGCGCCGGCTCATCATTGTCGGTCACCGTTTCCCTCGACAGCGACAGATCGACCACCAGGTGGTGCGCGGCCGCGCGGTCGAGCACCGTCTGAAGTTGGCGCCAGGCTCCGGGGCGGATGCGACCGTCCAGGTCGAACAGCGTGTCGGCGTCCGATTTGAGCGCGCACGGATCGCCCCACCAGTTGGGGAAAATCCGCACGCCGTGCACCTTTCCTTCGAGGTAGGCGAAGTCGTCATCGACCCCGCCTGCGGCGGCCCGCCGGAGCGCATCGAAGTAGGAGATGAAGACCAGGAACGTGGGTGAGCCGTCGATCGTGAAGGAATTGCCGGCGACGCCGAGCGTGATGGGACGAGGAGCGGCGGCATGCGCCAGGACGGCCGCGAGCAGAAAGCCCGACAGCACACTCGGGAAGAAGCGCGTCATACCTCCAAGTGTGCTACTCCGAGAACTCCTTTGCGAGCTCAACCCACTCGCCCTTCGGTGCGTGCTTCTGGTACGCGCGCCAGTGCGGCCTTGCCTCGTGCGACAGGCCCATCTTCTCGTAGGTGACCGCGAGATAGAAGTGCGTGTCGGCATAGAAGGGGTTGAGGCGCAGGGCATCCTGGTAGCACGCCTGTGCTTCCGGATAGCGGGCCAGGTCGTGATAGATGTTGCCCAGGTTGAAGTGGGCTTCGAAGAAATCCGATTCGAGGCCGATCGCCCGCTCGTAGAGGGCCTGCGCCTCCACCAGCTCGTCGCGCGTGTAGTGGATGTTCGCGAGGTTGATCAGCGCCGCCACGAGGTTCGGATCGATCTCGAGCGCCTTTCGATAGGCGGCGGCCGCCTGCTCCTGCTTCCCCTCGTCGCCGTCGTCGAGGGCGGAGGCGATGCGGAAGTAGTCTTCGGCGGCGGCGGGCCCCATGGCCTGCGCGCCGGTGTCGATCGGCGGGCGGGGCGGTGCGGGCCGCGGCAGCGCGAAGATCTTGGCCGGCGCCGCGTCGAGATGAAAGTCGAACGCGAGCTGTCCTTGCCGCGACGCCAGCAGCGTGCGGACCACGGTGCGAAACGAGACCCCGTTGCTGATCTCGTCGTTCGCCTGCTTGATTGCCGCGAGGTCCTGGAAGCCGAAGAAGGTGTCGGCGTGGGTGCGCAGGACCGGCTTGACGATCCCGTACTTCGTGAGGTACTGGAGGTGATCCTGTCGGAGCGAGCGGTAGCGCGCGAGCAGGTCGCGCATCGCGTGATACTGAAGCCTCAGCATCTCGGGCGCGGGCACGCCGGCGAGCTGGCAGAACTGCTCTTCTGAAAGCACCTGGATCTGCGCCTGTCCTTCTGCGACCAGGTCTTCGGCCCGTTTCAGCTTGCTGCGCTTCTCGCGTTCGCCGGCACCGCCGGCGCCGATCACCAGCAGCGTGGTCTTCGGGCTCACCTCGTCGCCGCCCTCGCCGCCGAGGCGCTCCACCAGCGCGCGCGCATCCGCGCGGCCGAGGGCACTCAGCTTACCCATGAAGACCACGAGCTGTCCCGCGAGAGGGCGAGCCTCGGAACGATCGGATGAGGGTGAGGACAAACAGTCTCCGCTCTCTGGACACGGCGGGGAACGGCATTCAAGATGAAGGAGAATGGAACGGAAGTCAACCCTTTATGCTTCTCGCAGGCGACATCGGCGGCACCAAGACACTGCTCGGTCTCTTCGATCAGCAACCCTCGCGACCCAGGGCGATCCTGATCCGTGCGTTCACCACGCTGGATTTTCCGGACCTCAACGCCATGATCGCCGCGTTCGCCGACGAGAGCGGCGGGCGCGGCGCCGGGATCGCGACAGCCTGCTTCGGCGTGGCGGGCCCGGTCATCAACGACACCGCGGAGTTGACGAACGTGCCGTGGCGCGTCGATGCGCCCACGATCGGACGCGCGTTCGGCATTCCGCGCGTGCTGCTGTTGAACGATCTGCAGGCCACGGCCTACGCCGTGCCGGTTCTGCACGGCGACGAGCTGCACACGCTCCAGGCCGGCAAGGCGGTCGAGGGAGGCGACATGGCGCTGATCGCCGCGGGCACAGGGCTGGGCCAGGCGTTGCTGCACAGGGTGGACGGACGGTTCGTGTCGTCACCGTCTGAGGCTGGCCACGCCGACTGGGGGGCACGCAACGAACGGGAAATCAGCGTGCTCCGCAGCCTCATCCACAGGTTCGGTCGCGCGGAAGTGGAACAGGTGGTCTCCGGTCAGGGGCTCGTGAACCTGCACCGGGTGACGCACCCGGGCGCCTGCCCCGCCGTGGAGGACGCGGACGATCCTGACGCGCCGGCGGCCATCTCCCGGGCCGCGCTCGAGCGAACCTGCGAGCGATGCATGGAGGCGCTGAGCATCTTCGTCGATGCATACGGCGCCGAAGCGGGCAACGTCGCGCTGCGGAGCATGGCAACCGGCGGCGTATTCATCAGCGGTGGCATCGCGCCGAAGATTCTGCCAGCGCTGGTCGACGGCCGGTTCATGCGCGCGTTTCTCGAGAAGGCGCCGCTCGACGGCATGCTGTCGCGGGTGCCGGTGAAGGTTGTGTTGAACACGGACGCCGGTCTCCTTGGAGCGGCGGTCCACGCGGCTGCTGCCCGAGCGTGATCGGTCAAGCGTCTTTTTCCAGCCATGTTCCCGGCGCGCTCGGCGGTGGTCGCTCTGACCTGCCGTTACAGAATCAGCACCGACAGGGTAGGAGCCTGGCCGTTCACACGTGCGGCAGCCCCGCGCCGACCATCACGTGATCGAACCAGAGGTTCGTCAGCTTCTCCTGCACCGTATTCTGGCGCAGGCGCGCGGCGAGGTTCGGGAAGTCCACCCGATCCAGTTCCTGATCCTGGTTGAAGCACGAGAAGATAATCGACTCCTTGCCGGTCTTCGGATCGACGTGCTTCTGCAGGCACTGCGCGCAGACTTCCTTCATCATGCACTGCATCGGCGAGTTGATGCTGCCGATGCCGATGTGCTCGGGCTTCAGGTACGGCGCCAGCACGCCGTGCCGTGCGCCCTTCACGGCGGCCATCATGCGGTCGGATCCGATGGCGATAATCCGATCGACCGTCTCGAGCGGCACCAGCGCCGCCCCCAGCTCTCGGGCCTGGTACGCCAGCATCGCCTGCACGATGTTGCCGCGGAAGTGCGCGTCCTGCGGGCGGGCCGGCGCGATCGGCGCGCCCGTATCGGTGCTCCAGATCACCTGGTCGGTCGCCGATTCGATCTCCTCACGCTTGAACAGGTCCTCGCCACGCTTGTAGCCGGCGAAGTAGATCACCTTGTTCCCGTGCTCGCGCATCGCCTTGGCAATCGAGAACAGCACGGCGTTGCCGAGGCCGCCGCCAAGCAGCAGCACGTTCTGGTGCTCGGGGATCTCGGTCGGCGCGCCGGTCGGACCCATCACCACCACCGGCTCGCCCTTGCGCAGGTACGCGACCAGGCGGCTCGACGCACCGAGCTCGAGCGCGATCAGCGACAGCAGCCCCTTGTCCTTGTCCACCCAGGCGCCGGTCAGCGCGATCCCCTCCATCAGGAGCGGGATGTCCCGCCCCTCGGCCGACACCCGCGGCGCGACCGACTCGAAGTTCTGCAGCCGGTAGAACTGCCCGGGGTTGAAGTGCCGCGCCGCCGCCGGGGCCTTGACGATCACCTCGACAATCGTCGGCGTGAGCCTGACCACGTCTTCCACACAGGCGTTCAGCTCGTGATCCATGGTCGCGACCAGCGCCCGCCAGGCACGATCGCGCTCCGCCTGCCGCGCCGGATCGAGCGACTTCAGTTCGTCGGCGAACAGCTCGACGACCTTGGGATAGCCGTCCTTGGCTGACGCCATCGCCTTCACCACGTTCCCGGCATAGCGCGGGTGGTTGTCGCCGTAATAGCTCACCAGCCGGCCCTCGCCGCTGGCGTACGAGGTGAAGAACCCGTCGGCATGCGGTGTGAGGTGGAAGCGGCCGTCGCCGTTTCGCGCCGCCTGATGCGGTTGGAAGAATTTTCGTTTCGCGTCGAGCTGAAAGGTGTTCGGCGCCTCCTTCTCGCAGGTGATATTGGGCGTCGTGCCGGCAGCGACGAGCACGGTCCGCGCCGGCAGCGTCACCAATCCGTCATCCCCGCTCGCTGTTCCCTGCCCTTCGCGCTTGAACACCATCGCGGCCACCGCGCCGCGCTCGTCCGGAACGGCCTCGATCGGATTCAGGTTCTCCGCGAAGGCGATCCCCTCCTCGAGCGCCTTGATCACCTCTTCGTGGTTCAGGCGGTAGGCAGGTGAATCGACCATCCGTTTGCGGTAGGCAAGCGTGACGCCGCCCCAGCCGCGCACCAGCGCGACGAAGTCGGGCGCGCGGCCCTCCTGCCGGGCGAGACCTCGTTCCTCGCGGACCGCACGACCGTGGCGACAGAACTCGTCGAGCAGCTCGAGCTCTTCGGCGTCGTACAGCGCCCGCACCCCCGACTCGCTCAGCGCCGCAACCAGGCTCTCGTACTGTCGAAGCGTCTTCTCCACCTGCAGCGGGTAATAGGCCATCAGCTCGGTCGCCGTGTCGATGCCGGTGAGGCCGCCGCCGATCACCACCGCCGGCAGCCGTGCCTGCAGGTTCGGCAGCGCGTCCCGTTTGAAGGCGCCGGTCAACTGCAGCGCCATCAGGAAATCGCTGGCCTTCCGGATGCCTCGAATCAGGTTGTTCTTGATGTCGATCACCGTCGGGCGGCCCGCGCCGGTCGCGATTGCCACGTGATCGAAGCCGTAGCGCCAAGCGTCGTCGATCGGTATGGTGCCGCCGAAGCGGACGCCGCCGTACATCCGCAGACCGCGACGCCTGGCCAGCGTGAGATGCAGCAGCGTCAGGAAGTTCTTGTCCCAACGCACCGTGATCCCGTACTCGGAGACGCCGCCGAACCCTTCCAGCACACGCTGGTCGAGATCCCGGTAGATCGCGCTCCAGTCCCGGATCGGCCGGGGCGCCTGGACCTCGTTCCCGACCAGCTCCCCGGCGAGCGGCTCGATTTTCAAGCCGTCGATACCGACCACCCCGAAGCCTTCGTTCAGCAGGTAATGCGCCAGCGTGTAGCCGGCGGGGCCGAGACCGACGACCAGAATGTTCTTCCCGTTGTACGGCAGCGGATACGGACGACGGACGTTGAGCGGGTTCCAGCGCGTGAGCAGGCCGTAGATCTCGACGCCCCACGGCTGCTGCAGCACGTCGGTGAGCACGCCGCTCTCGATCTGCGGAATGTTCACCGGCTCCTGCTTCTGATAGATGCACGATTTCATGCAGTCATTGCAGATCCGGTGACCAGTTCCCGGGCACATCGGGTTGTCGATGGCCACGATCGCGAGAGCACCGACGGCGTCGCCCGCCTTCCGGAGCGCGTGCATCTCCGAGATCTTCTCGCCGAGCGGACACCCGCTCAGCTCGATGCCGAGCGGATTCACGGCCATGCGGAGCGGCTGCCCCGCCGAGCCTTTCGCCGGCTCACGCAGGCCCTTGGAGCACGAGTCCTTGTCGCGCTCGTGGCAGAGCACGCAGTAGTGAATCTCGGCGAGCACGTCGCGCTCACCCCAGCGGGCATCGGTGAGCTTGAACCCGTCGCGCTGCCGCAGGCGCCGCTCGGGGCCGAACATCGCTTCGGGCAATTCGGGAAAGGGCCGGTTGGTCTCGACCAGGTGCCAGTGGTCCACGTTCTCGGGGAACCGGAAGATCACCCAGGTCGCATAGGCTGGGTCGTGAACCCGCGCCGCACACCAGCGCTTCAGCGCCTCGATCGACGAGGTGACCTGTGGCTGCTCTGCCTTCTCGCGATCGAGCAGCACACACCCGGCTCGCGCCAGCGCCAGCTCCACATCGGCCGCCGCCTCGCCGGCCTCGCCGATCAGGCGGCTCACGGTTTCCTCGTCGGCCTCGGTGGAGACGACGTGGACGCCCTTTTTCACGAGCGGCAGCACCCTCCGCCGCACGAAGTCAACCTTGAAGCGGAACAGATCGTCCTGCGCTCGCGTCGCCGCCGCAAGCGCGTCCGCCGCCCTGCCGACGTCGAACAGGCGCGCAACGAAGCGGCTGACGTAGGGCGCCATCAGGACGATCAGGTTCGACAGGGCGACCGGCGGCATCGGCAGGTCCGGGTTCCGCCGGTACGAGTCCCAGTCGCGCCACAGCGGCGGGTCGGCGGCCGCTACCTCCTCGCAGAACCGATCGTAGAGCGACGAGAGCCGGTCAGGATCGTGCAGGTCGGCGTAGGTGTATCCCGAAACGCCGAGCGGCAGGCTGGCCGCCGGCAAGGACGAGGTCTGATTCATAAGCATGAAGCACTAGAATATCTGAATGAGGCCGACACTCGCAGCGATGCTCGCGACGGCAGCCCTGGCGGCCTGGTCGCCTGCACAAACCGGCACACTCCGGCCTGCCTCGCAGAACGCGGGTCGCGAGATCGCGGTGCCGTTCCGGGTGGGCGAGACGCTCATCTTCGACGTCGCCTACTCGACATACCTGGTCGCGGGTACCGCCACCAGCACGGTTGTCGAGAAGAGATCGCCCGAGCAGGCGTACTATATCGTGGCTGAAGGGCGGCCGCTCCCCCTGATCGCGCGCATGTTCGCCCTCTACTACAAGATGGACACTCTCCTCGACAGCGTCACGGGGCTGTCGCAGCGAACCTCGCTGTATACCGAAGAGGGCAGCCGCCGCCGGACGGCGATCACGCGCTTCGACCGTGGCGCGCGGAAGGCACTGTACGAGCTCCAGGCGACCGAAGGCGCCGTTAAAGACGAGCTCGCGGCGCCGGCCGATGTCCAGGACGGGCTGGCCATGCTCTATGCGCTCAGAACGCGCACCTTCAAACCGGGAGAACGCTTCACGATTCCGGTGGCCGACGATGGGGTGCTGTTCAGCGTGGAGGTGGAACCGACCGGCCCCGAACGGCTGACGACCGCGCTCGGCGAGCTCGAGGCATGGAACCTGAAGATCACGATCACCGACGGCAAAGGCGCGCCGGCCGCGAAAAACATGGCCGTGTGGCTGTCAACCGATGCGCGGCGTCTGCCGCTGAAGCTGCAGGCTGATCTGCCCGTGGGCTCTTTTGCGCTGACACTCAAAGCAGTGCGCTAGGACCAGACTCCGCCCTCGGCCTGCATGTCACGACACGAGAAGCGCTTTCGATCTGCCGTGGCAGCCTTTCATCACCACGGCACGAAGGAACACGACGTTTCTTCAAGTCGCGCGCGCGAGCGTCAGCGCGAACTGAGCGGCCTCATCGACCCACTGATCCACCGCTTCGAAAGCCGCAGCCTGAAGCCGGCGGATCACGTCCCGGCGCTCGAACTTGTACGAGCTCTCGGTCCAGATCGTCTCGCCGTCCTCGAGCACGATGTCCACGTTCGCGGAGGCCACACGGACCCGCTGCCGGGCGAGGCTCACCAGGTGCATCTCGACCCGCGATTCCGCGGCGTTCCAGACGGCGCGGTGCCCGAAGCGGCTGATGTCGAAGTCGCCGTCGAGCACGCGGTTGATGTGGCAGAGCACGTTGCGGTTGAAGGCGGTCGTGACGCCAAGCGGATCGTCGTAGGCGAGCAGCAGATCGCCCGCCGGCTTCACCAGGTCGGCGCCGATGAGCAGCGCGTCGCCCGGATGAAGCGGCGCGCGGATCGCGTTGAGGAACGCTTCCGCGGCGGGGCGATCGAAGTTGCCGATGTTCGACCCGAGAAACAACGCCAGCGTCGCGCCGGGGGACGCGCCGAACGCAGCGGCGTGGGCGCGGGGCGCTTCAGCGAAGTCCAGCAGCCCCGCTTCGTATGACATCTCGTGACGGTGCACGCGTATGCCGTCCAGCGCTCCGAGGGTTCGCGCCGCCACGGCCA
>WHSN01000155.1 GCA_009380045.1 Luteitalea sp.
CGCGCACTCCAGGACCATCTCATCGCGTATCTCCGGGCTTGGAATAGGAACCCCACACCCTTCGAGTGGACGAAGCCGGCACGTGCGATCATCAAATCGCATAAGCGAATGCTTGATCGCATCTCAACGGCGGTGCACTAGTCGGCCAACCCTTCCGCCTTCTTCTCCGCCGCGGTGATCTTCCCGCCGGCCGCCACGATTTCGGCGTCGCGATCGAGCGGCACCTGCGGCACGACGACGAACGTGGCGACCGCGGCGGCCGTGCCCTCGATCTTGAGCTGACGCATCAGGAACGTGAAGCGCTCCTCGAGCGACTGCCCGATGGCGCGCGCCGCCGCCTCGCCCACGCTCCACATCCGCTTCTTGAACGGGCCGATCGCCTTCTTGCGCGCCTTGTAGATGAACTGCTCGTCCGTGTCCTTGGGCTTCCGTTCCTCGACCGCATGTTCCCGCGTCCAGGCGTACATCTCCGCCTTCAAGTCGGCCGGAAACTGCGGATGCTCGTAGACCATGTTCTGGAAGTCGGTCGCAAGGTGGATCTCGCAGGCGCCGACGCGCGGGAACGCATCGAAGGCGTCGGGCGGTAACGTCGATGCGCCATGCTGCACCGCCCCGGCGAGCCGGTAGTCCTCGCGTGCCACGCGCGAGAGCTCCTCGAGCGTTTTGAGATCGATCGCGACATCCTTGCGGACCGAGCCGTCCGCGTTCACGAACCCACCGTGCGCCGTGCCGGTCTGCACACTGATCTTGCTGAGCCCGATGAACGCGCTGCCGTGCTCCTTCAGCTTCCGGTTGAAGCCGGTCATGTAGGCGTGCAGCTCGTGGACGTCTGAGTTCTTGCCGCCGACCTCACCAATCTCGCCGCCGATCGACACCGTCACGCCCGGCGGCTCGTTGCGGCGGATGAACGCGGCGAAATCGGCCGCCAGCGACACGTTGACTTCCTGCTGCTCGTCGAGCGTCGCCTTCGACAGGTCGACCAGGGTGGAGGTGTCGATGTCGATGTTGTAGAAGCCGGCGGCGATCTCCTCCTTGATCAGCGCCCGGATCGTCTCGAGCTCCTTGTCGCGGTCGGGACTGTTGTACTTCTTGGCGTTGGTCTGGACGTGGTCGCCCTGGATGAAAATCGGACCTTGATGTCCCTCCCTGAGAGCCGCCGCCAGCACAATCGCCGCGTACTCGTGCGGCCGCTGCTCGGTGTAGCCGATTTCCGACCGCGCGATCTCGAAGATGAACGCCCCGGCGTTCAGCCGGCTGGCGGATCGGATGACGGCACGAGCCGTGTCGTAGGCCATCGCCCGGACGTTGATCGCCGGCACGGTGAACCCGCCGACGTCGCCGCGGCCCATCGCCATGTACAGATCGTGAATCGACGCCGGCCGAATGCCCTTCGCTGCCGCCAGCGATCGGATGATCCAGCGGGCGGTTCCACGGATGTCGGCATCGGCGCCGAAGGCCGCCGTCGACGCCAGCGCGTCGACCATCTCGTTGGTGATCGCCGCGTGGTTGGTCACGCTCAGACGGTCGCTCAGAATGGTCGCCGCCGGCTTGACCGCGTCGGTTAATTGCTTGATCGAGTCGAACATGGGGACCTCATCTCTCAGCCGCGTTCCGGCCAGCCGCGTATTCTAGCACCGGGAATCTGTACTCCTCCACCACCGCAGCCTCGACCGCCCGGGTCACCATCTCGGCGACCGGCAGCGCCGCCTCCGCCCGCAGCACCTGCTCGAGACGGGCGCGCGTCGCCGGGTGGCGCGGCGTGAAGAGCTGGCAACAGTCCTGGTCGGGGATGTTCGAGATCGGCAGCGTGCCGAGCCGCTCGGCCTGCGCCGTGATCTCGTCCTTGTCCATGCCGACCAGCGGCCTCAGGATCGCCATCGTCGCCGCCTCGGCGATCACCGTCATGTTCTCGAGCGTTTGTGAGGCGACCTGGCCAATCACCTCGCCGGTGACGAGCGCCCGGGCCTTCCAGGCCCTGGCCAGCCGTTCAGCGATGCGGACCATCAGCCGGCGATAGATCACCACACGAAGAGCTGCCGGAACCCCGAGCACGACCTGCTGCTGGAGCTCGCCGAACGCCACCAGCGCCAGGCGCGAGTGCTGCTGATACTTCGTGAGCAGCGTCGTGATCTCTCGAACCTTCTCCTGGGAGGCGCGAGACAGGATCGGGTAGCTGTGGAAGTGAATCAGCAGCACCGCGCAGCCGCGCCGCATCATCCGGTAGGCGGCGACCGGCGAATCGATGCCGCCCGACAGCAGGCACGCAACCCGTCCTCCGGTGCCGGTCGGCAGCCCGCCGGCCCCGGGCTCCTTGCCAAAGTAATAGAACGCGTCCTCGGGCAGCATCTCGATGTGAATCGTCATCGCCGGATCGCCGAGATTCACCGGCCATTGGCGGTGCAGCTTGATCAGCCCGCCGACCTGGCGCTCGATCTCGGGAGAGGTGAACGGAAACCGCTTGTCGGCGCGGCGCGCACTGACTCGAAACGACGGCACCGTCCGATCGCCGAGGCTCTCGAGGATCGCCCCGGCCAGTGCTGCGAACTCGTGCGGCGCACGACCGGCATACGAGAAGTTCGCGATGCCGAACACGTGCCCGATGCGGTCGCGGACATCGTCCCACGACGCGCCAGGCCCGAGCTCGATCTCGACGCGCCCCATCGCCGATCGCACGCTGGCAATGTCGAGACCGTGGAGCGCCCTCCGCAGGTTCCGCACCAGCACCTGCACGAACCAGGGCCGGTTCTTCCCCTTGAGCGCCAGTTCCTTGTAGTGAACGACGATGGAGTTCATCGGCCGAGGGCGGCTGCCGCCGCCCGATGACCGCTTCGTACCGCGCTTTCGATCGTCGCCGGCAAGCCGGTGTCGATCCAGTCGCCCGCCAGGTACAGGCCCTTTACGTCGGTTCTCGTGTCCGGCCTGGGCGGTTGCCCCGGCGCCAGCGAAAACGTCGCGTGCGGCTCGCGTATCACCGTCCCTCGCAGTAACCGGGCGGCCCGCACCGCCGGCAGCGCCTCGAGAAGCTCCTCGTGTGCGAGAGCCAAGAGCTCGGGATTGGTGCGGCCCAGGACATCGGCCGCACCGCTCGACACCAACGACACGTGTGATGCGGCCTCGCCGAACACGGCACGCGTGTCGAACAGCCACTGCATCACGCGTCCAGGCAGTCCGACGAACGGCTCGTCGATCACCTGGCCATCGAACCACATGTTCACCGTCACGATTGGCGACACCGCCGTCGCTTTCGCGCCGGTGATGATCGGCTCGAGCCCCGCCGTGTCTCCCTCGAACAGATCGGGCACGGCGAACCACGGCACCGCCGAGATCACGGCGTCGGTGCGCCACCGGTCGGCGCCGGACGACACGTGATCGACGCCGCCGCGACCGATCCGGATGCGCGCCCGCGCGCCTGTGGTGACGGCGCCGCCGTGGCCCTCGATGTACTGACGCGCCGGTTCGGCGTACATCTGATCCAGCGGCCGCGTCGGGAGGACGATCGACGCCGCCAGCGGTGCGGCGCCGAACATCTCGGCGAGCACTCGCGCGAACACCGGGGCGGCGGCCTGATGCGGCGGCTGGTTCAGGGCGGCGAGCGCCAGCGGATTCCACAACATCTCACGCAGGCCGGCGGTTTGCCGATTCCGAATCAGCCAGTTCTCCACCGTTTCGTCCGGCGACGCGGCGATCCGGGTGGCGCCCGGCCGGAGCTGCCGCTGGGCGGTCCGGAGCGGGCCAGCCATGCCGAGCACCGACAGACGGTCTTTCCAGGTCAAGGCGGTCCAGTCGAACACCCCTGCCACCAGATGAAGCGGCGACGGCAGCGATGCCGGGCACTCGAGCCGCGATCGAAGCCCATCCCGATCGATCATCGTCACCGCCAGCTGCCGCTCGACCCGCACGTGGTCTCGTGCGCCGATGTCGTCGAGGAACGACAGCGTGTCGACGTAGCAGCCGAGCATCACATGCTGTCCGTTGTCGACGAGCTCGCCGGTCTCGCGGTCGACCAGCGTGGTGGCGCGACCGCCGAGCCGGCGGCGCGCCTCGAGCACGAGCACACGCGCGCCCTGCCGCGTCAGACGGACCGCCGCGCTGAGCCCGGCAAACCCGGCGCCCACGATCACCGCGTCGTACTTCGTCACGGTTGAAAGATCCATTGCCTCACCGCAATCAGCGCCTGCAGGGGTTTCGGGACGCGGGTCCGGGAAGAGAACACGTCGTAGCCTCGACGCTCGATCCGCTTCAGGGTCTCGAAGTATACGGCACGCATGATCTCGGCGGCGACCAGCCGGCGGCGGTCTTCCTTCGGCCTGGCGGCGATCGCGCGCTGATAGAAGGACCGCGCTCGGTCGCATTCGAACGCCAGCAGCCGGCGCATCGCTACGGACATCCGTCCCGCCGCCAGATCGTCCACGGTGCAGCCGGCGGTGGCGAGATCCTCGAGCGGCAGGTACACCCGGCCGCGATCGAGGTCGTCCTTCACGTCCCGGATGATGTTGGTGAGCTGCAGCGCAATCCCGAGGTTGAGCGCGTACTCGCGCGCCTGCTCGTTGTGGCATCGAAAGATCCGGATGCAGATCATGCCGACCGCCGACGCCACGCGCCGGCAGTAGACCAGCAGCTCGTCGAACGTCTGGTAGCGGGTGGTGTCGAGATCCATCGCCACGCCGTCGATTACGTCTTCGAACGCTTCCCTCGGCAGGCCGAACCGGGCGATCAAGGGCTGGAGCCGCGAGCCCTGAGGGGTCTCCGGCGCCGACCCCGCATAGCAGCGCGCCAGCTCCAACCGCCAGAACTCCACCGCGTCGCGCGCCGACCGCCCCGGCGGCGCCGGCCCTCGATCGCGTTCGTCCACGTCGTCGTCCAGCGCGCGACAGAAGTCCCAGACGGCGATGATGGCGCGGCGCTGGTCGGCGGGCAGAACCAGGAACGCGTAGTAAAAGCTCGTTTGCCGCGCCATCAGCGGGTCGCGCCCTTCCACCAGGCCGCCCGGCAGAGCAGCGCCGCGAAGTCGCCTCCGCCGAGGACCGGCCGCTGCCGCAGCAGGTCGATTCCCGGCCGGTCGGCCCGATCCAGGATGCGGCGCCCGCCGAGCCAGGTTACCCGCAGTTCCAGACGCAGGCGGCCGCGAACCCCGTCACACACCGCGCGCCCATCGTGGAAATGGCCGCGCGTGACCGCCGCACATCGTCCGATCGCACGCGCCCACGCCGCCGTGAAGCGCCCGGCCCGCAGATCCGCTTCCGTCGCCCCGCAAGCCTCGAGCACCTCGCGCGGGACATACAGGCGTCCGGCGCGCCAGTCGCGACCAAAGTCCTGCCAGAAGTTGGTCAACTGCAGGGCCGTGCACAGCGCGTCCGACGAGCGGTCCAACACCTCGTCGCGGCGGCCGGCGATCCGCAGCACCAGGCGCCCGATCGGGTTCGCGGATCGGCGGCAGTAGTCGAGCAGGTCGTTCCACGAAGCGTATCGAGTCGTCGTGGTATCCTGACCGAACGCACTCACCAGATCGTCGAACAGCGACACCGGCAGATCGAGCGACCGGATCGAATGGCCGAGTGCGGCGACGATCAACTCGTCTCGGCTCGCCGTGTCCCGGGCGCCGTTGGCGCCGGCGACAGCGGCGTGCAGCCGATGCTGCCAGGTTCGCAGCCGTGCGCGCCGGACCTCCGGCGTATCGGTCCCTTCGTCCGCGATGTCATCCGCGACGCGCGCGAACGCATACACGGCGGCGATGTGCGGCCGCATCGGTGCCGGCAGCAGGTGCGATGCCACCGGGAAATTCTCGTAGTGCGATCGCGCCAACGCGGTGCACGCGGCATAGGCGCGGGCAAGCGGCCCGGACGCCGGGTACGCTGAGCAGACAGGCGACACCGACAAATTCTAATGCGTGACCTGTTCGCCGGCATCATCGCCGTCTGTCTGCTGCTCGTCGCGGCGAGCCTCGCGACGACGCTGCAGATGTATCGGCGGCGCCGGCAGCGCGTTCGCGACTCGGAACGGGCGCTCGGGCGCACGGTGATCGCCGAGCTGCCGGTGGGCGACGAGCTGATCCTGTTCTCTGAAGACGGCGTTCGGTTCTATTACGGCGACCGGTCGATCGACAAGGATCTGATCGCGGCGGTCCGCGTGTTGATCAACGGCTCGCCGATCGCCACCGTGCTCTCGACGCGCCACCTGCGTGAGGCAGCGCGCCAGCCGACGAGCTTCGAGGATCGTCCGGAAGGCATCGCGCGAGACCGCTGGGACGTCGCGGTGGAGACGATCACGGGCACGGTGCTGGTCGAGTGTGGTGCGATTCGCGAGCGGGTGTCGCAGGAACAGGCGCGATCGGTCTTCGACGCCGTTCGGCGCGATATCGAGGTTCGCAACCTCGTGGCTTGAGCGGCAGGAGCCAGGGCTTCTTCACCAGCGCGCTCACCGGGCTTGATCGAGAAGAACGACCACACGTGTTCGGTGATCGCGGTGTGCTCTCCGCCGATGACGTGGATGGGCGAGGCTGGCGCTCACCACTCGGACTCCGGCACGCCGGCCCGGTGGTTCACCGCACGGGCCATGACGAAGAGCAGGTCGGACAGCCGATTGACGTAGCGCACGACGACAACATCCGCCGCCGGTTCCAGCGCCACGATGCGCCGCTCGGCACGACGGCAGACGGTTCGCGCGAGGTGCAGCGCGGCGCCGGCCGGGGATCCGCCGGCGAGAATGAAACGCCGGAGAGGCGGCAGTTGGGCCTCGAGCCGGTCGATCAGCTGTTCCAGCCGCTCGACGTCCTCGTCGCTGACGAAGGCCTTGGTGACCCGGGTCGCGAGCCGATCGGATGGATCGGCGAGTTGTGCGCCGACCGCGAAGAGGTCGCGCTGGATCCGGGTGAGATCGGCGGCGATATCGCCGCCCACGTCCGCCGCCAGGGCAACGCCGAGCCACGCGTTCAGCTCGTCGACGTCCCCGTATGCATCGACTCGGGGATGGGCCTTGCTCACACGGCTGTTGTCGAAGAGCGACGTTTCGCCGGTGTCGCCGGTGCGGGTGTAGATTTTCACGCTGTGTCTGTGTCCGCTCGAAAGTATACGAGATGCCCTCGCCCCCCTCACCGCTGCCGCCACCGCCTGAACGCCGCCGTTTCCGTCAACGTCTCCTGACCTGGTATCGTCGTCACGGGCGCGACCTGCCGTGGCGGCGCACCGACGACCCCTATCACATCCTCGTCTCGGAGATCATGCTCCAGCAGACGCAGGTGGATCGCGTGTTGCCGAAGTACGCCGAGTGGCTCGACAAGTACCCGTCCTTCCAGGCGCTTGCCGAGGCGAACGAATCCGACGTGACCTCCACCTGGTATCCGCTCGGCTACAACATCCGGCCCAGGCGGCTGCACAGCATCGCGCGCGAAGCGGTTGCCCATTACGGCGGGCAACTCCCGGCTGACGAAGAGACCCTCCTCTCGTTCGAGGGGATCGGCGCCTACACCGCTGGCGCCATCCGCAGCTTTGCATTCCGGCAGCGGGCGGCCATTCTCGACACCAACGTCGCGCGGGTGCTGTTCCGCATCTTCATCGCCCGTGGCGATCCGAAGAGCCATGCGATGAAGAAGCGGCTGTGGCAGCTCTCCGCTGTACTGGTGCCGGTGCGCCATGTGTTCGATTTCAACCAGGCGCTGATGGATTTCGGCGCGACGGTCTGTGTGGCGCGCAAGCCCAAGTGCGCGACCTGCCCGATGGCGAAGGGCTGCCGCAGCTACCCGTTCGTCGCCGATCGTCCCGCATGACCGAGCTGATTGTCGCGGCGGCGGTGATCGAGCGCGACGGTCGATTTCTGGTCACGCGGCGCCAGGCCGGAGTGCATCTGGCCGGTGCCTGGGAGTTTCCGGGTGGCAAGTGCAACGCCAACGAGCCACTGCGGGCATGTCTGGCGCGCGAGATCCTCGAGGAGCTGGCGGTCGACATCGACGTGGGCGCCGAGATCCTGCAGACGTCACACCGGTACGACGATCGACAGGTGGAGCTGCACTTCTTCCGGTGTGGGCTGCGCGGCGAGCCGACAGCAGCCCTCGGTCAGGAGATGCGTTGGGTGCCGCAAGGAGCGCTGCTGACGCTCGCCTTTCCGCCTGCGGATGCGGAGCTCATTCGGCTGTTGATGGCGAACGACCGCCTGACAGGCTGAAGCACCGCCCACGGCCCCAGCTCGAGCTTGGTGGCGACTTGTCTGCGGCTCAGTTCAGGACGACGTCCGTGGAACAAAAGACGAAACGCGAGAGCCGAACGGTCCATGGCCATTCAGCCATCAAGCCATCAAGCCATCAAGCCATCAAGCCATTCAGCCGCACTTCACGGTCGTCAATCAAGATTCCCGAGTGGCTGCCGCGGGGCCCGGGAACCGCGGAGCTCGGTCCGTCCCGGGGCCGACCAGGTTGGCACCTATGCACGGGGTTCTGTGGGCAGGCCCGCCGTTTCCCACGCCGCAATGCCGCCCGCCAACTCGCTCACCTCGTAGCCCAGCCGCTGCAGCAGGCTTGCCGCGATAGACGATCGGTAGCCGCCCGCGCAGTGGACGATGAGCGGGCGCTCCTTCGGCAGCTCGTTCAGCCGCTCGGTCAGATGATTGAGCGGCACATTCGTGCTCCCGCGGACGAATTTCTGCTGGTGCTCGCCGGGTGCCCGCACGTCGACCAGGAGCGGCGCGTGAGGTCCGGCCAGGCGCTCGGCAGCGAGCAACGGGCTGAGGCGCTCGGTAGTCGCCGTCAGGTCCGGACGCTTCGCCAGACTCAGCAGACCATCCTTCAGATACCCGACGATGTGGTCGAAGCCGATCCGGCCGAGACGAACGGCGGCCTCGTTCTCACGGCCCGGGTCCGCGACGATCACGATCGGCCGTTCGCGATTCAGCACGGTTCCGGCCCAGGTCGCATACTGACCGCCGAGGCCGATACTGATGCTCCCGGCGAGATGCGAGGCGGCGAACTCCTCCGGACCCCGGACGTCGAGAATCTGACCGCCGGTTCGTTGCAGCGCGAGCACCAGCTCGAGCGTCATCGGATTCAGCTCGCGCTTGAGCGCTTCGTCCAGGGTCGGCCGTTCTTTCGCGTTCAACACTGCGTCGTAGGTGAAATACGGCGGCGCGTCCGGCTGGTCTGAGGTGACGAGATCGATGAACGCCGCCTTCGTCATCGGCCGCAGCGCGTAGTTGGTCCGGCGCTGCTCGCCAATCGTCGAGAACGTTTCCTTGCCGAGCGCCTTTCCGCACAGCGATCCCGCGCCGTGCGCGGGGTACACCAGGCTCGAGTCCGGCAGGGTCAACAGCTTCATCCACAGTGAGTCGTACAGCTTCGCGCCGAGATCGGAGGCGGACCAGCCGAGCGACGCCCGCAGATCCGGACGGCCGACGTCGCCCACGAACAAAGTGTCGCCGGTCAGGATGGCGTAGGGCTCGGTGGCGTCGCGATCGAGGTCGAACACTTCAATCGAGATCGACTCGGGTGTGTGCCCCGGCGTCTCGAGCGCCTGCAGCCTGACGCGTCCGAACTCGATGCGGTCGCCGTCGTGAAGGGCGGTGAACCGGTATTCCGCCTCGGCGCCCGCCCCCAGGTAGATCGAGGCGCCGACGCGATCGCGCAGCTCGAGATGACCGGCGATGAAGTCGGCGTGCAGGTGCGTCAGGAGGACGTGCTTGATCGTGAGGCCGTGCTCTGCGGCGAACGCGAGGTACTGATCGATGTCACGCTGCGGATCGACGACGGCGGCGATATGGGTCGGCTCGTCACCGATGAGATATGACGCGTGGGCGAGGCACGCCAGATAGAACTGTTTGAGGATCATCTCACCGAGCTCTCACGCACCAAGAGGCCTCGCGGGATCGCTCGGCGAGTCTACTCGGCATCTGTGGCGGGAGGGGCTACGCGGACCGATCGGATTGGCGGAGGGAGAGGGATTCGAACCCCCGGAACCGTTCCCGGTTCAGTGGTTTTCAAGACCACCGCCATCGACCACTCGGCCATCCCTCCGCATCGAGAATTGCTACGAATTCCACGTATCGCAGACGACGGCTTCCCTCCCGCTGCCC
>WHSN01000146.1 GCA_009380045.1 Luteitalea sp.
AACGGCAACTACGACGATGTGAATCGGCTGTGCACGCAGGTGGCGGATCGCTACGGCTGGGGATTCGTGAACATCAATCTCCGGTCCTACTACGCCGAAGGCGCCAAGACGCTGGGGTTCGAAGTCGTCGAGCAGCTCGGGTGGCGCTTCCCGGCGCATCTGGTCTCGCCAGTCGCCGGCGGCACGCTCCTCCCGCGGATTGTGCGTGGCTTCAGGGAAATGAAAAAAATCGGTCTGGTCGAAGGTGTGCTGCCGCGCGTGCACGCGGCCCAGGCCGCCGGGTGTTCTCCGGTCGTGAACGCCATCCACGCCGGCCTCGACTATCCGGATCCGGTGAAGCCGGACACGATCGCCAAATCGATCGCCATCGGCAATCCTGCCGATGGCTACCAGGTCGTCCAGACGGTGCGGGCCACCGGCGGCACGGGCACTGCGGTCACCGATACGCAGATCGTGGAAGCGATCCGGCTGCTGGCAGAGACCGAGGGCATCTTCACCGAGCCGGCCGGCGGGACGACGGTGGCCGGCGCGATCGATCTGATCGGTCGAGGCGTGATCAAGCCGGGCGAGTCGGTCGTCGTGTGTGTCACCGGCAACGGCTACAAGACCGCAGAAGTGGTCTCCGCCAAGCTCACCGAGCCGGTGCGATTGAGCCGCGCGTTCAAGGAGTTCGAGTCGTGGTGGGAATCACGCCAGGCTCTCGCGTAACAGTCGTCACGGTCGCGGATACAGCCCGGCTTGCGCGCTGATGCCAGAGTTGCACGTCGGGTGAAGGGAGGAGCGCATGCGCTGGTCACCCACGGGCCGAGGCAACATCGACGATCTACGGGGACGCTCGGGAATGCGACGGGGCGGAATGTCGCTCGGCATCGGCGGCGTGCTGCTGCTCCTCGTCCTCAGTTGGGCCACCGGCACCGACTTCCTGTCGCTGCTCGATGGCGGGGCAGGGCCGGCGGTCACCGATTCGAGCGGGACCGACCTACCCGTGCAATCGACCCCGGAGGAAGAGCGCCAGATCGACTTCGTCAACGCGGTGGTCGAAGACGCGCAATCGACGTGGGAACAGCTCCTCGGTTCGCGCTATCAGCGCACGCGCCTGGGGCTGTTCCGCGACGCGGTGCAGTCCGCTTGTGGCTTCGCCGAGGCGGCCACCGGGCCGTTCTATTGCCCGGCGGACGGCCGCGTGTATCTCGACCTCGGATTCTTCGACGAGCTCGCCAGGCGGTTCGGCGCGCCGGGCGACTTCGCCCAGGCGTACGTGATCGCGCACGAAATCGGCCATCACGTGCAGAACCTCGCCGGCATCAGCGATCGGGTCCAGCAGGATCCTCGTCCAGGGGCGAACAGCGCGTCGGTGGCTCTCGAACTTCAGGCCGACTGCTTCGCCGGTATTTGGGGCCACGCCGCGTCGCAGAGCGGGCGCTTCCAGGCCGGCCGAGTCGAGCTCGATCCGGGCGACGCGGAGGAAGCCCTGCGTGCGGCGGCCTCGATCGGCGACGACCGCCTTCAGAAGATGGCGAGCGGCCGCATCGCGCCGGAGCGGTTTACCCACGGCACGTCGGAGCAGCGCATGGAGTGGTTCGCGCGTGGCATGCAATCGGGAAAGCCTGAGAGTTGCGACACGTTCAGATCGATGACGAACTGAAGCGACATCGCACGATCGCCAACCTTGTCGTTCAGTAGCCGCTCGGTCGCGCAATCGTGCGCCGGGCGGGCGGTCACGCCGGTTTCCGCTTGACGTCGGCGAGCACGGTCGTCGGACGGGCGTCGAGCGGCCGCCGGCGGCGCGTGTAGACGACGCCCAGTGCCGCGCAGCCAAGCGTGAAGCCGACGCGGCTCGCCCACGTGGTGGCGAGGTCGAGCGTGGCGGCGGGCGTGGACAAGCCGGAACCGCTGTAGCGAATGACGGGGTTGAGATAAAGAACCGTCTGCGGCGATTCGATCACCGCCCGCACGTAGGTATCCGCCTCGGAAAAGGTGTAGGCCGCGGCGGCGGTATCCTTCACGGTCTGCCGCACGGCCCCATTCTGCCCGAAGAAGGTGATCGTGGATCGCGCCCCCGCGCAGGTGACCGTCATCGTCTGATTGCGGACCTCGACGCCTGTGAGTGTGGTGATGTTGGCCGCGTCGATGGCGCCGGTGCGCAGCACCGCATACGAGCGTCCGGCTCGCAGGGCGGCGACGATGTCGCTCGGGGCCGCCGACGCCGCGTCGATCATGTTCCAGGCCGCCGCGGTCCGTCGTGGGTCCTCGAGATCGTGCGTGTCATCATTCGCCAGCCCCCACACCGGATGGCCGGACGACAGGACCGTGTCCCACGACGCGTCCGAGGCAAACGGGCCATTCCCGACCTCGATCAACTGATATCCGGTGAGCCGCCGGAGATTCTCCACCGAATACGCGTAGCGCGAGTCCGGGTGCGCGAGCGCCACGAGATCCGAGGTTTCGCCGACCCGGTCGATCACGTACTGCTGCTGGCTCGTCGACTGCCACAGCGGGAACTCGAACCAACTGACTCGCCTCGCGCCGATGGCGAGCTGGTGGTGCTTGCCGATGTTGAAGCCGTGCTCGTAGATGGGAAGCGTGGCGCCGCCGTCGAGCTTGGCGATCTGCTGGTAGTTGGAAACGCCAGGCACGTCGTAGCCGAGGTCGCGATACCGGCGAACGACCTGTTCCACGGGCTGCCGGCCGTTGGTGAGCCCGCTCCACGCGCGACCGTGCGCGTGCAGGTTGGCGCGCTGCCATCGACCGACGAGCGTCGCATACGGATTGAAGAGGTGCGCGCCCGAGAACGGGGCGGTTTCCTCGAAGCGGTAGACCGGCGCCCATCCGTACGGAAGGACCAGCAGAACAGCCGCGGCCGCAAAGACGCGCGTCAGAAGCCGCAGCAACGAGGTACGAGTGGTCACGCCTGGGGAAATATCTTACCAGCCCGGCGCGTCCTCGTGACGCGCTCGAACGCGCGAAGCTTCGGCTACACGCCTGAGGTGACCATTTTGCCCTTCACGAGCGCGAACTCGAGGCTGTCCACCAGGGCCTGCAGGCTGGCTTCGACGATGTTGTCGTTCACGCCGACGGTGCCCCATTCGGAGACGCCATCGCTCGACTCGATCAACACACGCGTACGGGCGGCGGTGCCGATGGTGGAGTCGATGATGCGGACCTTGTAGTCGATGAGGCGAACGTCGGTCAGTTGCCGGTAGTGGCGCACCAGCGCCGCCCGCAGGGCGCCGTCCAGTGCATTCACCGGCCCATCGCCTTCGGCCACCCGATGCTCGGATTCATCGCCGACGCGCACTTTGACGACCGCTTCGCAGAACGACTTGTCGCCCTCGCGGCGCACCGACACGTGGTAGGCGTCAACCGAGAAGGGTGGCGACGCCTCGGTGAGGGCGCGACGGATCAGCAGGGCGAGGGAGCCGTCGGCCGATTCGAACTCATACCCCTGATGCTCGAGATCCTTGATCCGCGCCAGCATCTCCCGCACCTGCGGCGTCGCATTGGTGATGTCGAAGCCGAGCTCGCGCGCCTTCATCACGATGTTGCTGCGGCCCGCGAGGTCGCTGATCAAGACGTGTCGCAGGTTTCCGACCAGCATCGGATCGATGTGCTCGTAGCTGCGAATGACCTTTTGAACGGCGTTCACGTGGGTCCCGCCCTTGTGCGAGAACGCCGCCGCCCCGATCCATGGCAGCCGCGGGTTGGGGCGGATGTTCGCCGTCTCGTCGACGAAATGCGACAGCTCCTTCAACTGCGCGAGCGACTCGGGCGGCACCGACGGCCGCTTCAGCTTGAAGTGCACGATCGGCATCACGCTGGTCAGATTGCAGTTGCCGGTGCGCTCACCGTAGCCGTTCAAGGTGCCCTGAACGTGGGAGACGCCGGCGTCGAGCGCCGCAATCGCGTTGGCCACGCCGAGACCGATGTCGTCATGGGTATGGATGCCGAGGCGCACGGCGAGCCCGGCACGCGCGTATTTCGTCAGCTCCACGATCTCGTTCGGCAGCGAGCCGCCGTTGGTGTCGCACAACACGACGATGTCGGCCCCGGCCGCCTCGGCAGCGCGCCAGGTGGCCAGCGCGTATTCCCGATTGTCCTTGCACCCGTCGAATGCATGTTCGGCGTCGTAGACCACGAACCTGCCGTGCTGCTTGAGAAAGCGCACCGTGTCGCCGATCATCGAGAGGTTCTCTTCCGGCGTCGTCTGCAGCACCTCGAGCACGTGCAGGAGCCACGTCTTGCCGTAAATCGTGACCACCGGCGTCGCCGCATCGAGGAGCAGCCGCACCTGCTCGTCGTCGGCGACCGCGATGTCCTTCCGCCGCGTCGATCCGAATGCGGCCAGCCGGGCTCGCTTGAACACGCGGCGCTTCGCCTGCTCGAAGAACTCGATGTCCTTGGGATTGGAGCCGGGCCAGCCCCCCTCGATGTAGTGCACGCCAAAGGCGTCGAGCCGCTCGGCGACGCGAAGCTTGTCGGCCACGGAAAAGGCGACGCCTTCACCCTGCGTGCCGTCGCGCAGTGTGGTGTCGTAGATTTCGATCTCGGGTGTCATGAGCCAGACTTCATTTTACTGCGATCGGCCGGAGGGGCCTCGGCGAACGCTGCGTCGAGCAGTTCCACGATATGGACAACCCGGTACTTCTCGCCTCGCTCGCGGGCCGCGGCCTGCAGCTGGAGCATGCATCCGGGGTTCGAGGTGACGACCAGGTCGGGATCCGCATCGTGGATGTGGCCGGCCTTCCGCCGGCCCAGCGTCGCCGCCATCTCCGGCTGCACGAGGTTGAAGATCCCGGCGCTGCCACAGCAAATCTCGCTCTCCGTGATCGGTCGCACCGTCAGGTCCGGGATCGACGCCAGCAGCTGCCGCGGCTCACGACGGATGCCCTGAGCGTGAGCCAGATGGCAGGCGTCGTGGTAGGCGACCCGCAGCGGCATCGAGCGGCGCGGTGCGCGAGGCGGATCGAGGCCGGCGAGCACCTCGGTCACGTCCTTCACCTTTGCGGCAAAGGTCTTCGCCCGTTCCGCCCATGGCGGATCGTGGCGCAGGAGGTGGCCGTACTCCTTCATCGCCGAGCCGCAACCAGCGGCGTTCACCGCGACGACGTCGACGTCGGCCCGGTCGAATCGCGCGATCAGATCGCGCGCGAACTCGCGCGCGTCGCCGTCCTCGCCGGCGTGGAGCGCCAGCGCGCCGCAGCATCCCTGCGACCGCGGCGCCACCACCTCGCACCCCTCCGCCGAAAGCACCCGGGCGGTTGCGCGATTCACGCCGCCGAAGAAGGCGCGCTGCACGCAGCCGGTGACCAGGCCGACGCGCAGGCGCGGAGCGCCCTTCGCGGCGGTGTGCTCCGGGGTCTCGCGCAGGGCGTCGGCAAGAGTCACGGTCGGGGCGAGCGAGATTGCGGCGCGCATCCTCGGCGGCAGCCTCGACAGCAATGCGGGCCAGCGCCGGAAAACATCCGCGAGGGCGAGCGGAACCGCGAGCAGCCGCAGCCGGCGGGGAAATGGCAGCACCGCGAACAGCAGCCGCCGCATCCATCGTTCGCCGGCTGGACGGGTGTGGCCGCGCTCGATGGAGGCGCGCGTCTGCTCGAGAAGCGGGGCATAGCGCACGCCTGACGGACAGGCGGTCTCGCACGCCATGCAGCCCAGACAGGTGTCGAAATGCTCGACGACAGCTGGCGCCATGTCGATGCGCTCCTCGACTCCGGCGCGCATCAAGTAGATGCGACCGCGCGGAGAGTCCATTTCCTGACCGAGGAGCAGATAGCTGGGGCACGTCGGCAGGCAGAAGCCGCAATGGACGCACGCGTCCATCAGCGGTTCGAGCGGCCCGAGCTCCGCAAAAGGCCCTGCCATCACAACCCGGCTGGGCCCCGGCCCGGGCTGAGCGTGTTCAGCGGATCGAAGCGGGATTTCACCGCCTGCATCATCGCAGATGCGGCTCCCACGTCGCCCCACGGATCGACACGCGCCATCACCCCGGCAGGCGCGCGGATCACGATGGCCGCCCCGCCCCGCCGGGCCGCGACCCGGCGCAGTGCCTCAACCGCCATCACCGAGATATCGTCAGGCGCGTCGACGCGGACCGCCAGCACGCCGAGGGCAGCGCGCCCGACCACCGCGTACGCGAAGCCGGTGCCGGCGGCGAGGCGCTCCAGTTCGGTCAACACGCCGGCGACCTCCGTTGGCAGGACTGAGACCTTCAACACCAGGCCGCCGGGCGCCCAGACGAGCGCTTCGTGCCGGCGCCATGCGTCACGCTCGCCTTCGTCCTCGACGACCGTGCCGGTGCCGTGCGCCGCCTCGACGATGGCGAGGGCGGCCTGCGACTGACGGATCGCCGCAGCTTCGGTCGTCTCAAAGCGGATGAGCAGACGGTGGCGGGGCGCCTGGAGCTCGATCGCGGAGGGCGACAGCGGCGCCGCATTGATCTGCAGGGCGAGATCGCTCGCCCCGGCTGCATCGTGCACGTCGGCGATCACCGTCCGCGACGCCGGTGCGAGCGGCGCCAGCTTGAAGGTGGCGCTGAGGATCACCGCGAGCGTGCCGAACGAGCCGCACATGAGCCGTGCCAGATCGTAGCCGGCGACGTTCTTGACGACGCGTCCGCCCGCCCTGGCACGCCGGCCGTCCGCCAGAGCGATCTCGATACCGATGATGAGGTCACGGGTCGCCCCGTGCTTCTGGCGCCGTGGCCCGGAATCGTTGGTCGCGACAATCCCGCCGATCGTGGCCTGTGCCGCGCCCGCCGGATCGATCGGCAACCACTGCCGCTCGTGTGCCAGCACCGCATTCACCTCGGCGAGCGTTGCTCCTGCAGGCACGGTGGCGACCAGATCGCCGGCGAAGTGATCGATGGGGGAGCTCAGCAGCCGAGTCGAGAGGAACGCGTCCACACGCGGCAGATCACCACCCCAGGAAAGCTTGGTGCCGCAGCCGCGCGGAACCAGGCTCAAGCCATCGGTCGCGGACTGCGCCAGCATCGCTGCCGCGGTCTCGGCATCCGGCGGTTCGAGCAGGCGGATCGGCATCTAGAACCGCTCCGCGAGCCCGGCGCGCTCAATCGGATGCTGCCGGTATGGGCCTGGCACTTCGCCGCAGAGCCGCGGCGTCGGGAACACCTTGCCGGGATTGCAGATCGCGGCCGGATCGAAGGCGGAGCGGACCATTCGCATCGCATCCAGATCGTTGGGGCCGAACATCTTGGACATGTGCTTGCTCTTGTCCGCGCCGACGCCGTGTTCGCCGGTGATCGAGCCGCCAGCGTCGATGCAGTACTGCAGAATCTCCGAGGCGACCGCTTCGGCGTGCTCGGCCTGGCCCGCAATCGCCTCGTCGTAGCAGATCAACGGGTGCAGGTTGCCGTCCCCGGCGTGGAACACGTTGCCGATCCGCAGCCCCGATCGCGCCTCGAGATCGCGAATCCGCCGCAGCACCTCGGGCAGCCGGGTCCGCGGCACGACGCCGTCCTGCACGTAATAGTTTGGCGACACCCGGCCCATGGCCGCGAACGCCGCCTTACGACCGCGCCAGATCCGATCGCGCGCCGCGGCGTCGCGGGCGATCTCGATGGTGCTCGCCCCCGAGGCATGGCACACCCGCTCGACGATCGCGAAGAGCTCGTGCACTTCGTCCTGTGGACCGTCGAGCTCGACGATCAGAACCGCGCCGGTCTTGGGAAAATCCGGATGGACCGCCGCTTCGGCAGCATCGATCGTCAACCGATCCATCATCTCGACCGCCGCCGGCACGATGCCATGGCCGATGATGGCGGAAACCGCCTCGCCAGCCTCGTCGATGGAACCAAAGCCAGCGAGCAGGGTGAGCACTGCCTCCGGCCGGCGCAACAACCGAAGCGTCGCCTTGGTCACGACGGCAAGCGTTCCCTCCGATCCGACCATCACGCCAAGCAGGTCCAGCCCTGGCGGATCGAGCACTGCGCCGCCGACCTGGATCATGTCGCCTGTCGGCAGCACCGCTTCCACGCCAAGCACATGGTGGACGGTGAACCCGTACTTCAGGCAGTGCGCGCCGCCGGAATTCTCGGCGATGTTGCCGCCGATGGAGCACACCGATTGACTCGAAGGGTCAGGAGCGTAGTAGCACCCCAGTGGCGCCACCTGTCTCGTAATCTCGGCATTGGTCACGCCGGGCTCTACCGTCACCCTGAGATTCGGGATGTCGATGTCGAGGATGCGGTTCAGCCGGGAGAGCACGATCAGAATACCGTCCGCGACCGGCAGCGCTCCGCCGGACAGGCCGGTCCCGTGGCCTCGCGCGACGAAAGGCACGTGATGCTCGTGACACAGCCGGACGACCGCCTGAACTTCGGCCGCCGATCTGGGGAGAACCGCCGCGCCCGGTGTCGCTCTCAGGTGGACCAGCGCGTCGGACTCGTACGTGAGCAGCTCGACCGGGTCGCGCAAGAGGGCGCCAGGGCTGACCGCCGCCGCGAGCCTGTCAAGGAAGCGGTTATTCATCTGCCCTATAGTAAACGCGTGGCGGACCTTTTCCCGCGCGAGGCCAGGACGACGAGCAGGCTAGTCCGATTCTCATCCGCTTGGCGCGAGTCACTCTCGCGCCGGCGCTTCACGCAAACGGCTGCACGTGCCGAGTGTGCTGATGCTCGGACAGCAATCTGGCGTGGCGTCGGCGTGGATCCCGAACAGAGAGGGGCGGTGCTATGGCAGCGGCGGGTGGTGAAGGAGGAGTACGCGGGCTGACTCTATGGCCTGCGTCTTGAGACCGGGGAGAGGACTGGCTGGCGACGAGAACTGGCGGCGGAAGTCGAGGAGGAGAGTGTCAAGCAGGCGGGCGGAACGGCATTCAGTGGTGCTGTCGGCGGCGGTCGCGGTGTTGCGGGGTGTCGTCTTCTCAGGCACGACAAACGGAACGATGGTCTCGACGCCCACGCGGGTGCCCTGTCGAAATCGTCCTATTGCCTTGCGGGGGACGAGGGCGCGTCCAACCCGCGGAACGTCGTCTGAGTTGCATCGTCGCGCAAGGCCGCGTCGACGGCGCGGAAGTCGGGCTCACGTGCCGCCACGTAGACCGTGGCGCCGCCTGTCGTGAGCCGCCGGTCGCGCTCGAACAGCCAGCCGCGCCAGCCGCACTCCCGACACCGGTGCGGTCTCTTCAACGAGAGGGCGCGTCGGAGACGATCGACGAGGCCGCGCGTTCTGGTGCGCCGCAAGGCGGTCGATTGACACTGAGGACAACTTTCCATGGTTATGCCAGTCCGTCGCTTGCCCGCGTCGCGGGCAAGCGGCTCATTGCGTGTCGTCAGACCCCTCGACCCGGCGAGGCCTGAGCCGGTTCAGTGCTTCACATGACGCGGGGTCCGGTGGCCGCTTGTCGATCGGCGTCGAAGGCAGGCAGCCGCGCAGCCACGTGACGAGCGGCGCCGGACACGAGGGCGGTACCGCAGACCGCGCCTCGAAGGCGAGCGCCGTGCTGGTACGAACCCGGTAGATGCCGGGACCGAGCTTGATGGCTTCTACGTCGCCCGCGTTGATGTGCTCGAGCACCCGCTGCTTACGGAGCCGCCAGTACTCGGCGAGCTCGGCGATCGTGACGTAGGTGAACGGATGAAAGGTCAGATCGACTATGGCCATGGAGGAGTGTCCGGAGACTGCACGGAGGGGCGTAGCTTCGCCCCGTCAGTCACAATCGCCTGGCTGAAATAATGCGGCCGCCGACGAAGGGCAATGGCACCCGCAAGAACCGGCGGGTGCGTCTGCGCTCATGATCGGTGAAGCACTGGCTGGGAGTCGAGAGAGACTTGGACTACGGCTGACGAAAGCGTGAAGACGGCGCAAAGACGGCTTGACGGCGCGAAAGGTGCGAACGGCACAAAAGTCGCTTAGACGTCAACTGGAAGCCGTCGCACCTCAGTTTGAGCCGAGGCACCTCAGACGGCGGCAGGTTCGACGACCCCGACTCGATTCGGGGCGCCAAGGCGCACGGCATTGTGACAGCGTCCCGCGGTTGCGTTTCGTGTGTCCACCAGCAGATCGGATGCCGCCGCGATTCGATTGACGTCGACATCGCTGTGATCGGTCAGGATCGCCACGCAGTCGAACTCCCGCAGCAGCGGGAAGTCCAGTGCGACCGATTGCAGCGCCTCGGCACCAGCCCAGGCGCGCGCCGGCAGGTTGGGGACGTAGGGATCGTGGTACGACACCCGAGCGCCCTTCGCCCGGAGCAGGGACATGACGTCCAGCGCCGGCGACTCGCGGATGTCGTCGATGTTCCGCTTATACGCGATCCCGATGATCAGCACCGAGCATCCGCGAACGGCCTTTGAGCGGCTGTTCAGGGCGTCCGCAATCAAATCCGCCACGACATGCGGCATCTCGCCGTTGACATGGCCGGCGAGCTCGATGAACCGGGCGTCAAAGCCGCTCTGCTTGGCTTTCCAGGACAGATAGAACGGATCGATGGGGATGCAGTGCCCGCCGAGACCCGGCCCCGGGTAGAACGGCATGAACCCGAAGGGCTTGGTCTTGGCCGCCTCGATGACTTCCCAGACGTCGATGCCCATGCGGCTGCACATCATCGCGAGCTCGTTCACCAGGCCGATGTTGACGGCGCGGAAGGTGTTCTCGAGCAGCTTCACCATCTCGGCGACTCGCGGGGAGCTGACCGGGACGATCGTCTCGATCGCGGTCCCGTACAGCGCGGCGGCCAGGCGGGTGCACTCGGACGTGACGCCGCCGACGACCTTCGGCACATTCCGGGTGTTGAACGTCGGGTTCCCCGGGTCCACCCGTTCGGGGGAGAACGCCAGAAAGAAGT
>WHSN01000176.1 GCA_009380045.1 Luteitalea sp.
AGACCATCGCGGTGAAGTCGGCCGCCGTTGTCGCCGTGGAGGCCATGGAAGGCACCGACCTGGTGATCGCGCGGGCCGGCCAGCTCGCCGGATCCGGGGTGCGAATCATCAAGGTGGCGAAGCCAAACCAGGACATGCGATTTGACGTGCCCGTGGTGGGAGTGTCCACCATCGAGGCGATGAGGGAGGCCGGAGCGACGGTTCTGTCGGTCGACGCCGGCAAGACACTGATGATCGACGGCGACGCCATTACCCGCGCCGCGAACGCCGCCGGCATCACCATCGTCGGCAGACCCCGGCCGCTGGCATGAACCCTTCAGCTTTCTCACGCGCTTTGCCGTTCGTTCCTCACGAAGACGTCAACGCTCACGAAAACACGAAGTCACATCCTTGTCCTGAGACCTCTCGTGAATGTCGCGACCTCGTGATCTCCGCATGACGCTGCGCGTCGGGGTCGTCGGCGTCGGCCACCTCGGGAAGCATCATGCCCGGATCCTGTCGTCGTTCCCGGACGTCGATCTGGTGGCGGCGGTCGACACCAACCGGGCGCGGGCGCAGGAGATTGCCGCCGCGCATGGCACGCGCCCGCTCTTCGACGCGCGAGCGCTTCTCGGCGAGGTGGACGCGGTCACCGTCGCCGTGCCGACGGAGCTGCATCGCGACATCGCGGTGATGTTCCTCGATGCTGGTGTGCCGGTGCTGGTGGAGAAACCGATGGCCCGTTCGCTTGCCGAAGCGGACGAGATGATCGCCGCGGCCAGCGCCGCCGGAGTGCCGCTCGCGGTGGGGCAGACCGAACGGTTCAACCCGGCGGTCGAGGCGTCGCGGCCGCTGCTCGTCGATCCGCGATTCATCGAGGTCCATCGCCTTGGCACGTTCCCCGAGCGCAGCCTTGACATCGACGTGGTGTTCGACCTGATGATTCACGATCTCGACGTCGTGCTGTCGCTGGTGCACGCCGACGTCGAGTCGATCGAGGCGGTCGGCGTTCCGGTGCTCACCGGCCGCGTCGATATCGCCAACGCCCGGATCCGGTTCGCGAACGGCTGCATCGCGAACCTGACCGCGAGCCGGATCAGCCGCGATCGCGTTCGCAAGATCCGCTTCTTCCAGCCGGCCGCCTATCTGTCGATCGACTACGCCGCCCAGAAGGTCGAGGTGTGGCGGCTG
This sequence comes from Luteitalea sp., assembly GCA_009380045.1. GTDB lineage: Bacteria > Acidobacteriota > Vicinamibacteria > Vicinamibacterales > CAVVIG01 > WHSN01. Next base: position 1,171 of record WHSN01000176.1, read on the forward strand.
GTCAAGGGCGCCGGCGCGGTGCCGTCCATTGACGGGGGCGAGCTGCCGGTGAGACACCAGGAGCCTCTCGAGCGTGAGCTCGCCGACTTCGTGGAAGCGGTCCAAACCGGCCGGGCGCCGCTCGTGGATGGCCCGCAGGGCCGCCGTGCCCTCGGGCTCGCGCAGCAGATCACGGATAAGATGACGACCGGGCTGCAGCCACGAAAGCACGAAAACACGAAATCGCTTTAGGAAGCCTTTCTTCGTGCCTTGGTGGTCGTGGCTGATGCCTTCCGAAGAGGCTTTCGCCGTGCTTTCGTGTTTCGTGGCCAGGCTTTGCATGTACGCAGATCTGAACGACTTCCTCGCCGACCTCGACAAGCGCCGGCTGCTCACCCGGATCAACGAGCCGGTCAGTCCCGATCTCGAGATCGCCGCCGTCACCGACCGCGTCTGCAAGATGCCCGGTGGTGGGCCGGCGCTTCTGTTCGAGAAGCCCACCGGCTTCAGCATGCCGGTCGCGAGCAATGTCTTCGGATCGCTCGAGCGGATGTGCTTGGCCCTTGGCGTGAAGACGCTCGATGACCTGGCGGTCGAAATCAACCAGCTGATGACGCCGCAGATGCCGGCCGGCATCATGGACGCGATCAAGATGCTGCCGGTCGTCGCTCGCCTGCGCGACCTGATGCCGAAGACGGTGAAGGACGGCGCCTGCCAGGAGGTCGTCCGGCGCGACGGGGTGTTCGACGAGCTGCCGATCCTGAAATGCTGGCCGGAGGACGGCGGCCGGTACATCACGCTGCCGCTGGTGTTCACCAAGGACCCGGAAACCGGGATGCGCAACATCGGCACCTATCGCATGCAGGTGTTCGATGCGACAACGACCGGCATGCACTGGCAACGGCACAAGGGGGGCGCGCAGCACTATCGTGTCGCGGAGCGCCTGGGCAAGCGGCTCGATGTGGCGGTGGCGCTCAGTCCGGAGCCGATCCTGTCGTACTGCGCGACCGCGCCGATGCCCGAAGGTCTCGACGAGCTGCTGCTCGGCGGGTTTCTCGCACGCCGGCGGATCGAGATGGTGAAGTGCATCACCGTGGATCTCGAGGTCCCCGCCAGCTCGCACATCGTGCTCGAAGGATATGTCGAGCCGGGCGAGCGCCGTCGGGAGGGACCGTTCGGCGATCACACCGGCTTCTATTCCCAGCCCGACGACTACCCGGTGTTCCACCTCACCTGCATGACGCACCGGAAACGCCCGACCTATCTGACGACGGTGGTCGGAATTCCGCCGATGGAGGACTACTACCTGGGGATGGCGAGCGAGCGCATCTTCCTGCCGCTGATCCAGAAGACCCATCCGGAAATCGTCGACATGCACTTTCCCGCCGAAGGGATCTTCCACAACATCGTCATCATCTCGATCGACAAGCGCTACCCGGGGCACGCGCGCAAGATCATGAACGCGGTGTGGGGCCTCGGCCAGTTGATGTTCTCGAAGACGGTGATCATCGTCGACAAGGACGTCAACGTCCACGACCTGAGCGAGGTCGCCTGGATCGTCGGCACACACATCGATCCATTGCGCGACGTGCAGATGACCAAGGGACCGCTCGACGACCTGGACGATGCCTGCGACGTTCCGGCATTCGGCGGGAAGATGGGCATCGACGCCACCAGGCCGTGGGCATCCGAAGGCTACACCCGCTCGTGGCCAGCCAGGATCAGGACCACCGATCAGGCCGCGCGTCGCGCCGCCGAGCTGTTGAAGCGCGTGTCGCGTCCCTGATACCGGGGTTTCTTCCCGAGATCGTGAATGCGTAACGGAGTTCAGGTCAGGTCAGGAGCGCCCGCAATCCCGTGACGTCCATCCAGCCGGCCCGGATCGGCGAGGGCGCGGTGCTCCTGCGCGGCTACCTCTCGTTGGCCGAGCAGCGCGAGTTGGTGGACGCGTGCCGGCTGCTCGTCGACGGTCCGGTTCCAGCCTACGTTCCGGTGGTGCGCGGCGGTGGCAGGATGCACGTACGGATGTTGTGCCTGGGCCGGCACTGGAACGGCAAGACGTACAGCTACGAGCCGACCCGAAGCGATTTCGATCGGCTCCCGGTTCCACCGCTTCCGCCATCATTCCTGGCGCTGGCTCGCGGGAGCGCTGCTGCCGCCGGCATGCCGCTCGAGGCCGATCTCTGCATCATGAACTACTATGAGTCTGGCGGCCGGATGGGGCTGCATCAGGACAAGGACGAGAGCGCGCGGTCGATCGCCAGGGGGCTGCCGGTGGTGTCGGTCTCGCTCGGCGACACCGCGCAGTTCCTGTTCGGCGGGCTTCGGCGCCGCGACCCGGTCGAAACCGTACCGCTCGCGTCGGGCGACGTGTTCGTCTTCGGCGGGCCGGCGCGGCTGCGGTATCACGGTGTCTCTCGAACGATTCCCGGAACTGCCCCCGGGGAGCTGGGCCTCGCCGGACGCTTCAACCTGACCTTCCGGCAATACGACCTCACCTCCGAGCCGGAACCTGTCTCATGAGGTCCAGGCGCCACCGAGGCGCGATATCTCGAAGGAAGCCTGGTGGTGTGTCTCGATGAGACCCGCCGGCCCGCGTCACAGACCGGGCCGGGGCCCTGCATAATGGAGCGGCATGGCTGATATCGGCGCGCCCAACAGCTTTCTGCAGCGTTTGATCGGAGCGGCGGCGCTCGACCCGGCGATCTACGAGGAAGTGGAAGCGGACTCGGGCGCCCTTGGTCAGGCGATGATCGTCGTCGTCCTGGCAAGCTTGTCGGCGGGCGTCGGCGCCGTCGGCTTTGGCGGGACGATCACCGCCGCCCCGGTCTTCGCCGCCGTGGCGCTGATGTCGTGGGCGGCCTGGGCGCTGGTCACCTTCGAGGTCGGTTCCCGGGTGATGCCGACCGCGGAGACCCGCGTGAGCCTCGGACAGATGTTGCGCACGATTGGATTCGCCGCGGCGCCAGGGTTGATCTCCGGCCTCGGCTTCATGCCCGGTTTGACGCGGCCCGTCTTCATCGTCTCGTCGGTGTGGATGCTCGTCGCGATGGTGGTCGCCGTACGCCACGCGCTCGACTTCAGGAGCACCGCCCGCGCCGTCGGCGTCTGCGTCGTCGGCTGGGTGCTCGCCATCGGTATCGCGGCCTTGCTCGGGCTGGTCTTTTCGACGGCCGTCTCCTGACCACGCCGGTATTCGCACCCCGCACCGTACCGCGCGCTCACCCTGCTATTATCAAAGTCTGGCATGCCCGTGACGGACGCTGAGCTCGCCGCGCTAGTACACAGCCACGACATCATCGACATCGGCATTCGCGCTGACGATGCGCGGCGCCGGCGTCATGGCGCACGAACGACGTTCGTGCGCGTCGCGGACGTTCCTTCCGATCTGGCAGCTGACGTCAGGGTGCCTCCCGCGGCGCGTGAGGTTCGCATTGTCGGCACTCCGCCTTCGAAGGCGGCGGCTCTCGAGCGCATTCGCGCCGTCGTAAGTGCTGCCGGCGGAGCGGCGGTCACGGGATTTTCGCTGGCAGACCTCGAGCAGCTTGCGGCCCGTGAGCAGGTGACGCTCCGCGCGCTCCTCGAGGACATGCGAGCCGCCGGACTCGAGCTCGTCGCCGAGGCTCCGATCGATCGTCTGCAGAACCCGCGGCGGTCGATCGAACAGGTGAACATCGCCGGGCTTGCGCTGGCCCGACTCACGGTGCACCGGCTCGAGTCGGCCGATCTTGCAGCCCTGTTCCACGAGGTGACGGCGCTGCAGGAATGGGTGGCGGTTATTCGGGCTTTCGCGCCGCTGCCGCGGACCATCAACCGGTCCGTCCCGACCACCGGGTTCGACGACGTGAAGCGGATCGCGCTGGCGCGCCTGCTGGTCACCAACATCCCGTCGATACAGGTCGACTGGTCGCTCTACGGACCGAAGCTCGCGCAGGTGGCGTTGACGGTCGGCGCCGACGATCTGGATGCGGTATCGGCGGTCGACGATCTCTCCGAGGGGCGTCGCCGCGCGCCGCTCGAGGAGATTCAGCGCAACATCCGGGCGGCTGGACTCGATCCGGTCGAACGGGACGGACGCTTTGAGCCGATCGCGCGATGACACGGGTGCGGCTGGGCGCGGTCGGCTACCTCAATGCGCGTCCGCTGGTGTACGGCCTGGAACACTCGCCCCGCTTCGACCTGCGCTTCGACGTGCCGGCGCACTGCGCCGAGCTGTTGCACGGCGGCGCGACCGATCTCGGGCTGATTCCGTCGATCGAGTACCTGAGGGGGACTGGCGCCGGGTCGCCCGACGACGGCTATGCGATCGTTCCCGACCTGGCGATTGCGTCCCGCGGACCAGTGGCGTCGGTCGCGTTGTTCACGCGCGGTCCGGTCGCAGACGTCCGGTCGATCGCCATGGACCCCAGCTCACGCACGTCGGTTGCCTTGCTGCGGGTGCTCTGTCGGCGCGTCTTCCGAATTGCCCCGTCGTTCGAGCATCGCGGACCAGATATCGCCGCCATGCTCGCGCACGCCGACGCCGCGCTGATCATCGGCGATGCCGCGCTCCTCATCGACCCGGCGGATACGTTCCGGGGCGGCGCATGGTCAGCCGTCGAGAAGATCGACCTCGGGGCGGCATGGACGGAGCACACAGGGTTGCCATTCGTCTACGCGTTCTGGGCCGGGTTGCCCGACGTGCTGACGCCCCGAGATGTCACAGAGCTCCAGCAGGCGAGAAATCGTGGGGTCGGGCGGTCGGACGAGATTGCCCGCGCCTATTTCGCTCTGCCGGATGAGCAGGCGATCGGCGCCAGATACCTGCGGGATAATATCAGGTACTCGTTTGGGTCCGAGGAACAGGCCGCGCTCGAGTGTTTCTACCGCTACGCGGTCGAGGCCGGCGTGGTGGAGCGGACCCGCGATTTGCGGTTTTACCCATGATCGTTCAGGAGATCAGCGCAAAAGTGCGGGCCGGCGAGCGCCTGGACGCCGGGGATGCGCTCGTCCTCTACCGAAGCGCCCCCACGGGCCTGCTCGGCCGGCTCGCCGACGAGGTCCGGGCGCGGAAGCATCCCGGGCGGGTGGTCACCTACATCATCGACCGCAACGTCAACTACACCAACGTGTGTGTGGCGCAGTGCAACTTCTGCGCGTTCTATCGCCTGGTCGGATCGCCGGAAGGTTATGTCCTCGGATTCGACGAGCTGTTCGAGAAGATCGACGAGACCATCGCCGTGGGCGGCGTGCAGGTGTTGCTGCAGGGCGGCCACAATCCTGATTTGCCGCTCGCCTGGTACGAGGATCTGTTCCGAGCGGTCAAGGCTCGATATCCGTCGTTCAAGCTCCATGCGCTCTCACCGCCCGAGGTGATCCACCTGTCGCGGCTGTCGCAATTGCCGGTGCCGCAGGTGCTCGATCGTCTGATTGCGGCGGGGCTCGACAGCGTCCCCGGCGGCGGGGCCGAGATCCTCGTCGACCGCGTGCGGAGGCTGCTGCACTGTTACGGCAAGGCGTCGGCCGACGAGTGGCTCGACGTCATGCGGCAGGCGCACCGTGCGGGTCTCCGCACGACGGCAACGATGATGTACGGGACGGTGGAGACCGACGAGGAACGGTTGGAGCACCTTCTCAGGCTGCGGGCGCTGCAGGATGAGACCGGCGGGTTCACGGCATTCATCACCTGGAGCTACCAGCCCGATCACACTGAGCTCGCCGGCAGCGAGGCGACGGGCGTCGACTACCTCCGCACGCTCGCCCTGTCGCGGATCGTGCTCGACAACTTCGACAACCTGCAGGCGTCGTGGGTAACGCAGGGCGGCAAGGTTGGGCAGCTCAGTCTTGCGTACGGTGCAAACGACATGGGCAGCGTGATGATCGAGGAGAACGTCGTCCGTGCGGCCGGCGCGAGCTACTGCATGGACGAAGTCGAGATCGTCCGGAACATTGAAGACGCGGGCTTTTGCGCGAAGCGCCGCAATATGCACTACGACGTGCTTGGCGACCCGGTCTTCCGCGAGCGCGACGTGCCGAGGATGCTCGAGCTTGCCGTGGCGCGTGACGAGGGGGGCACCAGCCTGCCGCAGGAGCTCCTCAACTATCCAGCGCGGAGCCGAAGCGGCAGGCGGCTCCGCGTCATCCCGAATTGATCCGCTATCGCGCATCCTGGGTGCTGCCAATCGCCGGGCCGCCGATTCGCGACGGATGGGTCGTCGTCGACCACGGCCGCATCGTTGCGGTCGGCCGCCGCGCGACGACCGAGCGGGCAGCGGCCGCCGGGGACCTCGAGCGCGATCTCGGACGGGTCGCGATCATGCCCGGTCTCGTGAATGCGCATACCCACCTCGAGCTCTCCTATCTGCGCGGCCGGATCCCGCCAGCCGACGAGTTCGTGTCGTGGATCCGCGGCGTGATGGCGGCTCGCCGCGAGCGTCCAGATCCAGCCGGCCCGGAAATTCTCCTCGCGGTGCACGACGGCATCGCCGAGGCGGTGCGGTGCGGCACGGCCGTGGTGGGTGATATCAGCAACACCCTGGTCGCATTCGGTCCGCTCACTGGCAGCGAGCTCGCGGGTGTGCTGTTCTACGAGCTGATACGGTTCAACACGCCGGACCCCCGCGGGGTCGTCGAGGAGGCGAGCCGGCGGCTCGACGCGCTGGCGCCCACCGAGCGCGTGCGCACCAGCCTCGCCGCTCACGCGCCATATTCAGTCGCCCCGCTCGTACTGCGAGGCATCCGCGAAGCGGTCGCCCGCGATCCGTTCGCGCCCTGCACCGTGCACCTGTCGGAATCTCGGGCGGAGGTGGAGTTCATCGCCACCGGCCGGGGGGAGTGGCGCCGGCTGCTCGAGGAGCTCGGCTCATGGGACGCTTCATGGGTGCCGCCGGGCGGCAGTCCGGTCCAATATCTCGATGAGAGTGGCTTCCTCGACGGCCGCGTGCTCGCCGTTCACGGCGTGCAGATGACCGGCGCCGACCTCGCGCGGCTGGCCGCGCGGGGCGCCACGCTCGTGACCTGCCCCCGCAGCAACCGCCACACCGGGGCCGGCACGCCGCCGCTCGAGCAGTTCTACGCCTCGGGCGTGCCCGTGGCTGTCGGCACCGACAGCCTGGCGAGCGCACCGGACCTCAGTGTCTTCGCGGAGCTGGCGGCGCTGCGTGCCTTGGCGCCCGCGGTGCCGGCCGCGTCGCTCCTCGAGAGCGCCACGAGGGTGGGCGCGCGCGCCCTTGGCTTCGACGCCGACTTCGGGACCATCGAGCCCGGCAAGCGCGCCAGGCTGATCGCGGTGTCAGTGCCTGACGCGACGACCGATGTGGAAGAATACCTTGTGTCGGGAATTCTCCCTGAGCAAATCCGCTGGATCGAGACATGACGTTCGGCGGCGTCCAGCGCAAGCTGCAGACCTATGCGTCGTTCGTGCGCTTCAGCCACTCGGTGTTCGCGCTTCCCTTTGCGCTCGCCGGGGCGCTGCTGGCGTCGAGGCAGTCCCCCGTCACCCTGCCGGTGATCGGCTGGATCCTCGTGGCGATGGTGGCGGCGCGCTCCGCCGCGATGGGGTTCAACCGTCTGGTGGACGCCCGCTTCGACGCGCTGAATCCGCGCACCGCAAATCGGGAAATCCCGCGCGGCGCCATGAGCGCGCGCGAGGCGGCGCTGTTTGTCACGCTGGCGTCGGGGGTGTTCGTCGG
>WHSN01000017.1 GCA_009380045.1 Luteitalea sp.
GCAAGGGTGTTACTACTACGCCGCGATGCCGGCTATGCCTCATGACCGCCTCGAACCACTTATCCAGCGATTCGCCGAGTACGTGCTGCGCGAGCCGGTGTACGTCCTCAGTTTCGGTCTCAAATGAGGGGATGCCTCAGCTCACCGCCCACCACTGACACCGAGTCGTCCAAGAAAGGAACAAGCAGCGCCTCGAGCCACCCGTTGTCGTAGACGCAATCGCCGTCCGCAAACACGACCACGTTACCGGTGGTCCCGTTGAGGCCCTCCATCTTCAGCTCTTCGTACCCGGTGCTGCTTGGGAAGCGCAGGACGCGAATCCAGGGGTACACGTTCAACGTCTGCTGCAGCACCTCGTCGGGCACGTCACCGCTGTCTACGATCACGACGGCGTTCGCATGCTCCATCGGCACCGACTGCTGAGACATCGATTCGAGCGTACGTTGAAGGCCTGTGAGTTCAGCCTTCGACAGGTTAGCGGTTTCGATGACAATCGAAAAGGTCGGACGCTTCACGCGATACCTTTCCTCCGACGATCAGCCTCATCCGACGGCGCGCGAAACGGGTCACCCGCGACGCGTCCGAGGCCGCTCGGAGCCTTCCGCCGGGCAGCACATTATAGACGTGGGTTCCGGAGCCGGTGGCTGACTCGCTGGCCCGCGCTCCCTGTCGCCACCAGCCACGCCTTTCCGGAACAAAATCACCGCGGTCGAACGATGCGATCTCCACGTCTTGCTTTCTATGGCACAGGGCGTTCCGCCGAAGTGTTCCCCGCGGCCGCGCCGCGATACCCGACAGATTCGTCCAGATGCATGGACACCGCGGCAGATGCGTGCGTCGCTTTCAAGCGGGGTCAGCGAAGGCGAGCGGGGTGGAGGGAGGAGCGCGGCGGCGCCGGCGACAGGAATGGCTGTAACTCTTCGAAGGCCAGCCCCGGCACCACCACGCAGAGGACGGCGCCATCAGCGGTCTGAACACGGTGCAGCGTGTCCGGCCGGGTGGCGAGACCGGTAACACCCGCGACCGAACCCCGACTGAGTTGCACATTCAGATGACCCCGGCTCGGGTGGGTGAAATAGAGCTCAGGGAAGCGCTCCGCATCGAGTTGCACGAGATGCGCTGGCGTGCCAGAAATAGCGATCGGCCGGCCAGAAAGTCGGGCCATTCGTGCGCTCCAGGCGACAGCATCAAACACGCAGTTGCCCCAGTAGTCCATGTCGTATTTCGCGAAGGCCCCTCGCGGGCCGCCGACCAACTGGTTGAAGTAGACCCCCTGGTTCGGGTGAAAACGAACGTCGAATACGATCACCTCGACGAGTCCCGCGGCCAGCAGGACTGCAGCGGCGCCGCGCAGCCATCGGTACTTTCGCTGTGACAACCACGCAGTCCATCCCGAAGCCGCCAGCACCACGATTGTCGGATAGATGAACAGGAGGTGACGAATCCCGTCGTACAGCGTCGTGCCTTTGAGGATTACCAGGAGCACCGGCAAGGCAGCAGCCCCGCAGAGGGCCGTGCGTACCCGGGCCTCCGTTCCGCGCCGTTGTAGCCGGAACAGCGCGAGCGTCGCTCCCGCGATCACCACCGGCGGGGTCGAGATGAGCAACCACCATGGTGCGTAATACCACGGCAGGTCAGGAGCGGCGTAGGCGACGCCGTTGAACAGCACTCCACCGGCCCACGGGTAGTTCGCTAACCCGAGGAACGCCTCGAACGGCCGCGTCAGAGGCGCGCCCTGTGCCCATGGCCAGAAGAGCGTACCCAGCAGCAGGGCTGCGACGAGCACCGCCCCAAGGCGCACCGTAATGACGGCCAGGCGACGCGGCTCTGTATCCCGGTTCACGATCATCAGCAGGACAACAACGACGCCCAGATAGCCGACATAGAGCAGTGCCGCCGCACGGACATTCAGCGCGAGCGCGATCGCGAACACGATCTTGGCCGCTGTCGCCCACGAGAGGTACGGCCACCGTGGAGAGACCGTCGAGATGTAGTACATCGCCATCGCGGTCAACGCCGCGAACGGCAGATCCTTGGGATTGTTCATCGAATCGGCGAAGTAGCGCGGGGACACGGCAAGGAGGACCAGCGCCAGCACGCCCGCCCATGTTCCGAACAGTCGCGACGCCAGGCGGCCGCAGTACAACACCCCGATCCAGCCGAAGGCCGCATTGACAACGTGGCGGATGACGTACCGGTTGGCAGGGAACCATTGTTCGAGAGCAACGCAGATTACGTCGAACAGGCCGCCATAGAGATGGCCGCCGCCGTCCCCCGAGAAGGAGGCGCGATCGCGGGTACCGACGAGGAACTCCCAAATCAGCTCGCCGTTCCGGTGGCGCGCTTTTTCGTCCCAGGTGACGCCGAAGTCGAACGACGCGAGCACGAAAACCTGGAGTAGCGACAGGGCGATAATCGCGAACGTCCAATCGCCTGGCGGGCCAAACCTTCTGGTCCCGGGGTCGGATGGAAGTGCGCCCGCCGGTGTTCATGCGGTCACTGTGAATGTCAGGCTCCAGAGAAGTCCGGCGTTTCTGGCGTGGCCAGCTGGCCCCTCTGCAGCAACATTATCGGCCGCGACGCGGAATACTCCAAGTGGAAAGGCAGAAAGCTGCCAGGTGGTGAGCTGCTGGGAAAAAGACGCGACCTTCTTCCCAGTCAGCTCCGCTGCACTGTCAGGTTAGGAATGGGGTGTTGCGCGACCTGACCCCATGTGCCGCGCGGGGGCGGCTGTTTCAGGGAGTGTCGACACACATGACCGACAACGATGCGTCCAGAACGTCGGATGTCGCATCAACCGCTTCGACCTTTCTGCCCAGGACTTAGAAGGTGTGCGTGCCTGAGCCGTTCAGACCGTTGTTGTTCCTGATATTGGTGAAACGCAGCGTCGTGCTGACGGGCTCGGAATTGGCATCATTGACACCTGCATTGTTCACGAGCTCCAGTATCCGCTCAGACCCACCGTTGGTAACAGGGTTGGCGTCGTTGCGCGCCAGGACAAACCGGTACTGGCTCACGAGGCCTTCGGCGCCCGCATGAGCCATGTCGGCACTGGCGGTGGCGACGCAACCGTGAGCCGCACCATCGCCAGCAGGAACGGTCACACTCGCGCTCCTGATTACGTCCCAGTTATTGGCATCGTTCAGGGTGACGTTGCCATTGGAGCTTTGGCCCACCACGAAATTGTTTGCCAGCACGGGGGCTGACAGGGCCAGGAGCCCGGCGATTGTAGCAGACGAAAAGACTTTTCGCTTCATGACAGATCTTCCTTTCGAAGTACGATACTCCACTATGACAATTCAGTTCCCTGGAATCGGATTCGTTTTACAGGTCGGCCACGAAAACAGTCATGGTGTTTCTCCTTGAAAGCGGCCGGCTAGGTCGAAACCGAGGTCGATGCCGGCCCTTAATTAAAGACCCCAGCTGCTTTATTGGCGACTGCCCCGCGCCGCCGCCTGGCAACCTCGCGCTTTTCAGGCGCGTCGTTGCGTCTCCGAATGGCTGCGGCCGCATTGATGTCAACGCACAGGAGTCCTCGCCTGAACACCAGTGGGCCCACAACGGCAGGGCGCCTGGATCAGCGCAGTTCAGCGGGCTGGGATGTGCCTGGTAGAAACGGCGAATGGCACGTCACGGTCGGGGGACGATCGATCCAGGTTCGGGAAGGGGCCTGTACATCCGACAAGAGGCCCAGGCACGGACGAAAGTGGGAGGCCACAATGGGAATCGGCTCGGCGCAGAGTATGAGCGCCGCGAAAAGAAGGTATTCCTGGCACCAGGGTCGTCTTCTCGCACGTTGTCGGTCTACCGGCTTCCAGCCCTCCGACCACGACAGAGCCCAGAGGTGCGTGCGAGTCTCGGCGCAGCGCTCCGCTGCTGGCTCTGTCGTGACGCCATCATTGCCTTCGTTCAGGGCAAGCCGAAGCGGATCCCGCCATCGCTCTGCACCTGGATGGTGGGGCAAATCGGCTGGCCGGTGTCGAGCTTGTAGTTGAAGGGGGGGATCGTCACTGTGTTGAACACCCCGAACAGGCGACCGACCGCTGTGAGAATGTCCCCCACCACGACGTATCGTAGCGGAGGTTCTCCGCACGCACCGTGACGGTCCCCGCGGCGCACGAGAGTCGCAGGTTGAACGCGACGTCGACCTCCGGATCGGGAGCACGGGGATGGAGTACGAAAGGTCGACATTCATGCGAACGACCTTCTTCGCCTTGTACGACGCGTCCACCCATGTCGACCGTCGCGACCTCCCCAATACAGGTCGTTGGCGTGGATGAAATCGCCGACAATCGCTTGCACCCGGCTCTCCATTTCGAGCCCCGGCACGTAAAACGGGGGGAAGGTGAGGCCTGTACCCGACCCACTGCGCGTGTGCGCGGAGCCTCGAACCGCTGATCTTGTAGGTCCGTGAATCCCCGTTCTCGTTATCGAACCATCGTCCGCCCGTGCGAAATCCTGGCTGTAGATGGCCCTGCCGTTGACATACAGCTTCAGCAAGCGGAGATTCCATCCGTCGCTGCCGGTCTTCGAGATTCTGAGGGACGCGATATCGCTCAGCCGACGAACGTGTCGGGCGCGCCAGGCCGGGGACCGGCGTGGTGCGTCCATGTGCCTGAACAACCTGGAGGAACTGTCCAGGGAGCGTGGCGAATTCACGGCCGCACGCCCGTTGTACGAAGACGCGCTCACCGAAGCCCGCTTCGGCGGAGACCCGGGAAACGTGGCCCTCTGCCTGCAGAACCTGGCGCTACTGCTGCTGCAGGACGGGGACCTGGAGGGAGCGGGCATGCGTAACCTCGAGGCGCTGCACATCGCGCGTGAGCTCGGCCTGCGAGCCTTGGGCGTGGGGATCATCGAGACCACGGGGGAATCGTCCTTGCGTCGGGAGCTCTGGCGCGCGGACTAACGGCTCGGCGGCGCGTCCCAGGCCCTTTTTTCAGGCCATGGGTCTCAGGCGAGCCCCAGTGAACGAGCGGATGCGCGCGCAGTTCGTGGCATCGGTGCGTTCGATGCTGAATCAGCAGGCGCACGCGCAGGAAGAGGCCCAAGGCGCAGCGCTCGGCTACGAGGCAGCGATCGAGGAGGCGCGGGCCTGGCTCGAAAGGTTCTGCCGCATCTGATCTTTGAACCGGATCGGTGCGATGATGAGCAAGAGGGTCTCCGATGCGCCAGCCACGAGGACAACGACGGTCTACCAAATATCTGATCCGGCGCCCGGGCGTTCGACCGGATGGGCAACCCGACCTGACGCCGGCCGTCGCCTCCCCGAATCGTTCGCGGCGTCACGTGGTTCGTACGGAGGCCGCACGATAACCTGGTGTCAACTCTCGTTCTCGCGCAAGGCGAGATGCTCCAACGCATGCTCGACGCGACCTACGCGGTGTGGCACGAAGGCCTCACACGGGTCAACTACGGCAGGTTCCAGGCGGCACAGACGCAAACACCGTGGGGTGCCGATCACCTGCGGATGTATGCCCTGGTCGACGGCGACCGCCTCCTCGCGAGCGCGAAGCGGTACGATCTGAGGGCCGTCATCGGCGGCAAGCCGGCGCGCGTCTGCGGCCTGGGAGCGGTGTTCACCGATCCCGCACAGCGTGGCCGCGGGTGGGCGGCCGAACTGATAGCCCGCCTGCTCGCCGAAGCTCGCGACGACGGAGCATCCATGGGCCTGCTGTTCTCGGAGATTGGTTCCGAGTACTACGCACGACAGGGCTTCGTGGAGATCCCCACGCCGCCGATGGTGACGATCCGCGTCTCCGAGTCGCCGCGGTACGGCGCGCCGATGACGATGATTCGCGGTGGCGACACGCGGGATCTCGACGCCATGGCCGCCATGGGCCAGGCTCGTGACCAACCGGTGCCGTTTCACCTCGATCGCGACGTCGGTTTCATCCAGTACAACATTACTAGGAAGCGCCTGCTCGCCGGTCTCGGACGTCCCGGCACGCGAGAAGTGCACTTCTTCATCGCCGAAGAAGGCACGACCGCGGCCGCCTATGTCGTCGTGAGCGTCGCGTCTTCGGGGTGGACGATTGAAGAATGCGGCGACCGCGATCCCACCGGGGCGCGGGTTGGCGCGATCCTCCAGGCGCTGATTGCGCGCGAGCCGCACGAACGCCGCCCCCAGATCTCCGCCTGGCTGCCCTTCGGGTTCACGCCTCCGCAGGTGACGCTCGAACCGGCCACTGCCACCGCGGAAGTGATGATGATGCGTTCCCTGGATCCGGACAGGACGGTGCCTCGGCTGTCAGTGGCGGATGTGTCGTACTGGCGGGCCGACCTGTTCTGAGCGGCAGTCGGGGCCTTCGTTCCTTGACGGTGCACGAATGTGCATAGTACCGTTGAACGTCCCCAATCATTACACTTCCCTCATGGAACAGACTGCCGACCCGTCTCTGAAGAAGACCGCGCTCCACGCACGTCATCGCACCTCCGGAGCCCGTATGGTCCCCTTCGGCGGCTGGGACATGCCTGTCGAATATTCCGGCATCGTCGCCGAGCACCTGGCGGTGCGCGAGCGCGCCGGCATCTTCGACGTCAGCCACATGGGACAGATCGAAGTGGCCGGGAAGAATGCGCTCGAGGCGGTGCAGCGGATCTCCTGCAACGACGCCGCGAAGCTGCAGGTCGGGCAGGCGCAGTACTCGGGCCTGCTCACCCCCGACGGTACGTTCGTCGACGACATCCTCGTCTATCGGCTGGCGCCGCAGCACTTCATGCTGGTGGTGAACGCCTCCCACATCGGGAAGGACTACGAACACATTGCCGAAGGAATCAAACCGGCGGGCGATGCAGTCGCCGTGGACGCGAGCTCGCGCTACGCGCTGGTCGCCGTCCAGGGGCCGCAGGCCCGCGAGGTCGTTCAGCCGTTGACCGCCGTCGACCTCGGCGCCATGAAATACTACTGGTTCGCTCACGGAGAGGTCGCCGGCATCCGCGCCACCGTGTCGCGGACGGGGTACACCGGCGAGGATGGCTACGAGATCTTCGTGCCGCCGCCGCAGGCCGACCGGCTGTGGCTGGCGCTGCTCGAGTCTGGACGAGAGGTCGGGCTCATTCCGTGCGGGCTTGGCGCGCGCGACACGCTCCGGCTCGAAGCGTCGATGCGGCTGCACGGCAACGACATCGACGAAACGACCACCGTGCTCGAAGCGGACCTCGGATGGATCGTCGGCTGGAAGAAGCCGGACTTCGTCGGCGCCGAGCGCCTGCGCCGGCAGAAAGCCGAGGGGATCGCCCGGCGGCTGGTCGGCCTCGAGATGCAGGAGCCGGGAATCGCACGGGCCGGCCACGACGTGTATGTCGGTGACAGCAAGGTGGGAGCGGTGACCAGCGGAACGCAGACTCCATACCTGAAGAAAGCCATTGCCATGGCTTACCTGCCGGTTGCCCAGGCGACGGCCGGCAGCGAGGTCGAGGTCGACATCCGCGGACGTCGCGCTCGCGCCACGGTCGTGCCGATGCCCTTCTACAAGAGGACACAATGATGGCTTACCCTGCCGGCTACAAGTACTCGAAGGACCACGAGTGGATTGACATTTCCGGAGACCGCGGCAAGGTGGGCATCACCGATTTCGCACAGAAGCAGCTTGGCGACGTGGTCTACGTCGAGCTTCCCGAGGTTGGCGCGCAGCTCAAGGCCGGGCAGTCGTTCGGCACCATCGAATCGGTCAAGGCGGTGTCCGAATTGTACGCGCCGGTCTCCGGCGAGGTGGTGGAAGTGAACGGTGGTCTCAAGGACAAGCCGGAAGCGGTGAACGCCGATCCGCACGCGACCTGGATGGTGAGCATCAGGCTGTCGGATCCGGACGAAGCAGGGTCCCTGCTCGACGCGACGCAGTACGCAGATCTGGTGAAATGACGATTTTCGATCCCGAAGCCTTCGAGTCGCGCCATATCGGTCCCGATCAGGTGGACACCGCGGCGATGCTCGAATCGATCGGTGCTTCGTCGCTCGATGCGCTGATCGACGAGGCGATTCCGGCACGCATCCGGCTCGCTCGGCCGCTCAACCTGCCGGACGGGCTGCCAGAGCATCGTTTCCTGCGGGAGCTGCGCGTCACGGCGGCCCGCAACCAGCTGTTCACGTCGTACATCGGCCTGGGGTACTACGACTGCGTGACACCAAGCGTGATTCAGCGGAACGTGTTCGAGAACCCCGGCTGGTATACGCCGTACACACCGTACCAGGCAGAGATCGCGCAAGGACGCCTGGAAGCGCTGCTCAATTTTCAGACAATGGTCCGCGACCTCTCGGGGATGGAAATCGCGACCGCATCGCTGCTCGACGAGGCCACGGCAGCCGCCGAGGCGATGACGATGCTGCACCGGGTGCAGAGCCGGCGGATCGAGACCACTGGCGGTGCCGCGCAGTTCTTCGTGGCCGACTCATGTTTTCCCCAGACGATCGAGGTGCTCCGATCGCGCGCTGACCCGCTCGGGATCGAGCTCGTCATCGGCGATCTGCGAACCGCCGCGTTCGGCGGTCAGGTGTTCGGCGCGCTCGTGCAGAGCCCCGACGAGGCGGGCGCGGTCCACGATCTTCGCGACGTGATGGTCCGGGCCAAGGCGCACGGCGTGCTCGTCGCAGTCGCCTCCGACCTTCTGAGCCAGGCGGTCTTGACGCCACCGGGCGAGCTCGGGGCCGACGTCGTCCTCGGCAACTCGCAGCGGTTTGGCGTCCCGATGGGATACGGCGGTCCCCACGCCGCATTCTTCGCCACGCTCGAGAAGCACATGCGCCAGGCGCCTGGACGCATCATCGGCGCCTCGATCGACGCCGAAGGGGACACCGCCTACCGGATGTCGCTCCAGACGCGGGAGCAGCACATCCGGCGCGAGAAGGCAACCTCGAACATCTGCACGGCGCAGGCGCTGCTGGCGAACATGGCTGGCTTCTACGCGGTCTACCACGGACCCAAGGGCCTCACGGCGATCGCACAGCGCGTCCACGCGATCGCCAGCCTCCTCGAGCATCAACTCTCGACGCTCGGGGTCAGACAGCTGAACGAAGTGTATTTCGACACCCTGCGGCTTCAGGTGCCCGACCCGGATCGTGTCCGCGCGGCGGCTGTTGCCGCCCGGCTGAATTTCCGGTATCGCGACGATGGCACGATCAACATCGCGGTGGACGAAACCACCGATCCGGCGGACGTCGATGCCATCGCCGACGTGTTCGCAGCGGCGCTGGACAAGACGCTGCAGCCGCTCGACCGTTCCGCCTGGGGCGTCGTCGTCGACTATCCGGCGGGGCTGGCGCGGACATCGCCGTTCATGACGCACCCGGTCTTCAACACGCATCATTCGGAGACCGAGATGATGCGGTACGTGCGGGGACTGGAACGAAAGGACATCGGCCTCGATACGTCGATGATTCCGCTCGGCTCGTGCACGATGAAGCTGAACGCGGCGTCGGAAATGCTGCCGATCACCTGGCCGGAGTTCTCGAAGCCACATCCGTTCGCGCCGGTGGATCAGATGGAAGGGTATCAGCAGGTCTTCCGCGAGCTGGAAGCCGCCCTGTGCGAGATCACCGGGTTTGCCGCGGTGTCGCTGCAGCCGAACTCCGGCGCGCAGGGGGAGTACGCCGGGCTGATGGTCATCCGCGCCTACCATCACGATCGCGGCGACCACGCGCGCGACGTCGTGCTCATCCCCGCATCGGCGCATGGCACCAATCCGGCGAGCGCGATCATGGCCGGCATGCGGGTCGTCGTGGTGGCGAGCACGAAAGACGGCAATATCGACGTCGGGGATCTCGAAGCCAAGGCTGCCGCGCACCAGACTCGGCTCGCGGCGTTGATGGTGACCTATCCATCCACGCACGGGGTCTACGAGGAGAGCATCCAGGACATCTGCGCGACGATCCATACGCGCGGCGGGCAGGTGTACATGGACGGTGCGAACATGAACGCGCAGGTGGGCCTCACCAGTCCGGCCACGATCGGCGCCGACGTCTGTCACTTGAACCTGCACAAGACCTTCGCGATTCCACATGGCGGCGGCGGCCCCGGCATGGGGCCGATCGGCGTCGCCGGTCACCTGGCGCCGTACTTGCCCGGTCATCCACTGGTCCGGACCGGCGGCGACCGCGCAATCCACGCGCTGGCTTCTGCCCCGTGGAGCAGCGCCAGCATCCTGCTGATCTCGTACGCGTACATCAAGATGCTCGGCGGCGGCGGGATGAGCAACGCCAGCCGCTACGCGATCCTCAACGCCAACTACATCAAGGCACGCCTGGAGCCGCACTATCCGGTCCTCTACACGCGCCCGAACGGGCGGGTCGCGCACGAGATGATTTTCGACCTTCGCGCGCTGAAGCAGGCGAGCGGCGGCCTGGTGGACGAGTCGGATGTCGCGAAGCGGCTGATGGACTACGGTTTCCACGCCCCGACCGTGTCGTTCCCCGTCGCCGGAACTCTGATGATCGAGCCGACCGAGAGCGAGCCCAAGGAGGAGCTCGATCGGTTCTGTGACGCCATGATCGCGATTCGGCGGGAGATTCAGGCGGTCGTCGACGGCAAAGTCGACCCGAAAGACAACGTGCTCAAGAACGCGCCGCACACGGCCGGGGTCGTGGCCGCCAGCACCTGGTCGCATGGCTACACCCGCGAGCAGGCGGCGTTTCCGCTGCCATTCGTCCGCGCGCGCAAATTCTGGCCGACGGTCGGACGCATCGACAACCCGTACGGCGACCGAAACCTCATGTGCGCCTGCCCGCCGGTTGAAGCCTTCGCTGACGTGTAACGAACACGGCCATCCCTATCCCGAAATTTGGATCGCGCGCGCTCTGGCCGCGAACCGACAGACTCCAACCCGCGGAGAATACCGCTTGTGGAGTACGGGCACCGATTGCTAAACTCCGCCGCAATTGCTGAGGAGGTCAGCAGGACTGTGACCTCGCGGTAGAGGAGAGTTCCCATGATGAGCGATTCGCGGTGGCGCCTGATCGGCGTGGTTGTGGTAGTCGTGGGCGCGGTCCTCTCCGGGCGGGCGCAGACCGGCCCGGTCCCTTCGACCTCTCGCGGCGAGTGGCCCACTTACGGCGGCGATCTGGCCAGCACGAAATACTCGCCGCTCGATCAGATCACCGGTGACAACTTCGCGTCGCTGAAGATCGCGTGGCGCACGAAATCGCCTGACGCGTCGCTCAGCATGACGCTCGAAGGCGGCGGCGAATGGCAGGCCGACTCGAAGACGATCTTCGGCGAGCTGAACCGGATCAACCCGAAACGCTGGCGCGACGGCCAGCCGCCGTTCATTGGCAACTTCAAGGCGACGCCGTTGATGGTGAACGGATCTCTCTACGTCAACTCGCCGGCGTCGGTCGGGGCTGCGCTCGACGCGAAAACCGGCGCCGTGCGATGGGTCTACAACCCCAAGAGCTACGAGGCCGGGACGACGACGATGAGCGCGCGCTGGAACCAGCGGGGCGTGGCGTACTGGACCGACGGGACCGAGGAGCGGATTTACTGGGGCACCGGCGACGGATATCTCGTTTCGGTCGACGCGAAGACCGGTCGGCCCGTACCCGGGTTCGGCGTCAATGGCCGCGTCGACCTGATGGAAGGCGTTCCTCGCGCCAAGCGCGGGGATCGCGACTACCTGAACGCGCTCACCTACTCGGTGCAGTCGCCGCCGCTCGTCGTGCGCGACGTCGTGATCACGCCGGCGTCGATCTCGTCCCTGGTGAGCAAGAAAGAACAGATTCCGGGTCATATCCGCGCGTTCGACGTTCGCACGGGGAAGGTGAAGTGGACCTTCAAGACGATCCCGTCGCCCGGTGAGTTCGGCAACGAGACCTGGGAGAACGACTCGTGGTCCTACTCGGGCAAGGTGACCGTCTGGTCGATGATGAGCGCCGACCCGGAGCTCGGATACGTCTATCTTCCCACCAACACCGTCGCTCCCGACTACTACGGCGGCCACCGTCTCGGCGACAACCTTTTCGCCGAAAGCGTCCTGTGCCTCGACGTCGAGACCGGCAAGCGGGTCTGGCACTTCCAGACCGTTCACCACGGTCTCTGGGACTACGACAACCCGGCGGCGCCGAACCTGCTCGACGTGAACGTGAACGGCAAGCCGATCAAGGCGGTGGCGCAGATCACCAAGCAGGGCTTCGTCTACACGTTCGATCGCGTGACCGGCGCGCCGGTGTGGCCGATGGAAGAACGGCCGGTGCCTCCCTCCGATGTCCCTGGCGAGCGGGCGGCGCTGACGCAACCGTTCCCAACCCGGCCCGCGGCGTTCGAGTATCAGGGCGTCACGGTGGACGATCTGGTGGACTTCACACCCGAGATTCGCGCCATGGCCGAGAAGTCGATTCAGGCCTTCAAGATCGGCCCCCTGTTCACACCGCCGTCGACTCAGGGCACGATCCAGCGGCCCGGCACCGGTGGCGGCGGCAACTGGTCGGGCGCGGCCGTCGATCCGACAACAGGAAGGCTTTACGTGCCGTCGCGGCACGCCTGGGCCGTGAATCGCGTCGTGCCGCCAGAGCCGGAGCTGAAGAGCAATCTCCGCTACGTGCAGCGGCAGCGGGGAACCGCGGCGCTGCCGCAGGGGCTGCCGCTCTTCAAGCCCCCGTACTCGCGCATGACCGCAATCGACATGAACACAGGCGCGCACGCGTGGATGGTTCCGACCGGGAATGGCGACCGTACGCGGAACATTCCCCTCCTCAAGCCGCTGAACCTGCCGCCGGTCGGAGGCGACGCCACGCTGAGCGGCCCGCTGCTGACGAGAACCGTGCTCGTTCACGCGCTCACCGCCGGCGGCAGCGACAACGGCCCTCGTCTGGTCGCGTACGACAAGGCGACCGGCAAGACGCTCGGGTCCGCCGATCTGCCTGGCACGCCGATCGGAACGCCGATGACCTACTCGGTGGCGGGGAAGCAATACATCGCACTCACCGTGCAGCCTCAGCCGACCGGCGAGATGCCGGAGGTGGTGGCGCTTACCCTCCCGTAGTCGGTCGAGCCAGTACGTGGATGGGCCATTCGGTCGGCCGGTGGGAGGGTGATACGCTGGTCGTCGATGTCACCAATTTCAACGACCGAACCTGGTTCGACCGGGCGGGGAACTTTCACAGCCGACGCGTTGAAGCTGGTCGAGCGCTCCACGCCGATGTCGGCCGACATCATTCGCTATGAGGTGACGATCGAGGGTCCGAACGTGTTCACGCGTCCATGGCGGATCACGATGCCGCTCTATCGACGGGTCGAACGGAACATGCAGTTGCTCGAATACCGCTGCACGGAGTCCGCCGAAGAGTTCATGTGCGGTAAATCTCAGCGTTGCTGCTGTGGGCTCGGCGCGCCGGCTTTCTCCTGAACGCGAGCGCCCTTCAGGATGCCCTCCATGGCGTAGTTGCCCTCATGGCAGGCGTATTCGAAGATGCTGATGCCGTCCGTCTGGCGCCGCATCGGCCGTGACACGGTCCACGGTTTCGTGAATGTCGTGGCGTCGTTGACCGTGAACTGGTAGTCGAGGGTGTTGGCGTCGAGCGGGGTATAGCGTTCGACCAGCTTCAGGGTGTCGCGCGACCCTCTGTAGCTCGTTTTCGGGTCGAAATTCGTCGTTTCGACGACCAGCGTATTCCCTTCCCAGCGCCCGCGTGAGTCTCCCAGCCACTGGCCGACGCCTTGCGGGAGATGTGGACGTCCATCCAACGGGATGATGCGGGGTTCGTGGATGAGCTCCTGCAGCACCACGACGTAGCCGGGCGACTGAAAGATCTGATAGTTGCTGCTGTACCAGCTGCCGATACCGTTCCAGCCGCGCGAGATGCAGCGCGTCCACAGGCTCAGATCCGCGTAGGTGTCCGCCGGACCGCGCTGGCTCCTCGCCGCTCGCTCGGCGACGGCCCGCTTCTCGGCTTCCGGCGTCAGGGGAGGTACCCTGCCGTCCGACGGATCGATGATCAGCGACGTTCGCGTCAGGCCCTTTCCTTCGTCACGCCAGAAGGCATTGTAGGTTCCGGGATCGCCGGCCCTCGGAGCTTCATCGAAGCTTTGTCGCGCCTCGTTCTCCAGCGTCTCGGCTTCCTCGTCCGAAAGCTCCTGCTTCCCGGCAAGCTCGCCTGTCAGAGGTCGTTCGAGCGGCGTGGAGGTCTGGCTGTTCCACTGCCCCTGGATGTCCGGATCGCCCCATGATGTCTTGGGCGGCGTCCACTTGGCCCCGGTCTGGCCGGACACTGGCGCCGACAGCCAGACGAAAGCAACCGCGATGACCAGGCCGGAGATTGACGCGAGCAACCCCTTCCGCATTTCAAGCACCTCACCGATCATATGGCTACTGACCGTCTCATATGGCTACTGACCCGACGTCGGCTTTTTCACCAGATGCCCGTACATCAATTCTTCGACGAACTCGACGCACTTGTACTCGACCAGTTGCGCGTTCTGCTCCATGCGACGGTAGATCGGCATACTCATCTTCCACGGGCGCGTATACAACTGGGGATCCTCGATGGTGACCTCGTAACGCAGCATGTCTGGGCCCGTCGGCGTGAACCGCTCGACCACGTGCAGGGTCTCGCTCTGGAAATTACCGGCGCGATCGAACCAGCTCTGGCCGTTGAAGCTCGTCACATCGACGACGAGCGTGTCGCCGTCCCAGCGGCCGCGCGACCATCCCATCCACGTGTCGGTCGGACTCTCGGCCTTGCTGTTCATGCGAATGATCCGGCTGGCGCTGGCGAACTCGTAGGTGACCAGGATATCCGTGGCCGCGCCCGCCTGCACGATCTGGAAGGGATACGGCATATACGTCGCGCGCGGCAGTCCCGGCATGTAACACTTGATTTCAGGATCTGCCGTCAGCCACTGTGCTGCGTTCTGCTTCTGTTTCGCCAGCGCCTCCGGTTTGTACGGGATCGCGTCGCCTTCGACGACGCCCAACCCGCCCGGAACGCTGAAGGCCGCGCCGAGCGCCATGACCGGACCCTGCCGTGCCTTGTGCGTGAGAACGTCCCAGTTGGCCGTGTTGTTGACCTGCCAGATGCCGTTCAGATTGGGTTTGCCGTCAGCCATCCGTCGCACCCCGGCCGCCGGCGACTGAGCTGTCGTGAAGGTTGCCGCGACGGCGATCGCGGCGATCGCGGCGGCCGCCGCGCCGATGGTCGCCGCGGGTCCACGACCACGCCAAATGTTCATCGGCTGCGCTCTCCTCTCCCCGAAGACCGTGACCGCATACAGGCAGGCGTCGTGCCGACCGGAGGCCGGTCCAGGGTGGACACGCTACACCGGCCACCGGTTCCGGTCAACGAAAAATCCGTTGGCTCTGCGACAGCGACGTGGCGTCGCGGCTCGACGACACCATGATGGCTGATGCGGCGGCTGCAGTCGCAGCCGCCTCTCTGAAGTATCATCACAACCGCATTCCGAGAGCTTGTCATACCGTGAGAGCGCCCTCGCTCACTTCCGCCATCAGCCTCTTCCCGCTGCTCCTCGCTCTCACGCTGCTGGCTGGTTGCGGGGGCGAGCGGAGCAGCGTCCCTCATTCGAGCGGGTCGCGGGACCACGACGAGTGGTTCACGGACCAGACCGCAGACACAGGCCTCGACTTCGTGCACTTCAACGGCATGTCGGGAGAGTTCTATTTCCCCGAGCACGTAGCCCCGGGGGTGGGAGTGCTGGACTACGACAGCGATGGGGACCTTGATGTCTTCCTCGTGCAGGGCCGGATGCTCGGGGCGGGCAAGACCCTGAAGGACGCCACGGCCCCGCCGCAGGAAAAACAGTTGCCGCTGAGAGGTCGATTGTACCGGAACGATCTGGAGGTCGACTCCACCGGGACGCGCACCGTGCGGTTCACCGACGTGACGGAGGAAAGCGGCATCGACGCGCGTGGGTACGGCATGGGAGTGGCCGCGGGCGATTTCACGAACGACGGCTGCGTGGACATCTATGTGACCAATTTCGGGTCGAACCAGCTGTTTCGCAACGATTGCGATGGAACGTTTACCGACGTGTCACGCGCCAGCGGAGTGGATGACCCCGGCTTCAGCGTGTCGGCCGCGTTCCTGGACTACGACCGCGACGGGTGGCTGGATCTCTACGTCGGGAACTACGTGCACTTCAGCGTCGAGGCGAACGTCATCTGCCGGGGGTTGATCGGCGGCCGGGACTACTGCTCGCCGCGCGTCTTTCGGGCGCAGCCGGACCGGCTCTATCGGAACCAGGGGGACGGGACGTTCATCGACGTGACCGCCCCGGCATTGGTGGGGGGCCACTTCGGCCCGACGCTCGGTGTCGTCGCCGGTGATTTCAACGGCGACGGTTGGATGGACATCTTGGTGGCGAACGATGGCGAAGCGAGTCAGCTCTGGATCAACCAGCGCGACCGGACCTTCCAGGATCGGGCGCCGCTCGCCGGTGTGGCGCTCAATCGGGACGGGAACGCGGTGGCGGGGATGGGCGTGGACGCTGGCGATTTCGACAACGACGGGGACGAGGACGTGTTCCTCACGACTCTCACGACTGAAGCCAACACGCTGTACGTCAACGACGGGACCGGCGTGTTCGAAGACCGGACGGCTCGCTCGGGCCTCGGCGCTCCGAGCCTTGCCTATACTGGCTGGGGGACGGCGTGGATCGACTTCGACAACGACAGCTGGCTCGATCTCCTGACCGTGAACGGAACCATACAGGCCCAGGAAGGCCGCGGCGACAACCCGTTTCCCTACGACCAGCTCAAACAGTTGTTCCGCAATCTTGGCAACGGGCGATTCGAGGAGGTCACCGGCCAGGCCGGCGCCGTGTTTCAATTGTCCGAAGTGGGACGCGGCGCAGCGTTCGGCGATCTCGACAATGATGGCGCCACCGACGTGGTGGTCGCCAACGACAACGGACCCGCTCGTGTACTCATGAACCAACAGGGCCGCCGAAACCATTGGCTCGGAGTCAGACTGCTGGGCGGGTCGAACACACCGCGCGACATGCTCGGGGCGCGCGTTGCGGTTCTCCGGAGCAGTGGACCACCCCTGTGGCGCCGGGCACACGCGGACGGGAGCTATGCGTCCGCCAACGATCCCCGGGTACTGGTCGGTCTCGGGGCGTCGGCCGAGGCCCCGCGCCTGCGGGTGTTCTGGCCGAGCGGACGCGTCGAGGAGTGGCCCGCGGCGCCAATCGATCAGTGGACGACGTTGCAGGAAGGCCGCGGCCGCCCGCAGGAGGGCGACGGCCGGTGAGGCGGGACAGGGACATGGAGCACACGCTCGTGGCAGGGCTGTGGGTACTGCTGGCCCTGCTCGTCGCTGGCTGCGCGAGTGACGTGGAGCATGCGTCTTCGGCGGACGCGGACGCGACTTCTCCTGGCGGTGGAACGTTGCGGGCCGTGGCGCTACCCGACATGTCGCGCATCGAGGAGCCGGTGCAGGGACAACTGAGCGAGCAGTTCAAGGTCTTGACGCAGAAGCGCGAGACCACCGGGACGCCGCCGCTCGAGGTCGCCCACGCGTATGGGGAGATGGGGAAGCTGCTCATGGCGGCGAAATACTTCGATCTGGCGGAACCCTATTTCCTGAATGCGCACACGCTGGCCCCGCGGGAGCACCGCTGGCCTTACTATCTCGGGCACCTGTACAGGACGAAGGGTGCGCTGGAGTCGGCGTCAGCGTTTTTCGAAAGGGCCATGGAGCAACGCCCGGACGACGTGCCCACACTCATCTGGCTGGGTGACGTGCACCTTCTCGAGGGGCGTCCGGCGGAAGCGGCGCCCCTGTTTTCCAGGGCCGCCGCCGCGCAGCCCCAGAATCTCGCGGCGCGGTTCGGCCTGGGCCGCGCGGCGCTGGCGCAAGATGATTTCCTCGGCGCCGTCGCACACTTCGAGGGCGTGCTGGCGCTCAACGCGCAGGCGGTGAATGTCCACTATCCGCTCGCCCTGGCCTACCGGGGGCTGGGCGAGACGGCCAAAGCGGAAGCGCACCTGCGCCAGCGCGGTGCGTCCGAGCTTCTTCCAGCCGATCCCTTGATGGAGGAGCTGCTTGAACTGTTACAGAGCGCGATCGCGTACGAGATTCGCGGGACGCGAGCGCTGAACGGCGCCGATTGGAGCACCGCGGCGGCGCAATTTCGCCAGGGCCTCGCGCTCGAGCCCTCCAACCCGACTTTGCGGCACAAGCTGGGCACGGCGCTGTACCAGTTGGGCGAGGTTCGCGGGGCGGAGGACGCGTTCGAAGAAGTCGTCCAAAAGTCACCGGAGTACGCGCGGGCGCACTACAGCCTGGGGGTGCTCCTGGAGGAGGGCGGGCGGTATCAGGAAGCCATCGCGCGGTATTCCACCGCTGTCGCCCGCGAGCCCGGCTACGTCGAGGCGCGCGTCCGCCTCGCCGAGCTGTTGCGCCGGAGTGGCAGCTCGCGAGCGGCCCTCCCGCACTACGAGCATGTGCTCGCGATCGACCCGCGGATCTCCGAGGCGGCGTTCGGGCACGCGATGGCACTGGTCAGCCTCCGGCGGTATCAGGAGGCTGTCGAGCGACTGCGCGCGGCTGCCCTGATACACCCCGATGAGCCGGTGTTCTCGCACGCGTTGGCCCGCATCCTGGCGGCTGCGCCAGATGATCGGGTCCGCGACGGCCGCCAGGCGCTGGCCGTCATGCAGGCGATGTCCGAGCCGCAGCAGCGTTTGGATCTGGGCGAGGCGATGGCGATGGTCCTGGCCGAGGTGGGACGCTACGGAGAAGCGACCGCCTGGCAGCGCGGCGCGATCGCGGCGGCCGATCAGATGGGTGACACGGACCTGGCCGAGCGCATGGCCGGAAACCTTCGGCTCTACGAAGCGGGCCGGCCCGTTCGGACGCCGTGGCGAGAAGAAGACATGCCGTGAGCGTCGGGCGGCGGCGCGACGTCATGGGGTTTCACAGATGGCGCGGGCGACGCGATTCGGCGCCGTTCTTCATATACTACGCCGTGGGAGTACGGCTCGCATCGGAGCACGGGACCCGTGGTATCCGAAGCACGCATCGCAGGCGCAGCGAAACGCAAAATGCACATTCTCCTACGTGTGACCTGACATGTCTCTGAGTAAATCGGTCAGCCGCGCGTCGATTGTGCTGGGTGTCTCCCTGCTCGCCTCCGGCGCCGTGGGTTACCTCGGGGTCGCCTCTCGAGAGCCGTCCCCGCCTGAACAGCACGTCAGCTATCGGCCGATCCAGGTGAACGCGGATGGCTACACGTCCTCGCAGACCTGCAAGGCCTGCCATGCGCCGCAGTACGACGCGTGGTACGGCTCCTACCATCGCACGATGACGCAGGTGGCGACACCTGACGCGGTGCGCGCGGATTTCGACGGCGTGCGGGTGACCGAGGTGCCCGGGCGGCCGATGCAGCTCGAGAGACGGGGAAGCCAGTTCTGGGCGGAGTTCGACGATCCGGATGGGGCCATCAGCGGCCTGCCGTCCGCTCGCATCTCGCGGCAGATCGTCATGACCACCGGTTCGCACCATCAGCAGGTGTACTGGTATCGAACCGATCGCGGGCGCGTGCTGGGGCAGCTTCCCGGGATGTACCTGATTGCGGAGCGGCGGTGGATCCCCCGATCGGCAGCGTTTCTGGCTCCGCCCATTGGCAAGACCGCCTCGGAGACCGGACGCTGGAACGTGGTCTGTATCAACTGTCACGCGACACACGGGAAGCCGGAGCTCGAGGCGATGTTGATCGCGCCGCTGGAGGCGCCGGCGGTGGACACGCAGGTGGCAGAGTTGGGCATCGCCTGCGAAGCCTGTCACGGACCTGGCAGGGCGCACGTCCAAGCGAACCGCGACCCGCTGCGCCGGTACGGCCTGTATCTGCGGGGCACGGCCGATTCGACGATCACGCAGCCGGTCCGCCTGAATCCGAAGCTCTCCTCGCAGGTCTGCGGCCAGTGCCACGGCATCTCGACCTTCTTCGATCAACAGGACGAGCAAGCGGCGCATGCGGCCGGCCTTCCGTACAAGCCCGGCGACGACCTGGCGAAGACCCGCTTCGTGGTGCAGCCGACGCAGAATCTCGGCGCACCGACGATGCAGAAGCTGCTCGCCAGCGATCCGGACTACATCAAGCGCTCGTTCTGGGCCGACGGCATGGTGCGTGTCTCAGGGCGGGAGTACAACGGCTTGATCGACTCGCCGTGCTTCACAGACGCACGCGAGGAGACGCGGACGCTCTCCTGCTTCTCGTGCCACACGATGCACAAGCGGCCCGAGGATCCGCGATCGGTTGGCGAATGGGCCCAAACCCACCAGGTCTCGATGGGCCTGGACGGCAACCAGGCCTGCGTGCAGTGCCATCCCACCTTCAAGACGAATCTGACTGCGCACACCAGGCACCGCGCCGATTCAGAGGGGAGCAGCTGCTACAACTGCCACATGCCGTACACGACTTACGGTCTGCTGAAAGCGCTGCGGAGCCATCAAATCAGCAGTCCGACCGTGGCGGCGAGCGTCCAGACTGGCCGGCCGAATGCCTGCAACCTGTGCCACCTCGACAAGACGCTTGCGTGGACCGCCGATTCCCTCGAGCGATGGTTCGCCACGCCGAAGGTCGAGTTGACCGGCGACCAGGCGACGGTCGCAGCCTCACTCTTGTGGCTGATGACCGGCGATGCCGGTCAACGCGCGCTCGTCGCCTGGAGCATGGGCTGGCGGCCGGCGCAGCAGACCTCGGGCGCTGGCTGGATGGGTCCCTACCTGGCGGAGCTCCTGAACGATCGGTACGATGCCGTTCGATCGATTGCCTATCGCTCGTTGCGCACCTTGCCAGGCTTTGCGGATTTCCCGTACGACTTCGTGGCGCCCCCCGACCAGCGGCTGGCGGCCGCCGTACGCGCGCTCAAGATCTGGCAGAGTGAGCCGCGCCGGGACCGGCGGGCCGACCGGGAGCTCCTCTTCAGCTCGGAAGACTACGTGGACATGGAAGCGGTCGGACGCCTCTTGCGGCAGCGCGACAACCGTCAGATCCTGCTCAGAGAATAGAACCGCCCCAGGGCCGCCGCGCACACGCTCTCGCGGTTCCAGGATTGTGGCCTGGTCACCTTCGCCAGACGCGAATCCATGCCTGGCTTGGCGGCGCCGAACGCCTTATAGTACCAAGCCACGCGCCAACGACCGTCGGGGAACGTCCACGATCGTCTCGCCGGTCAGGACATGGGTAGCCGGCCTCGCGCCAGACACCCGCGGCTGAGCGTCCACGCGTTCGCGTAACCGCCCAGGGTGCCAGCGCTCACGTCACGCGGTCGGGGGTCGAGTCAGGTATACAGGGAAATGGAGCGCATCGGACAGCAAGCGACGGCAGGCGTGGCGGTCCTGAACGGACCAGCGTTGCAAGTGGACGCGGCGGTGCGCGTTCAGCAGTCAGCGCGGCCAGCCATCATCACCCCCTGGGTCGATTTCCTCTGCGTCGGCGGCCTGGTCGTTGTTCCGTTTGCGGTGATTTACGCTCTGGACGTGCCGTTCTCCGAGTTCCGTTACTGGAACAGCACGGTGCTCCTCAGCCAGGTCCTGTTCAACTACCCGCATTTCATCGCTTCGTATCGGCTGCTGTACCAGTCCAAGGAGATCATCCAGCGGCACCCGTGGGCATCGATCTATCTGCCGATCATCCTGGTTTCGTACATTCTCTTCTGTCTCATTCATCCCCTGATTTTCGGGGAGCCGATCAACATCAAGTACTGGCACTTCGCGGATCTGATCTCGACAAGCTATCTGGCGATTCACTACACCGGCCAGGCGTGGGGAATGGTGGCGAGCTTTTCGTATCTCGGTGGGGCGCTGCTGACCAAATCCGAGCGCCATGCGGTTCGCGGCACACTGTACGTCTTCATGGTGTGGCACATCGCGATTGCGAACGTGGTCGCGCCCGAGTACTCGATTTTCTTTCCCGGCATCGGCGACTTCCTGAAGTGGCTGCTCTCGACGACGACCGTTCTCGCGCACGTCGGCATGGCCGCCGTCGTCGTCGCGTTCCTGTCGGTGGCCCGCCGAATCGGACGGGTGCCGCCATTGGCGATGCTCGTTCCGGTGCCGGTGCTGTATTTCGGCTACATGATTTTGACGCGTGGACGTGAAGGGATCATTCTTCTGCAGCTCGCTCATGCGCTGCAGTACCTGATCTTCCCCCTCCGTGTCGAGATGAACCGGACCGAAGTCTCCTCACCACGGCAACGCGTGTTCCATGTGCTCATGTACATCACCGGCATCGCCGTCGTCGGCAATCTCGTCTTTGTCGGGACCAGCTCGATCCCGTCCAGCCGGTGCTGTTCGCCGCAATCCTCCTGGCCGCAATGGTGAACATCCATCACTACTATATCGACGGGTGTGTGTGGAAGATCAGCACGCCGGAAGTGCGCAACGATCTCTTCAAACACCTCCCCTCCAAAGCCGCCACGCAGCCGGCGGTCGGCTTCGCCCAGCCGCGATCGCTGAGGAAGTCTCGAGGGAAACACTGAGTCGGAGGGCACATGTGGCAGCACGTACTATCGCGGCGTCAGACGCACTTCGCCGCGATCGGGGCCGGCGTTCTCATCGCCGCGGCGTGCGCGGTCACGACGGTTGTCGAGGCGGCGGCGGGTCCCCAGACGCTGACGGTGCCGTCCGTTCGGCTGTATGTGCTGGACTGCGGGCTGCTCAAACGCGGTGAGCCCAAGAACTACCAACTGACAACGGAGGAGGTTGGCGGCGTCACCGATTTCTTCAACGCCTGCTATCTCGTCGTCCACCCGAAGGGGACGCTCCTGTGGGACACCGGGATCGTTCTGGACGCGCTGGTCCGGCCGGGCGGCGTCGAGATACCAGGAAACAACTTCGCCTCCAAGACGCTGCGGTCGCAGCTCGGGGAGGCCGGATACGCCGCCGCGGACATCACCTATCTCGCGATGTCCCACTCTCACGCTGATCACATTGCCAACGCCAACGACTACGCCGGCTCGACGTGGCTGATCCAGCGGGCCGAGCACGCGACACTCTTCGGCGGACGTCCACAGGCGCCCGGGCAGGCGCCCTCTCGCATCGGTCCGGAAGCCAACTACATCGCGCTCAAGGACGCGAAGACCGTGCTCCTCGACGGCGATCACGACCTGTTCGGCGACGGCGTGGTCGTGATCAAGTCAACACCAGGTCACACGCCGGGGCACCAGTCGCTCTTCGTCAAGCTGGCGCAGACCGGGCCTGTTCTCCTCAGCGGCGATCTGTATCACTACGCGGCCGAGCGAACGCTGAAGAAGATTCCGGTCAACGACAACCAGGAACAGACGCAAGCCTCCAGGGACACCATCGACGCTCTCCTCGAGCAGACCGGTGGGCAGCTCTGGATTCAGCACGACTTCGTCGCCAGCACCAGGCAGAAACGGTCGCCGGCGTACTACGAGTAGTGCCGGCGGCCGGCGGCGAGCGTCTATTGGGCGATGAGCTGTCCCAGCATCCAGGGGTGCGGCCGAGCGGGAGACCAGGCAAGGCGAGTCGACCTGGTCAGCTCCGGGCGCCACGCACTGGCACGGCTCGGCCCCGGATCAGGCCGCCAAGATGTACCAAAATCAGCTGCGGGCTGACCACCTGGTTGGAGCCGGCCACCGAACAAGACTACTCGGCGCCGCCGAAACGATGACCCTTTCGGTCGTGGAGTAGAGGACCGCCGGCGGTGCTCAGCAGGTCGCGGCCTCCCAGGTGCACCCGGCCGCATTCGCGAATCAGTATTCGGAGCTCTTCGACCGCGTCACGTGCTCATCGGGTTGTCACCGGAGATCCGTCCCGGGAGCAACAAAGGGCCAGCAATCGGTAATCAGTGGCGCAGCTCCCGGTGTCCCTCCGCAATCCAAACAGAGACAAGCGACTCCCGCGGCCGTGGACTGCGATCAGGCTGGCTCATCTCCCGTGAGGCGAGACAGCAGCGATACGGAAGATTGGTCGAAACCACAATCCTGGTCATCGAAGACGGCGGAGCGTCGCGGTTTGCGCTTGACATCGAACGAGGCGGAGCAGACGATTCGTCCGATCAGCAGGTAACAAGCGGTTGGCTATGCGTCGCAATCAGGCTACCCGGCGGATGCGTTGCGGGCGGAAGGATCTCTCGGCCCGATCTTCCGGCGGGAGTTCGTTTTCCACACTTGAGTGAAGCACGTAGCAGACGGTAGGAGGTGTCAGATGAGACACGCAAGCCTCGCGCGACCGAGCGTCGTGAGTATTGTGGCCGTCGTGTGTTTGCTCGCGGCGCCCGCGTGGGCGCAGGCGCCGACGAGCGGCATTGCCGGCGTGGTGCGCGATACGTCTGGGGCGGTCCTGCCCGGCGTGACGGTTGAAGCCGCCAGTCCTGCCTTGATCGAACAGGTCCGCGTCGTCACGACCGACGGCCAGGGCCGGTACAACGTCGTCGATCTGCGGCCGGGCGTTTACAGCGTCAGCTTCGCCCTGCCCGGCTTCAGCACCATCCGGCGGACCGGTATCGAGTTGAGCACAGGCTTCACGGCGTCGGTCAACGTCGAGATGACCGTCGGGGCTCTCGAGGAGACGATTACCGTGGCCGGCGCTGCCCCGCAGGTGGACGCGCAGAGCGTCCGGCAGCTGACGGTGGTGAGGAAGGAGTCGCTCGACGCGCTGCCGCTCGGCCAGGCGAGCACGAGCTCGTTCGTGGCGCTCATTCCGGGGATGTCGGACGCCGGGAAGGTCGATATCGGCGGTACGGGCGGCCACTGGGAAGGAGGGCGGGCCACGTACGGCACCTACCACGGCAAGCGTGGGCTCAGGACGACCTTCGACGGCATGCGGACGCAGAACACCGGGACCGGACAGGCGCCGGGCTACACCGTGAACACGCATTTCGTGCAGGAAGTGTCGCTCGAGACCGGCGGCCTCACGGCGGAAGGCTCCTCCACGGGGATGGCGATGAACATGGTTCCCAAGGATGGCGGCAACAGCTTCAGTGGCCTGTTCGCCGGCAAGTACATGAACAAGAGCATGCAGAGCAGCAATCTGACCGACGCGCTGCGTGAGCGCGGCATGACGACGGACCAGAAGGTCAGCAAGCTCGAAGATATCGGAGGGTACGTCGGCGGTCCCATTCGGCAGGACCGGTTGTGGTTTTATGCCGGCGCCCGGAGGTGGGGGTTCGACAGGCAGATTCCCGGTCTCTTTGAGAATGCGACGCTCGGCACGATGTTCTACACGGCAGATCCGAGCCGGCCAGTGATCTTCGATGAGTTGAATCAGTCGTACGGGGGGCGCCTCACGTGGCAGGCATCGACGAAGAACAAGGTCGGTTTCTTCGTGGACTACCAGGACCTCTGGGGATCTCACGGCCGTGCCGGGAGCCCGACAACGGCTCCAGAAGCGCAGAATCCACAACGCCTCCGGCCGAGCGGAATCGTGCAGGGCACGTGGCAGTCGGTCCGGACGAGCAAGCTCCTGCTCGAGGCGGGCGCAGGGTGGATGATCTGGCACAACCACAGCGGCCTGCAGCCGTCAGTGTCGCAAGACGCCATTTCCATCATGGAGCAATCGACCGGCATGAGGTACAACGCACCCCAGACGTACTACGGGGGCGGCGACTGGAGCGATCCCTGGGTC
The DNA here is from genome assembly GCA_009380045.1 of Luteitalea sp. Taxonomy (GTDB): domain Bacteria; phylum Acidobacteriota; class Vicinamibacteria; order Vicinamibacterales; family CAVVIG01; genus WHSN01. The sequence continues at coordinate 25,541 of WHSN01000017.1, forward strand.
GTTGACCGGTACGTCCAGCGGTTCGGCGCGTCCTACGTCACCGGCTCCCACAACTACAAAGTCGGGATCCAGTTGGAGCAGGGCGACATCCGCGGAGGCGTCCGAAGGAGCACCGGTCCGAATGGCGGCGCCCTGTCGTACACGTTCAATAATGGCATTCCGGTATCCCTCCGGATGGACAACACGCCGTTCGAAGAAAAGGCGAAGATGGGCGCGGATCTCGGGCTCTACGCCCAGGACCAGTGGACCATCGACCGGCTGACGGTGAGTTATGGCCTCCGCTTCGAGTACTGGAACGGCGAGGTGCCCGCGCAGACGGTGCCCGCCACCCGGTTCCTGCCCGAGCGCGCATTCGAGGCGGTGCGCGACGTACCCAGCTACAAGGATCTCAACCCGCGTTTTGGCGCGGCCTACGACCTGTTCGGTAACAGCCGGACGGCTCTCAAGGTGTCACTGGGCCGATACTCCGACCTGACCGGGGTCTTCTATACCCAGGTCAACGATCCGCAGCGAACCTCGATCAGCTCGGTCACCCGGGCGTGGAACGACTCGTTCTTCGGCCCCGGCGATCCGCGCACTGGAAACTTCGTCCCGGACTGCGATCTCAATAATTTCGGGGTGAACGGCGAGTGCCGCCAGATCAACAACAGCGCCTTCGGACAGTTCAATCCAAACACTGTTCGCTTTTCCGACGAGGTCATGCGCGGCTGGCACAAGCGCAAGTACACATGGGATATCGCGGCGGAGGTGCAGCACCAGATTACCCAGGGGCTGTCGATGACCGCGGGGTATTACCACAACTGGGATGGCAACGTGCGGGCGCTCGTGAACGAGGCGGTGACCCCCGCGGACTACGACCCCTACTGCATCACGACGCCGGCCGATTCGCGGCTGCCCGGCGGCGGCGGCCAGCAGGTGTGCGGTCTCTATAACATCAACGAAGCGAAATTCGGCCAGGTTGCGGATGTGTGGGTGCAGTCGAACAACTACGGGAAGGGCTCGACGCGCGTCTCAGATTTCGTCTCCCTTGCAGCGGATGTACGCCTGTCCTCGGGTATCCGTTTCGGTGGCGGCGTGGACACGGGACGAACCGTCAACGACACGTGCTTCGTCATCGATTCCCCACAAGCGACTCGTATCGTCAGCGTGACGGCGAACGTCGGCGAACGAGCGGTTGAGCAGCGGTTCTGCCATGAGGTCCTCGATTTGATGGCCAACCTGCAGATCAAATTCAATTCGGTTGTGCCGCTGCCCGGCGGCTTCACGACGAGCATCACGTTCCAGAACCTGACGGGTGACGAAATTCAGGCGAACTACACGGCGACCTCCGCGCAGATTCGACCCTCGCTGGGCCGACCGCTGTCGGGCGGCGTGAACACCGTCTCGATACCGCTGATCGCACCCGGAACGGAGTTCGAGGAACGGCGCACGCAGGTCGATCTGCGGCTCACCCGGACCTTCGCGGTAGGTCCGACACGTCTCGAGGCCAACGCCGAGTTGTACAACATCTTCAACGCGAATTCGGTGTTTGCGCCCAACGCCGCTTATGGTCCATCGTGGCTGCAGCCGGCGAGTGTTGTGCCTGGCCGCATGCTCCAGCTTGGCGGCAAGCTGACCTTCTGAACGGACGTCCGAATCGAACGTCCCGCGAGCTGCGCCGATATCCCGGCGCAGCTCGCGCCTGACTGCTCCACGAGATCGATCGTATTTCGTGTGTTCTGGTGGGTGGATTCGTGTGTTCTTCGCGGGCGGAGCCTCGAGACGGAGGACCGGCGGGCGCGCGGAACAACCTGATCGTCGCCCCGGATTCGCACGAATCGATCAATCGGTACGCCGCTCGATCAATCGGCACGCCGCGAACAACCTGTGTTCGTTGATCAGCCGGCCATAGAACCCTCGCCAATCATCCGGCGATGACTTCGAAACCCTGCGGCGTGACCCGGCTGCGATATGGCCGGCCAACCTGCCGCCATGACTGCCTCGATCGAGTCTCACACCAAAGGTTGAAGCACGGGCGCACTAGGAATACCATTCTGGCCGAAGGCCGGCCATCATGAATCACGCTTCAACGACCCGCCCACAGAGTGAAGGAGGCAGAAATGCCGTCGAGAGCAATCGCGTGCGTGTTCGTGTCGCTCCTCCTGGCGTTCAGTTCGACGCTCGCCGCGCAGACGGTGAGAACCGGATCGATCACGGGAACGGTGACCGATGAAAGCAAGAGCGCCCTGCCCGGTGTGACTGTCACGGTGACCGGGCCGGCGCTGCAAGTTCCGCAAATCGTTCAGGTGAGCGACGAGCGAGGTGACTACGCGATCAACGATCTACCTCCAGGCACCTACCAGATCGTGTTCGAGCTCACCGGCTTCGGAAGGTTGATCCGGCAGGGCATCGTGCTGACCACCGGGTTTGTCGCGCGGATCGATCAGGCGCTGAAGATTGCATCGGTTGAAGAGACCGTGACCGTGACGGGACAAAGCCCCCTGGTTGACGTCGAGACGACCAGGGGTGGTGCGACGGTCAGCAGCGAGGTCCTCACGGCGATCCCGAACAACCGGAACTATCAGGACATCCAGAACCTGACGCCTGGAATGGTCACAGTGGTGCCGCCTCAGCCGGGCGTGATCGGGATGAAGGGGGAGGCCAACGGGTTCAAGAACTACGGCTTGAGCGGCAACGAGCGGACCACCATCGAAGGCATCGACATGCACTCGAACGAGAATCCCGACTTCGCGGCGGTCGAAGAGGTGGACGTCAAGACCTTTGGCAACACCGCCGAAGTGCCGACACCCGGGGCGGCGATCCAGCTGATCGTCAAGTCTGGCGGCAACGAATTCCACGGTCGCTACCACGAACAGTACATGACCGACAAGCTGCAGTCGAACAACATCGACGCGTCCTTGAAGGCGCAAGGGATCGCGGCTGGCGATGCCGCCGTGTACTACCAGGATTTCTCTGGCGATCTCGGCGGCCGGATCGTCCGCGATCAGCTGTGGTTCTACGGTGCGATTCGGGACAAGCGCAGCAAGCGGACCTTGCCGGGGTACTCCGCCGATCCGGGACCGGATGGCGCCTACGGAAACGCGGACGATACCACCGGGCGTCCGGTCGTCATCGAAAAGGATCAGCTAGTCAAGCTCTCGTACCAGCCATCGCCAAAGCACCGGTTCGTCGGGTTCTATTCGCGGAACAAGTGGGACGAGAAACAGTTCATCGGCAACGCCGTCGGCACGGCGCGTTTCTCGCCGGTGGAAGCCACGCCGTACCTCCGCTACTACAACTATCAGACGAAGGGCGAGTGGAACGGGACGCTGAGCGATCGACTGCTCGTCAACGTCCTGTTCGGCAACGGCTGGTACGTCGCCGAGTACACCAACGAGTGCGGCATCCCCGATCGGGCGCCCTGTACGCCAGGGAAACCCGCGGCGATCGATCTCGCGACCCAGATTCTGACCGGCACTCCGTATGTGAACGGGCTGTTCCGCCGACCGCGCGATCGTTATCAGTTGGCCGGCACACTCAGCTATTACCCGGAGAGCTTTCTCGGCGGCTCCCATGAGTTCAAAGTGGGCTATACGCAGTGGTGGGAACGGTTGGAGCTCTCCATCCCTGACCGCGGCGCGGCCGGCAACTACCAGCTGCAATTCGACGGCGGCGCGCCCAGCCGCCTGGTCACCGCAAACTTCCCGGTGGACGGGAAGGCAGCGACCGACAGCAACGCCGCCTTCATCACCGATAACTGGCGCGCGACCAGACGCCTGACCGTCAACGTCGGGCTGCGGGCGGAGTACTCGGATGCGTATGTCCCGCCCCAGACCAAGGTCCAGGGGGTCTTCGGCACCTCAGGCACCTTCGACCGGATCGAGGGCGGAACGTGGTTCACCTGGGCGCCGCGTGGCGGATTCGCCTTCGACGTGACCGGGAACGGCAAGACGGTCGTCAAGGGGACGTACGGCTGGTACAACGAGCTGCTCTCGGATGGCTTCGCCAACGCCTACAACCCGAACACCCAGACCAGCACGACCTACCGGTGGCGCGACCTGAACAACGACAACTTGTACCAGGAAGGAGAAGTGGACCTGAGCCTCAACGGCCAGGACTTCATCAACGTCACCGGGGGCAGCACGACCATCCCGAATCTCGATCTGAGAAAGCCGCACGTGCACGAAGTGACCGGGTCGATCGAGCGCGAGTTCGCTGGAACGATGTCGATCCGCGGCCTCTATGTCTACAAGACGGAAATCGACCGCACGTCCACCGTGAACACACTCAGACCCTACAGCGCCTACTCGATTCCGGTGACCCGCAGGGATCCAGGGCCCGACGGCGTCTACAACACCGGCGACGACGGCGGGCTGGTCACGCTGTGGGACTACACGGCGGCCTACAGGGGCGGCGCGTTCGTGCGCAATCAGATCGTCAATCCCGATCCGTCAAGAAACGATCGCTTCGACTCGTTCGAGGTGACGCTGGTCAAGCGCCCGTCCACGAGCCGGTGGTTTGCCACGACGGCGTTTCTCTTGACGAAGAATCACCGCTACCTGGTGACAGCCATTCAGAGTCCCAACGACGAGGTGTTTGCCGTCGACGACACGTGGGAGTGGAATTATCGCCTGGCGGCTGCGTATCGCGCTCCGGCAGATGTGAATATCTCGTCCCTGTTCACCTTGACCAACGGTCGGCCTGGCCAACGTACGTACATCTTTCGCGGCACCGATGCGGTGGGAGGTGCGCCGATCACCAACACCGGGAATATCACCCAGCGGCTCGAGCCGTTCGGTTCCCAGCGAGGCCCGGTGCGCCCGAACTGGAATCTCAAGCTGTCGAAAGGCTTTCGGCTGCAGCAGGCACAGCGGATATCACTCGATTTCGACCTGCTGAACGTGCTGAACTCGAATCCATCCTGGAACACCAACTATGCCTCGGGTCCGGCATTCGGGCTCATCACCTCCGTGCAACCGCCGCGCATCGCGCGGTTCGGTGTCGCGTATGAGTTTTGACGCGTGAGGGAGGATTCACCATGAACCGTCGATATGTCTCGCTAATCGGTATGGCGACGGCCGCCGTCGCGGTCGTCGCGACGCCGCCGGTGCCACTCGCGGGCCAGAGCGCGCCGCCCAGTTCGAACAGGACACCGATCGGGAACATTGGCGGTCCAGTGAGGACAGCGTGGGGCGATCCTGACTTGCAGGGCATATGGAACGCGTCGGGAGCGACCCCGATGGAACGACCGGCAGCGTTGGAGGGAAGGACGACTCTGACCGACGAAGAGGTCGCGCAATTGGAGAGCGCCGACCAGGCTCGCGCCGATCGCGCTCCCCGGGCCGGCGACCCTGGCACCTACAACGCCTTCTGGACCGACCGTGGACGCCGCAGCGGGCAAACCTCGATGGTGGTGGATCCACCGGACGGGAAGTTTCCGCCGCTCACCGCAGTCGGCCAGCAGGCCCAGAAGAGCCGGGCCCGCGGCGCCGACTCATGGGAGGATCGGCATCTGTGGGAACGCTGCATTACGCGCGGAGGAATGCCGAACGCGATGTTTCCCCGGGCGTACAACAACAACGCTCAGATTTTTCAGACTCCTGAGTACGTGGTGATCCTCCTCGAGGAGATCCACGAAACGCGCATCATCCCGCTGGATGGACGAGCCCATCTGCCGCAGCAGGTCCGCCAATGGATGGGAGACTCACGCGGCAGTTGGGAGCAGGATACGCTGGTCGTAGACACCACCAATATCGCCGGCAAGGTGAGCGCGCTCCAGCCGTGGGCCAACTTCAATTCGATCGACGGCTCCCAGCAGACATTGCACACGGTCGAGCGCTTCCGGCGCGTCGACGCGAACACCATCTCGTACACGATCACAGTCAACGATCCTCAGATGTACACGAGGCCCTGGACCGTCGAGTTTCCAATGGAGAAGACGGCGGAGCTGCTGTACGAATACGCATGTCATGAAGGAAACTACGGCATGTTCGGTATCCTCACCGGCGGCCGCGCTGATGAAAAAGTCAACCCGGAAGCCGCCAGCAGTGGACAGCCGGGCGCGCCGGAACGGAGGCCTCGATGAGTCATCGCATCGTCGCGTCATTGTCAATCGGCGCCGCCATGGCGATCGTGGCCGGCGCGGTCGTCACCGTCGCCGGTCAGGACGGCGCCAGGGGGGCCGGCGCGAAGATGGAATGCGCCGATTTGACCAGCCTGACATTCGAGGGACAGACCACCATCGCAGCAGCCAGCCTTGTCCCCGCCGGGCCGTTCGTCACGCCCGCGGGTCAGACATTGACTGGACTCCCGGCGTTCTGCCGCGTGGTTGGGGTCAGCCGGCCGACCAGCGACTCGAACATCAACTTCGAGGTCTGGTTGCCTTCCAGTTCCTGGAACGGCAAGTTCCTGTCGTCGGGTGAAGGCGGTTACGCGGGGACACTCAACTACACCCGGTCGGGACTGGATGGCGGCCTGGACGAGCTGATTCGACGGGGTTATGCGACCGCGTCCACCGATACCGGCCATCTTTCCTCAGACAACGATTGGGCAATTGGCCATCCGGAAAAGGTCATCGACTACGCGTATCGCGCGAAGCACCTGGTGACGGTCGCCGCCAAGGGGGTGGTCGCGGCGTTCTACGGCAAGCCCGCGAGCTATTCGTATTTCAATTCCTGTTCGAACGGCGGACGGCAAGGACTGATGGAGGTGCAGCGGTATCCCGAAGACTACGACGGGGTGGTCGTCGGCGCCCCGTGGAATTTTCAGTCGCATTCGAATGCGGGATTCGTCTGGGATGCCCAGGCGCTGGGCGCGGCGGGTGCGGAGATACCCCCCGCCAAGTTGCCGGCGATTCAAGCGGCTGCGATCGCCGCCTGCGACGCCGACGACGGTCTCGCCGACGGCCTGATCGAGGATCCGAGCACGTGCGCGTTCGAACCGGCGACACTGCTGTGCAAAGGGGCTGACGCCGACACCTGTCTGACCGCGGCGCAGGTCACGGCGCTTGGCAAGCTGTACGACGGCCCAAAGAACCCGCGCACCGGCGCGCAGATCTATCCGGGCTGGGCCCGAGGCGGCGAGATGGGCTGGGCGCGATCGGTCGTCGGCCGTGACGTCACGAACCTGGGTCGCACCTACTTTTCGCGCCTGGTGTTCGAGAACCCGGCATGGGACTACCGCACCTTCAACTTCGACACCGATCTGTCGCTGGCTGAGTCGAAGGTCGGCAAGCTCGCAGATGCCATCGAACCGAATCTCTCGGCCGCGAAGCGGCAGGGCGCGAAAATCATCCAGTATCACGGGTGGAACGACCAGACGTTGCAACCCGGCAACAGCCCTGCGTATTATGAGCGTGTGATCGCGGCAATGGGCGACCTCGCGAACACGCAAGACTTCTACAGACTGTTCATGGTTCCGGGCATGGCACACTGCTACTTCGGCCCCGGTGCCAGCAGTTTCGGAGGAGTGGGGCAGCAGCGCCCGCCAGCCCGGGATGCCCTTCACGATGTTCAGACCGCTCTGGAGAACTGGGTGGAAAAAGGCGTCGCGCCGAATCAGCTCGTCGCCACCAAGTACATCGACGACGCTGCCGCGACATCGACGGTCAAACTGACGCGGTTGCTGTGTCCCTATCCGTCGGTGGCTCGCTACAAATCTGGCAGCCCAAACGATGCGAGCAGCTTCGTTTGCACGACGCCATGAAGGCGCGCGATCATCGCTCTTTTAAGATTCAGGAGATAGCGAATTTGAAAACTTACGTTGCTCTTTGTGTGCTGGTCGCCGGTATCACCGTGGCGACACTGAACGATTCAGAGACGGTCCTGGCGAGCGCGGCCGGACCTGGTCGGGACAATGCATTGGCGGGGCAGACTGCCGCCCCGCCCGGCGGAGGCGCGGCGCCACCGCAAGGAGCGCCCCCGGCGGCGCGGCCACCGCTGGCGACATTCGATACGACCAAGCCGGCAAAGCTCGACATTGTCGAGGCCAAGGGCACCTACAGGGTGCAGGAACAGCTGGTCGGGATCAATTTCATGAGTGATGCCGTGGCGCCGACCGACAAGGTCACCGGCACCCTGATATTCGCGCCGGACGGCTCGATGGGCAGCGGGTCGAAGATCTCAGTGGACCTGCGAACGCTGACGAGCGATCAGGAGACGCGCGACAACTACCTCCGCACTCGAACGCTCGAAACCGACAAATACCCGATGCTCGAGTTCGTGCCGAAGCGTACCCAGGGGCTTCCGACGCCGCTGCCCAGCCCGCCGCAGGCGCAGGCGCTCGGGTTTCAACTCATCGGCGATCTCACGCTTCACGGAGTCACTAAAGAAGTGGCGTGGAGCGCGATTGTCACGCTTCGTGGCGCCACCGTCGCCGGTCGCGCCACGACCAGCATTCTCTTCGCAGACTTCAAGCTTCCAAAGCCGTCTGTTGCCCTGCTGTTGAGCGCCGACGAAAAAATTCAGCTCGAGGTCGACTTCAGGCTGACGCGATCGGTCCTGTGACGATCCAGGCGTACCACCTCACGCTTACCGTTGCCGCCCTGAATTTCGACCGGCGGGACCGGTTCAGGGAACCACGACCGAGCGGTTGATCCACAGGATGTTGTCCCAGCTCAACATCTGCTCCGTTCCGTCGAACAGCTTCGCGTAGCTGCCACCCCCGCCCTTGAACGTGAACTCTTTCACGCGATCGGGCGGTGTGGTGGTCACGTTCTTCAGGATGTCGAGCACCTGCTCCTGTTTCGAGATCTGGAAGAACGTCGGGGTCTTGGCGGAATAGAACTTCGGTTCCGACGGGTTCCCCTTGTTCGCGACGCCGCGTTCGAACTTGATGTGCATTTCCAAGCGCTCGCCCCCCGCCGCGGCGAACACCCAGTCCTGCGAATCGAGGATCGGTCCGGTGCTGCTCGACGTGGATCGCTGCATCGTATGCGTCGTCGCCAGCAGATAATTGCCGAACGGGCCAGGCGCGTCGGCGGGATCCTCCGTCAGGCCGCCAATCACCAGCTGCGCGTTCGCGCCGCTCTGGTCCTTTACCGGTACGGCGAGGTACACCAGCCGGTTGCTGCCTTTCCCGACCGGCTTTCCGTCCGGGCCGTTGATCGTGACGCGATCGACGAAGATGACGCGCAGGTTGCAGTCCTTCGCCGGACCCTGGGTTGCGACGTTCATCGCCCAACCGGCGGGCAGGAACGAGGTGACGGCGGCGTCCGGAACCCGGACGTCGAGCTGAAACCGCGCTTCGTGGCTGTATTCCACCAGGCTCTCCGCCCGCGCGTACAACCCGCAAGCGGCGATCGCCACCAACGCCGATAGCACCCCGGTTACTCCGCGGACACGCTGCACTGTCATATCGTCCTCCCGGAAAATGGCTTCCCCGTGAACCGGATCGAAGCGGGACCCGCCGTCAATTCGTCGTCGTGGCCGCCGCACCGGCCGCCGCTCGCAGGTCCGCCAGCGTCGCGATCCGTGGACCGTGAAGCGCCGCGATCTGACGGACGTCCAGCTTCAGCCGCTGGATGTTCTCGTACAGGTTGACGGTATAGGGGTTCACCGTCGCCGGCGGCGGCGCGTTGGCCGCCGGAGGCGTATACGCGTCGACTTCGATCAGAATCCGCTCCCTCGGCAGATACACCATCGCAAACGCATCGTTGTGACCACCGCCGGCGATCTGATGAATCTCGACCGGTCTGCGGCCGTCCGTCAGCACGTGCTTGTCGGTAAAGGTTTCGAACATGGCGTCCTTGGGCTCCTTCGCGAGCCGATCCGGATTGAGCGTCCGCGGCGCCGCCCATGCCTTCTCGTAGTACGGCTGGTTCATTTCGTGCGTGACGATGGTCGCGCCCTCGGCGACATAGGTGCGCAGCCCGCCCGAGTGATCGAAATGGGCGTGCGAGTTGATCAGGTAGCGAATCGGCTTGTCCGGGATGATCTCCTTCACCTTGGCGATGACGGCGGTCGATCGCGCCTCATTCTGAGGCGCCTCGACGACGATGATGTGATCGCGTTGATCGATGGCGACGCTGTGGTGGCTGCCGCCCTTCAGGTAGTGAACGCCATCGGCCAGTTTCTCAACTTCCACGGTGACGGCGGCGGGAGTCGCAGTGCGAACCTGGTCGGGGACAGTGATGTCCGCGGCCGGATTGGCGGTGACGCTCGAGACCGAGATCTCCAGGACGGGATGGTTCCCCTGAGTTCGCACGATCCTCGACGGGAACATCACGCCGCCAAAGTCCTGGTAGTCCGAATACACGATCTCGACGGGCGTGTCGCCAAGCACCGTGTTGTCGAGCGTCGTCTGGACCCGTTCGACCTGATTCTGGGCGTTGATTTGGCCGACATAGCGGTACTTCCCGTTGATCGTGAACGACACTTCGGAGCCGCCATTCGCGGGTGCGGACGTGGCGTTGTTCGCGGCGGCCGCCTTCAAGAACCCGTGCGGAGTCGTCCAGATCTCCATGATCCGCTCCTCGACGGTGTCCGGCTGCGGCTGCGGTGCTGGCGCGGTGGCCGCCGCGGCGCCCGGCGCAGGCACCATGTTCCACGCGAAGCTGCCGCTGACGACCTGAACCGGCCGCTGCGTCACTGGGGTTGGGCGAACGCGCCCGGGCTCAACGACCTGGCTGCGCACCATCTGCACGCGCGCGGCAGGCGTTTCGTAGTTGATCGTCGCGGTGAAGCTGCTCACATCGAACGGCGGCCACGGAAGAGTCGGGTTCGGCGCTTGTCCAAACTGGAACCAGCGACCGGTGCCCGCGTATTCGATCCCAGTCAACTCCTGCGCGCCAAGCGCCTCGGTAGCTGCCTGCAGGGAACCCGCCGGCTCCTGGGAGGCACATGCCGGCAACACAGCGGTCGCAAGGAACAGCGTCAGAACTGATACTGCACGCATTCTTCACCTCCGGATAGGAAGATAACGCATGTGAATGTGTCGCCCAACCTTTTGAGTGTCAAGGGATATTTCGAAGATTCCTTCAGGAGGTGGCGACGCGCTCTGACTAGTGGGACGGGGCGGCAGCCGCCACGCCGCCGGCCATTCCGACGGTCGATTTCCGCGCACCGTTCCTGTACGCCGCCAGCAGCGCCGCGGTCACCAGTCCGGGCCGGCCCGACCCAATCGCGCGATCGTCGACCTGGACGATCGGCAGGATCTCGCGGGTGGTGCTGGTCAGGAACGCTTCATCCGCCTCGAGCAGGTCGGCGTCCTTCAGCACCGCCTCGCGGACCTCGATGCCCACCGACGCGCCGGTCTCCAGCACGAACTCTCGGGTGATACCGGCGAGCAATCCGGCATCGATCGGCGGGGTCAGCGCCTCGCCGTTCCTGACGACGAAGAGGTTGGCGGTGGTGCACTCGGCCAGTTCGCCGCGATAGTTCCTCATCACACCTTCGAACGCGCCTCGGCGCACTGCCTCCTGCATGCCGAGGGCGTTGTTCAGCAGGTTGTTCGACTTGATGATCGGGTTCACCGACCCGGGGTGGTTGCGGACGATGTCGACCAGCGCCACCTTGACGCCGCGGCGGTACATCTCCTCGGGAAGCTCCTCGAGAGGTTTCGCGATGACGACGATCGACGGCGCCGGGCAGGCGGCGGGATCGTAGGTCAGCTCACCGATCCCGCGAGTCACCAGGATGCGAAGGTAGGCCTCGGGCCCGCCGGGGCCGATTGCCGCCGCGGCCATGGTTTCCTGGAAGCGGCTCGCGATTTCTCCATCCGTGAGCGGAACCGTCAGCGCGAGCATGGATGCCGACGCCCGCAACCGCCGGATGTGCCGATCGAGGAGGAACAGCTCGCCGTTGTAGGTTCTGAGTGTCTCGTAAACGCCCTCGCCATAGAGAAAACCGTGGTCGAACACCGAGATCACCGCATGCTCCTGGTCGAACACGCGGCCGTTCACATTCACCGTCGCACCCATGGGGGTCAGCGTACTGCCTGTGCTATTCTGCGTGCAACAGGTGGCCGGTCGACGCTGAGCGGCGATCGGATTCCGGGGCGCGATGCCCGGATAGTAAGGCGGGACGACCGCCGCATACCTGGATGCTGCCGGGCGGACGCGTCGCCCGAGCCGCATGGGTCCATGTGGGGCCCGAAACGCGGCAGCCGCGGAGTGCAGGAGGTTTCGCCCGGAAGCCAGTCCTCGAGCGGCGTCGCCAGGCCAGTGGCGTCGGTCCGGCGCCGGCGCTCGTCCGCCCGCAACGTTCGCAGCAGGCGAACCCAACGGATGCGCATACTCAACTCAGCGCAGATGCGCGAAGCCGACCGGCGCACGATCGAAGAGATCGGCATCCC
>WHSN01000141.1 GCA_009380045.1 Luteitalea sp.
GCATCTGACGCTGCCACGGGTGCGCGCCGTCATCCAAGAGGTCTTGACCGCCCATTTTTTCATGACGCAGCCGCACTATCTCAAGTGGATGCTCAAACTCAAAGACGTCGAACTGAGAACCTGACAAAGTAGTACTAGGAGAATCAGCGTCAACACGAGGAGGTCAGCATGCGACGAACGCCTGTTCTTGCAGTTGTCGCGCTTGTTGGCGTCTGCGGCGCGGGAGGCGTCGGGTTCGGGCAGGAGCTCGGTCAACCTACCGGAGTAAGGGCCGTGGGCGCAAAACGCCCCGGTGAGATTGTTCCCGTAGGCAAGTTCGCCGATCTTCCAGGCGTACGCCTCTTTTACCGCGAGGCCGGTGCGGATGAGCCCCGTGGACGCCGGCGGGGCAGGAAACGAGAGACGATCGTCCTGCTCCACGCCAACACCAGCACCTCCGAAAGGTGGGAGCATCAGCTCGAAGTATTTGCCCGTGCCGGCTACCGTGTGATTGCTCCCAATCGGCGGGGATGGGGGCAGAGCATCGCCGACCCGGCAGGCTCCTCTCGGGTCGTCGTTTCCGGAGGGTCAGTGATCTGTTCTGAAGACGTCGTTGCTCCACGACTGCTCGCGTCAAGGTAATCTGAATCGTCGGCGTTGCCTCGAGGGACGCCGGCGATCGTGCTCGGGTCGTCTGCGGCTCGAGACCCGTCAACCGCACGATCTGCAGCGATTTCGGCGAGGACAGGCTGGCCGTCTGAGCTATTCTTAGGCGCCTCATGACCTGCCGGCCCTTTGTCCTCTACGCCGCGCTCGCTTTCCTTCTTCCGGCCCTGGCCCAGGGGCAACAGCCTGCTCCGGAAGAGGCTGCGGTTGTCCGAAGTCCGCCGGTTCGTCCAGTGGCGCCGCCCGCGGCCCAAGAGGTCCCTTCCGGCAGCGCCTCGACGTCGCCGAATCAACGTCGGACGATGGCGGCGGTACGGATGGCCGACACCGAGGGCATGACGCTGGACGGACGGCTGGATGAAGAAGTCTGGATGCGCGCCGTGCCGGCGACGAATTTCATCCAGGTCGATCCCGACAACGGCCAGCCTGCCACCGAGCAGACCGAGGTCCGCATCGTCTACAACGCCGACATGCTGTATATGGGGGTCACGTTGTTCGATTCGGAGCCGGACAAGCTGATTCACTATCAGATGGGCCGGGATGGATTCCTCCCCTCCGACGACAAGCTCCAATGGGCGATCGATACCTTCAATGATGGCCGCACCGCCTATTGGTGGGAGATGAACCCGATGGGCTCGATGGCCGACGCCCTGCGGGGGGCCAACAACCGGAGCAACCGGGAGTGGGACGGGATCTGGGACGCCCGCGCGACCCGCAGCGAGATTGGATGGACGCTCGAGATCGAAGTCCCGTTCCGGACCATGAATTTCAACGCCGACACCGACGCCTGGGGCATCAACTTCCAGCGCACGATTGCCCGGAAGAACGAAGTGAGCATCTGGATGGGATGGCCGCGAAACCAGGGGCTGAACCGGATGAGCAATGCCGGTCTGCTCACCGGCATCAGGGAGGTGACCCAGGGTCGTAGCCTCGACGTGAAGCCGTACGTGGTCGGCACGTCGGAGTCGTTCCCCGGACGTGGAGATTCGGGCCAGACGAACGACGCGACTGTCGGCGTCGACCTGTTCTACAATCTCACGCCGCAGCTCAGAGCCAACCTCACCGTCAACACCGACTTCGCGCAAGCGGAAGTTGATGCGCGCCAGGTCAACCTGACGCGCTTCTCGCTCCTGTTCCCGGAAAAGCGCGATTTCTTCCTCGATGGAGCTCTCTTTTTCGACTTCGCGAGCGGCGGAGGCGGTGGAAGCGCCAGCGACGATCTCATTCCTTTCTTCAGCCGCCGGATTGGGCTCGGCGAACGTGGGGCGCCGCAGCGGATCAATTTCGGCGGCAAGCTGACCGGGCAGGCCGGCGCCTACGACATCGGCTTCCTTCAGGTTCAGACCGGTGAGGAAGACGGCGTCATCGGCGAAAACTTCGCCGTGATGCGCATCAAGCGCCGGATGCTGCGCGAATCCTACGTCGGCGCGCTGTACACGCTCCGTGACACTCGGGACGGCCGTGTCGATAGCCGTCACACCAGCGGAGTCGATTTCAGGCTGGCGACGTCGACGTTCCTCGGATCCGAGAACCTGGGCGCGAGCGGCTACTTCCTGCACACGACGAACCCGCTCGATACAGGCAGGAACCGGGCCTTCGGCGCCGAGCTCTCGTATCCGAACGATCCGTTGAACGCTCAAGTGAAGTACATGGAGATTCAGGACAACTATGACGCGGCGGTCGGGTTCACCCGCCGGACTGGATTCCGCAACATCAATCCGCTGGTGACCTTTGCGCCGCGGCCGCGTCAGCATCCCTGGATCCGTCGGTTCAATTTCGGAGGAGAGATGGCCTTGTTCCTCGATCCCCGCGACAACCGTCTGCTGACGCGCGAGATCGACGTGACGGCGTTCCAAGTCGATCTGCATACACAGGACTCGATGCAGTTCCACGTCGTGCCGACCTACGAACGGCTCGAGGAGAGCTTTCGGATCGCTCCGGGGGTGACGCTGCCCGCTGGACAGGAATATAGCTTCACGCGTTACCGTGTCCAGGGAAGCACCACCAGTCGTCGTCCGCTCGCCCTCTCGCCCGAGGTGGAATGGGGAAGCTTCTATTCCGGCGATCGGGCGCGGTTCGCGATCACCACAAACCTGCGTGCCGCACCCGGTCAGATGTTCACCTTCACGAGCGAGTGGAATCGCGTGTCGCTGGCTGAAGGGCAGTTCCTCATCCGGCTGTACCGGGTGATCGCCGAGACACAGTTCAACCCGCGGATCTCACTCGTCAACAACGTGCAGTACGAGTCGCAGAGCGCGGTGATCGGTTGGCAATCGCGGTTCAGGTGGATTGTCAAACCGGGCAGCGATCTCTACTTTGTCTATATCCACAACTGGCTGGACGATCCGCTCGCCAACCGAACCTATACCCTCGATCGGCGGCTGTCTTCCAAGCTTCTCTACACCCACAGGTTCTGACTGCTGCCTTCTCAGGCGTTTCTGCGTATCGGCAGGTCTCCTTGCGCGGCAGGATCCTTTCGATACGCCGGTCCGGAAGCAGCCAGATCAGCGCCGTCGCCACGAAAATCGTCTCGGCGATCCATGCGGAATACATGGTCGAGACGATCGCCACGACATAAAGCAGCGGCGACAGCTCGCCCTTCAAGTCGCGCCCGACGGCTTTGTTCAGGATCGAGCCCGGCCCTTGACCGCGGATGATCGCCTGCTCGAGCATCGACCTGCCGAAGACCCTTCCATCCTGGCAGCGCGACTCAGCGCAGCGCCAGGGGATCACGATCTTCCGCGTCAGGACCCGCACACGAGCCGACGCAGAACGTCGCGGGATGCGGTCCCAGCCCTCTGGCGAAGTTCTGTTCAACGGTCCGCGCGCCCCTGAGGATGCCGGGAAGCCCGTAGTTCCCCTCGTGGCAGCGTGGTTCCATGTAGATCTTGTTCTCCTGGCTGTTCTGCAGGTCGAACTCCTGGATGGCCGTCCACGTCCTCGTCCACGTCGTCGGGTCGTCGACCCTCGTGACGAGCTCGAGTGTCCGCGGGCCGGTCCGGGTCCAACGCTCGGTGAGATGCAGATTCTCACGAGATCCCATGAAGTCGTTCTTCGGACTGAAATTCGTGACGTCGACGACGAGCGTGTCTCCCTCCCAATGCGCCCGGGAGTCTCCCCACCACTGGTGGACAGGTGATGGCAGATGAGGACGGTCAGTGATGGGGACGACGCGCACGAAGCCCTGACCCTGGCCGGTGTCGTAGAAGATGGAAACGAAGCCGCGCGACTGCACGATGCTGCGGTGGATGCCAGTGAAACCGCCGCGGAAGTCGGGCAGCCCTCCGCCCATGCACCGTTCGCTCAAGCCGCGGTCCTCTGGCCCGTCGGCGCGGTTGATGGGGCCCACTCCCGCCGACGGATAGTGCGGCGGCGGTTCCAGGACTCGAGGCGATGGCGGACCATACTTGCAGCCAGGCAGCTCGGACTTGCACGCGTCAGTCGCCTGCACGAGGGCGCGCTGGTATTCGCGAAAGGTGGCTTGTCGCTCCTGCGCCGGAGTCGTCAAGGGGGGAACCTTTCCATCCGGCGGATCGATCACCATGGAGGTACGTCGGCCTGTTCGCCGCTGCGAGGTGAAGACCGCGTTGTATGCGCCGCTGACGTCGGCTTCGCTGCCGCGCTTCTCGCGCACATGATTGCCGAAGACGGACTTGCCGCTGCGCACGGCATCGAGCTCGGCGACTTCCTCCTCCGTGTAGAAGTCTCGTGTCACCCCGGCGGGCCGTTCCAGCGGGACGAGCCGTTCGACGGTCCAGATGCCCTGCAGGTCCGGTTCCCCCCACGGAGTCTTTGATGCAGGTCCCGCTGGTGGGGGCTCCTGGCTGGTCTGGGCCGCTGAGAGCCGCGCGCCAGCCGGCGGCGTTTTGAAGTTCAGGATGGCGGTCAGGCCCACGATCGCCGTCAGACTGACAAGTCCGAGAAATTGTCGGCTCATTTCGTAACCCTCCTGTTGCTGGCGACGCTGACTGGCGACCGATTGCGCTTGTAGCAGGAAATGCCTTCAGGATCAATCGGAATGCTATTACTGGAACGCTCGCTTGTGACGCCCTGGCACATGGCTGCGCTCGTCCGGCACGCCAATCTGACTTGGCGCGACGTTCTTGGCCCGGAAGCGTACGCGCGGGACCGAGTCACCGAATACCGGGCGCGGTGTTGCGTCTCGGAATCAGCGGCGGACCTCGAGTGTCTGGCCGTCGGCGTTGCTCCGAACTGAAATCGTCGATGCGCCCTTCGTCTTGTCTGATCGTCTAGCGTGTTGTATAATACAGATATGAATCATATGGCGGCCCAACCATCGCGCCTATATGCATTGCTGCACGCGGCCGGCACGGCTGAGGCGCATATTGAGGCCGAGCTCGACACGATTGGCTTGTCGATGGCCAAGCTGGTGGCGCTGAGCGCCATCGCCGGCGCTGGCGGACGATTGCCGCTCGGTCAGCTCGCCGAGCGCCTGTCGTGCGTGAGATCGAATATCACACAGAACTGGTCGATCGACTGGAGGCGGATGGCCTGGTCGCTCGCCAATCTGCGCCCGGCGACCGCCGTACGCGTCTCGCGGCGATGACGGCAGCTGGCCGGAAGGCCTGGAAGGCCGGCACAAGGATCCAGCAGGAGGCCGAGCGCGCGCTGTTCGACGGGTTGAGCGGCGAGGAGGCGGGTCAGCTCGAGATGCTCATCGGGAAGATCGGCACGCAACACAAGTAGCGATTTCGGTTTCTAATTGTTCATAGATGTATCGTTCATGGTCAGAACAGAAGGGAAAGAATCATGGATTTCGGGATCCTGTTGCTTCGCTCGGTCGTAGGTTTGACGATGGCGGCGCACGGCGCACAGAAGCTGTTCGCCTGGTTCGGCGGTCCGGGGCTCGACAAGGTGGCACTCGGCTTCGAACAGCTTGGTTTCGTGCCGGGACGCCGGCACGCACGTCTGGCCGGCCTTGCGGAGGTGGGCGCCGGCCTGTTGCTCGCGCTCGGTCTGTTCACACCGGCCGCCGGTGCGCTGATCCTGGCCTTGATGCTGGTGGCGGCGCTGAGCGTGCACGCCAAGGGTGGGTTCTTCCTCACCTCTGGCGGCTACGAGTACAACCTGGTGCTCGGCATCGCAGGAATCAGCCTCGTCTTCACCGGTCCTGGCCGGTTTTCTCTCGACGCTCTGCTCGGGCTGTCCTTCACCGGACTGTCGTGGGGACTGGCGGCAGCAATCGTCGGCCTCGCCGGAGGGGCGGTGCAGTTGGCCGGCCGTCGGCAGCCGGCCGCGGCGCAAGCATCCAGTTAATGGCGTCATCGCCCGCGGAAAAGGGGAAGCACATGTCCATACAACGCCGCATCGCACGCACGGTCAACACCCCGGCACTCACTCAGGGCTTCATCGGTCCCGGGCATCTGATGACCCCGGTCCTGTCAATCGACGACTACGTGCTGAATGATCCCTTCATCATGCTTGCCGACGATCATCTCGATCTGGGCGAGCGTCCGGTCGGAGGAGCCCACCCGCACGCCGGGTTCGAGACGGTCACGCTGCTCGTCGAAGGCGAGATCTTCGATCGCGACGAAGGCGGGACGATCAGGACCGGCGAAGTTCAGTGGATGACGGCGGGGAGCGGGATCATCCACGGCGAAAATGTCGCCGCCCGCGGCAAGGTGCGACTGCTCCAGCTGTGGCTGGTGCTGCCGAAGAATGATCGTTGGACAGCGCCCGCCTTTCAGGATCTGCACGACGATGTGATCCCGGTTCGTCGCGAAGAGGGTGCGACCGTGCGGGTCTACAGCGGTGCATCCGGCGCTGTCCGGGGGCCGGCCCGCAATCGTGTGCCGGTCACGCTGGTCGAAGTCGTGCTGGCGCCAGGCGCATCATTCGAACAGGAGCTGCCGGCGTCGTACAACGGCTTCGTCTACCCAATCAGCGGCGACGTCCTGGTCGGCCCCGAGCCGTCGCCCCTGCACGTCGGCCAGGTTGGCTGGCTGGATCGTCCCGACGCGAATGGCGAGAGCGCCGTGCGGCTGTCAGCGGGGGCTGCCGGCGGGCGCTTCGTCCTCTACGCCGGCGAGCCGCAGCACGACTCGATCGTCTCGCATGGGCCGTTCATCGCCGACACGCGCGACGATATCGTCCGCCTGTTTCAGGAGTATCGCAGCGATCGGTTCACGCGCCTGAGCGAGCTGGCGCATGCGCGCAACCTGAACGCTCACGGGTAGCACGCCATCGCAACGCAAGAGGCGCCGCCACGAATTGGATCGTGACGGCGCTTCCTTTGATCTCTCGTCGCTGAGCACGGCTCGGGTCCGGCAAGGCCTGCGTCGTTCGCGGCGCCGGCCAAATGATTGAATGTGAAATGGTTTGTGGATAGAGAGGATTCGGAACCTCCACGCGGGTCGCCCCCGCCAGCACCTTCCCGCTTGAACGAGTGAGCGCCAATCGCAGCCGGCCCCGGGTCGATCGTGCTCCGGAGCTACTGGGTGCTGGTGGTGATGGATCAGTTCACGCGTCGCCTCGTCGGAGTCGGCGTGCACTGTGTCCGGTCAATGGCGCCGACGTCTGCTCCGTTCAACGCCGTTGGATTTCTAACGAGCTTTGACAGTGCACCCGGATATAGTTGACTCAGCGCGCTGGAGGGCATAACTTTGTTGACTCTCTCGAAAGGAGACAGCCTCAAATGAATTCCCTACGACTGAAACTCGCGTTTCTCGTCGCCTTCATCGTGATTGCCTCTTTATCTCCGTCCTCGGCTCTGCAGGTGGCGCAGACGGGCCAGGGCCCGACGCTCGCGTCGATTGGACCGCTCGCCTTCGGTGCCGAGGGCACGCTGTTCACCGCGGACAACCAGGGCGCCGCCATCTTCGCTCTCGACCTTGGTGAGCAGGCCAACGGCGGCGCGGCCGGAGCCAAGAGCCTTGACGCGTTGGATGAAAAGCTCGCCGCTCTGCTCGGCACCGGCGCGCGGGAAATCGCCGTCACCGATCTCGTCGTGCATCCGCGCACGAGGAACGCCTACGTGTCCGTGATGCGCGGACAGGGCGCGGGTGCGGCGCCGGCTCTGTTCCGGATCGACGGCGCAGGCGCCATCGTCAACGTGACGCTGCAGTCTCTGAAGTTCCAGAAGGTCGAGCTGCCGAACGCGCCGGCCGCCAACACGGCGGCGCGGACGAATCCACGGACCCAAGTGATTACCGATATGGCGTTCGCCGACGGCCGCCTGTGGGTGGCGGGCCTCTCGAACGAAGAATTCGCTTCGAAGCTCCGCGCGATCCCCTATCCGTTCGCCACCGTCGATCGCGGTGTGAGCGTTGAGATTTACCACGGCAACCACAAGGCGGTCGAGACGCGGTCGCCCATCAACGCGTTCGTTCCGTATACGCTCAACAACCAGCAGCACCTGATCGCCGGCTACACCTGCACGCCGCTCGTCAAGTTCCCGATCTCCGACCTGAAAGCGGGTGAGAAGGTGCGCGGCACCACCATCGCAGAGTTCGGCGCGGGCAACCGGGTGCTCGACATGATCGTGTACCGCAAGGGTGGTCAGGAATTCCTGCTCACGGCGAACAACAGCCGTGGCGTGATGAAGATTCCGACCCACACGTTCGCCTCCGCCGCTCCGATCACCACGCCGGTAGAGACGGAGACCGGCGGCGTTCCGTTCGAGAAGGTCACCAGCATGACGGGCATCGAACAGCTCGACAAGCTCGATGACAACAACTCGATCGTGGTCGCGCGCACCGTCGCCGGCGGGCTCAACTTGCAGGTCGCCGCCCTTCCGTAATGGTCGTTCGTCTGCTGTGCGCCGCGGCGGTGACGGGCTCGCTCGTCATCGCCACGGCGTGCGGCCGTTCCGCCGGCTCCACTTCCGAACCAGCAATCAGGCTCTCCAGCACAGAGAACGGCGGAGCCGCGTACGTTGAGGTCACGGGGTTGTCCGGCGAGGCGCTCGACTCACTCCGCGACGCAGAGCTCACGGCCGACCAGTGGTCCGGCATCCTTCGCGTTGCGGTGAGTGACGCCGCGCCGGGTATGCTCGGCAACTACAGCGTCGCCGACAGCGCGCTGCGATTCACCCCGATGTACCCTCTGGATCCGGGCCGTCAATATCAGGTCAGATTCGATCCGGCACATCTGCCGACGGCGGGCGTTGCGGGCGGCTCGGCGATCGTCGCCAGCGTCGGGCAGCCGGCGCAGCACACGACGCCGTCGACCGTGGTTGCGCGCGTCTATCCGACGAGCGACGCCGTGCCGGAAAACCTGCTGCGCATGTACATCGAGTTCTCGGGACCGATGGGGTGGCCTAGCGGCGTCGAGCACATGAAGCTGCTCGACGAGAAGGGCAAGGAGATCCCTGGGGCGTTCCTGCCGCTCGATTACGAGTTCTGGAACCCCGATCACACACGCTTTACGGCCTTCTTCGACCCGGGCCGCGTCAAGGCCGGCATTCTGCCGAACCAGCAGATGGGGCGGGCGCTGAACACCGGGCGGTCCGTAACCCTGGTCATCAGCCCCGAGTGGCGCGATCAGCATGGGCTGCCACTGAAGGAAGAGTTCAGGCGGGTGTTGCGCGTCGGCCCCGCCGAGGACAAGCCGCTCGATACCGGTTCCTGGAGTATCCAGCCGCCTTCGGTGGGGCAGCGCGATGGCGTCGTCGTCACCTTCCACAAGCCGCTCGACTACGGTCTGCTGATGCGCGCGCTTGGCGTCACCCGCGAAGGCGTCACGGTCGAGGGGCAGATTGTCGTCGACCAGGCAGAAACCCGGTGGACGTTCACGCCGCGCGAGCCATGGCGCACGGGCGCCTATCATCTGCTCGCCCTCGACATCCTCGAGGACGTCGCCGGCAATCAGATCGGCCGCGCGTTCGAAGTCGACAATTTCGAGACGGTCGACAAGAGCCCCAACCCCACCAGCATCACCATCCCCTTCAGGGCCACGGCCGCCAGCGGCGTCAAGTAGAATCAGTCCGACTCGAGCAACGCCAGCAGCGACCAGGCAGTCGTCGAGATGCGCTGCGCATAGCTTTCTCCGTTAGGCGGCCTCGTCGTTTCCGGCCAGCTTCCGTCCTGATTCTGAGCGCCAACGAGATAGTCTCTTGCCCGACCAATCGCCTCGTCGAGATCGCGATCGGAATAGGGAACGGCCGACAGTGCGCTGACGTTTCGCACGTTCACCAGCGCCAGGACAGCAAGGGCAGTGTCGAACGGCTCCGACTGCGAGGTGATGTACGGGCCCCAGCCGCCGTCCGGCCCCCGGCCGCGCGTCACCACGTCGAGGGCCTTCTGGCGCTGGGCCACCGCTGCGGAATCGACGTCGAGCTCGAGCCCAAGTAGAACGGAAGATGCATCGAGCACGGTCGCCGGGTTCGTGGTTCTGAGCCACGCGCCGGCCTTCGCCAGTGGACGCTGCACCACGTCGTCTTTCACGCGGGCGAGGATGCGGCGCGCCATCGCGGTCGCCAACGACGTGCCATAGAACGTGGCGCCTCCGAGAACCTGGGACTCGCTCAAGCGCCACGATCCGTCATCCGTCTGATGGACGAGGAGCAGCGCGCCTGCGCGGTCGAGGGCATCGGGTGTCGCTCGCCCGACGGCCACCATCGACGCAAGCGCACTGGCAAACTGGATGCGGGCGAGCGGCAAGTCCTCCGAGCCGCCTCGCTCAGGGTTGGAGTCCCAGCGTTCGGGCATGGCGAGCCACGCCGTTGTGTCGTCGATCGCGTGGCCCACGGCATAGCCGCGGGCTGACGCCGCAACGAGGGCGCGCGTCGCATCGCCGTTGTTGTGGCACGAGTAGCACGAATGCTCGCGACGCCAGCGCGGGACTTCTGTGGAGAGATACGCTACGGCGCGCACTTCCGCGGCGTGAACGGCGGGCTGCGACTGCGCAGGAATGAAGGCGGCGAGCGCCACAACCGGCATCGCGGCGACGAGGGCACCCTGAATCCGTCGAACGGCATGGAGCGGCGTGGTCATCCCGGCGCCCGATTATACGGCGCCGCGGGACAGAACCACTCAGGGGCCTGTTCCGCGAGCCGCGATCCCTTTTGAGGGCGATAGATGCTGATCGTTCCACTTGCCGTCCTTGTCCTGGTAGCTGCGGGTGATGCTGGCGGTTTCGAAGTCGCCGAACTGGCCGTAGCCTTGAACACGTCAATCTTCCAGACCGTGGCCGCATCGGACGGCTCGGACGCCGGCCTCATTCTGAGAATCTCGTCGGGCTGATGGCCGTGAACCGCGACCTGACGCGCGATCCCTGAAACGCAACCTTCAGAAACCCCATTGAACACGAACTGGAACGGCTCGGATGCTTTCTCACCCACAGGGTGTCATCCATTCCCGTGGGGGTTCCTCGTGCGGAACCCGAGCAAATCAAGGCGTGACGACTACTCGGATGCGCAACAGTACCACAGTCAAATCGGAAATCCGGGTTTACTGCGACAACGGCACTGAGTTCGTCAGTGCCGCGATGGACTTCTGGGCGTACACGAACCGCGTCACCCTGGACTTCAGTCGGCGCGGGAAGCCCACCGACAACGCCACCATCGAATCCTTCA
>WHSN01000138.1 GCA_009380045.1 Luteitalea sp.
ACTCAGGCGTCGCCATGACCGAGGTCAGCCAGGGCATCGCCCGCCGACATGGTGGGCGCGCAGCACGAGGTACTGTGACCATCACCACGATTACTCGGTCGGGCTCCTAGAATGAAAGCTGTCCGCCGACCTGGACCAGACGGGCGTCGAGAATCGACGTCGGGCGCCGCCACTGCGACCCGAAGGTGTTGTTCACAGCCAGAATCGAGTGGGAGTTCAGCACGTTGTAGAGATCCAGGTTGGCCTGCAGGCGGACGCGCGTTCCAACCCTCACGACCTTGCTCACGCGCAGATCGAGTTGCGACTGGCGGTCCTCGAAGAGCGTCATCGGGGCAATCAAGGGCACAGTAGCGGTGCTGGTGCACGTCACCCCCGTCCGGCACCCGGCCAGATCGCGCCCGAGCGACGGCCGGATCTGGCTGTTGGTCGCCGGATAGTTCGCCTGAACCTGGGGCCCGGGCAGGCTTTGAAAGACGCCGCTCACGACCAAGTCGGCCGGCAGCGTGTAGCTCCCGTGCACCTTGACCTGCGCGGTCGCCTTGAACGGCGTGACGACGTGGCAGTTCAGAAGCTGCTGCGGCGAATCGACGACGAAACAGTTGTCGTTGAGCGTCCGCCCGGTATCCAGGCCTCCACCGAGCCGGATGCCCTGCCCCAGCCGGGTGTTGATGCTCGCGTTGAAGAAGTTCGACACCCGCCGCTGCCGGCCGTAGTTGCTGGCCTGCGTGACCAGATTGTCGACCTGGCCGAACTTCGCCGGAGCGAGGTCGTATAGACCGCACACCGGGTAGCCGCCGCCGCCGGGCAGCCGGGAGTCGAGCGGTGCGGTGATGCAGAACGGGCTGTAATCGTCCGGCGCGGCGACCAGGTTGTCGGTGACGCGGAAGTTGTTGTACCAGTTTCGATAGTACCCTCCGGTCAGCGACACCCCGCGAGCGATCTCGTGCTGGATCTCGACGGCGGAGTCCCAGTTCGAGTCCCGGCTCCGGAACCCGTGAATCGCCTCGTCCGCGTATCGCGTGGTGATGCGCGACTGGCCGAAGCCGCTGTCCGAGAACGGTCCGCATTCGCCGTTGCCGAGCGGGCTGCGGAGATCGCAGTCAGGGACATAGTTCACGTTCCCATCGCTCCATGAGCGATTGACGGTGTTGACCGATGTCACCACCGGGTTGTTGGCGTTGGCGATGTCGGACCCGGTCACGCCGAGGTAGCGGCCGAGCGACGCCTTGATGGCCGTCTTCCCGTTGCCGAAGAGGTCGTACGAAGCGCCGAGCCGCGGGTTGATGTCCTTCCACAGCGGCACATTGTGGACCGGAGCGAAGTCGCGCGCCGGCACCCATGGACCGGCAGCAAGATGCTGTTCCGGCACGTACGCGTTCAGATAGTCGAACCGCAGGCCCATGTTCAGCGTCAGTCGTTTCACGGTCCACTGATCCTGGACATACAGGCCGAGATCCGCCTTCAGCCGATCGATCGTCAAGTACGGTGTGGCGTATTGCGTGATGCTGACCGGGGCGGCGTTGAGGAACGTATAGGCGACATCGCCGTTCACTTCCAGGTCGTACTCGCGGACGCCGTGCTCGAGGGTGATGCCGGTCTTCAGTGCGTGGCTCCCGGTGACATACGACACGGCGAACCGGTGAGCGAAGCGATCGCTGATTTTCCGCTTGCCGTAGTTGTTGCCGCCGAAGAAGGTCGCCGCGTTGTAGCGGAAGCCGGTCGACTGCTCGAGGATCGAGATGTGGTCCTTCTCGACGCCCGGCTGGGCGAAGTTCGGCCAGTGCGAGATTTGCGCGGAGGTGCCGGCATCGATGAGGAGCCGGCTGGTCAGCGGCGACGTCCACGTGGACTGAAACAGCCCCTGGGGCCAGAACTTCCATCCCGACTGCGCCTCGGGCGCGGAGAATCCGGCGAAGACGTGGCGGCAGGTGCAGCTGTTCTGCAGATCGGAGTAGAAGTTCACCTTGTTGCGCGGCGACGCCTGCCAGGTGAGCCGCACGGCGAACGAGCGGTAGTACTCGTAGCGGTCGGCGGGCCGATCCAGGTCGGGTGTGTAGAAGGGCGTGCCTTGGGTCTTGTTGAAGAACACGCCGGCCACCTGGTTCCTGTTACCCCACGCCCGGTTCGAGCTGAAGAACCACAGCCGGTCGCGAACGATCGGGCCGCCGACGGTCCCCGACACGTCGTAGAGGTTGATCACCTTGTTCGCCGTGCTGAGACCGCGGGCGCGGAACTCGTCGGTCAGGTTGTCGCCCTGCATGCTGCCATTCGAGAACAGGCCGGCGGCGCCGAACCGGAAGGAGTTGCCGCCCTCCTTGGGGATCATGTTCATGACGATGCCGCTGGCGGCGCTCTCGGCCGACACACCGCCGGTTTCGAGCGTCATTTCCTCGATCGCGGCGGTGTTGGTCATGTAGCCCGTCGATCCGGAGCCTTCCATGTTGTTGGTCCGCATGCCGTCGAACTGGATCTTCGTCCCGCCCTTGCCGTGGAAGGTGCCGCCCATTCCGCGCGTCGCATAGGTGCCGGCCGCGCCGCCGACGTTGGCCGTGCCGGTCAGGCCAGGGACCAGCGTGACGAAGTTGGAGGCGGCTTTCGAGCCGACCGGAAGCGTCTCGAGCAGCTCCATCGACGCGACCTGCTGCTGCCGTACGTTGTGCGTGTCCACGAGCGGGCTCGCGCCGGTGACCGTGATCGTTTCCTCGACCGCGCCGACGCGCAGGTCGGCGTTCACCGTCGCCGTGAATCCCGCGGTCAGCTCGACGCCTTCCCGCCGGACGGTGTTGAAGCCAGCGAGCGCGAAGGCGACCGTGTAGGTGCCAGGCCGCAGATCGACGATGTTGTACTGCCCTTGCCCATCCGTGACAACGGCCCGGAGCTTCTCGATCAGGGCAGGACTCGAGGCCTCGACGGTCACGCCCGGCAAGACCGCGCCTGAAGTATCGCGAACCACGCCGGCGATCCCGCTCGGGGATTGCGCGCGCGCCGGTGAAACAGTTGCGAGAAGCACCAGCATGACGACGAACAGCCGACCCACCATGTGAACGATCACGAATCAACCTCCCGAACGTATCCGGAATGCGGTGCGCCGACTGCATCGAGGTAAACCTCGCTGACCGGCGCAGCTCGATATCTCCCAGGCGGCGACCAACCCGGCCCGGCAGGCTGACGGAAAGATCCATCGCGCCGAAGCGTTCGGCGCTTCTGGCCTGGTCACCGTGGAAACGCTACTACGGAATACGGGCATGTCGAGGGTTGCGATACTCCCCCGGCGCGCCGCACGCGCGTGTACCGGGACTTCACGGTTGGGTGCCGGCGAGGACAGCTGTGACGCCTTCGAGCGCATGCAGCACATCCGCTTCAGAAATAGCCTGCATCGTTTCCCCGGATCGGACGTGCACGCCGCTGGAAAAGCGGAACCCGAATTCCTCGGGCGACGTCGGGCCAAACAGGCCGACTCCGGGAACGCCACAGAGATCGGCTGCGTGCAACAGGCACGAGTCGACGCCGAGAAAACAGGACGCTTCTGAAACGATCGCGAGTGACATCGGCAGTTCTACGCCGCAGCACGACAGCATGCGCGGCGCTTTCAGGGCGGGCTCGTGCTCGCCGACCAGCAGGATCCAGAACTCGGGATGGCGCTCGAGAAACGCTGACAGCGCCG
This sequence comes from Luteitalea sp., assembly GCA_009380045.1. GTDB lineage: Bacteria > Acidobacteriota > Vicinamibacteria > Vicinamibacterales > CAVVIG01 > WHSN01. Next base: position 3,665 of record WHSN01000138.1, read on the forward strand.
CCTGGAAGCAACCGATCGGCCACATCTTGTCGCGCGCGGTTTCGGTGTGGACGGCCATCACTCGAGTGCCCGGCGGCAGCAGCGCCCGGAATTGTTTCGCGGCGAGGCGGTACTCGGGCGGCAGGCCGAGCGGCTGAGCGAACGAGTCGATGGTCAGCGACGGATCCAGGATCCGCGGGATCTCGAACGCAAGGTCGGCGGCGTGAACGCCTCGTCGAAACGGCACCGCGTAGTCAAATTGCGGGAAGAGGCCGACCGACGCTTCCGGGACGAGCAGCTCCTGCACGCGGCCGACGCAATCGGTCACGGCCCGGTTGAGATACACCAGCAGATCACAGTGTGTGACCCGCGCTGCCAGGTCGTCGGCGTCGAAAGAGATGACTCCGTTCTCGACGCTGGTGGTCCTGAGCTCGCAGACGCCCGCGAGTGGCAGATCGGCGAAAAACAGCTCGCGCGCGCCTGGCAGGCACGCCAGCGTCAAGCGGCCGCCGAGCATCTCGGCGAGCGCGCGGATCGCGGGCAGCGTCAGGATATGGTCGCCTATCCCGTTACAGAATAGAGCCAGAGGATTCGCGGCCCGGCGGAGCTCCTGCCGAGCGATCAGTCCGAGCTCGGGATCGGCCATTGTTCTGCCAGAAGCCTGCAGAGAGCGCGGCACGCGTCCTCTTCGGCGAACCCCTCGACGTGCACGTCCGGGTCGTCCCACTTCCATCCGTTTCGATGCTGGAGAATACGCCTGCCGCCGAAGTCGTGCTGGCAAAGCGTCCCGGACAGCCGCTCCGGCGGACGATCAGGCAGAGCGAAGTCCTCGCCAAGATATCGCCACGCAAGGTGGAACGTCTCGGCATCGCCGTGAAAGTACCGGTAGTAGAAATCACTATGCTCGTTGAGATGCATCGTCATCTGCAACGCGCGCCAACATCGGCGCTTGGACACCAGGACCTGCCCGGTCTCGAACTCCGGTTCATCGCGGTATCTCACGGCGAACACCTGCCACATCCTGTGTTCACGGCTGACCTGTTCCAGGTTGGGCCAGAAGACTGCGCCAGTCGTTCGGTAGGCAGGCGAGTCGAACAGGAAGTCCGGGTTCACGATCGGGACGTTGTCCGCATCGAGCAGCAGCACGTCCTCGAATGAGCTGTAAAGGATCGCAAACGGCTTCAGCTCCCACCCACGCAACGTGCGAACCGGATGGCGCTGGCGCACCGTCAGGGCGTCAACGCAGGCGACTCCGAGCGGGCTGACCAGGGTCGCCATGTGACGATCGAGCTCGGAGGGCCCCAGATACCACAACTCGATCGGCAGATTGCAGCCTGACCGCCGGAGCATGTTGATACAAACCCAGGCACACGTGAAGAGGCGGGCGGTTCCGCCACAGATGACGATACCGCGGCCGCGGAACTGGTTCGCTGAGAAACGAGGCATGCTCGCGAGGAACGAGTCGCAGGCGGCGCGCGCGCTCTCTTCGGTAATCTCGGGCTCGCCGTCTGGAAGCGGCACGAAGCGATATCCCGGTCGTGAGGAAGCCTGAATCGCGTCCCAGGCCCGCTCGGCGAGTCTGGTTGCGGTCTCGAGCGGAATCCCGACGCGACCTGCGATCTGGAGCGCCAGCTCACCGACGGTATCTAGCACTCGACCTGGTCGAACCTCGCGGCGAACTGATGTCCGGTCTCGACGATCTGATCGCCGGCGACGAACTTGTGCGGACCGAGGAGCCGCAACCGGGCGGCTCGGCTCGAATCGACAAAGGCCGGGCAGTTCAGGCCATCGCGGGTGAGAATCTCTTCACACTCGAATTCATCAGGACCAATGCATCGGTAACGCGTGACCAGCGCTACCCCAACCGTGGCTGCGTAGAGAGCGATCCCTCGTCCCAGTAAAGGGATCCGGCCAGCCTCCGGACAACCTCGCGTCAGCGATTCCAGGCGGCGCTTCGCAAGCAACTGCGACGCCTGACACTCCGGTGAACAAGGAAAATGGAACAGCAGCGAGAGACCGGGATAGAGATAAGGAAGCACCGGATTCATGATCGCAGGAAACGGCCCGGTGTGCGGGATCGTCCGCGGTATTCGATCGGCGGTGTCCTGGTCGCCTGCGAGAAAACTCTCGACGCAGCACGACGGATAACCGAACAACTGACCGACCAGCTGATGTTCTGCTCTGATCTCCGCTTCCTCGATCCCTGCCGCAAAAGCGGCATCGATGGCGAAGTAGACGACCGACTTCGCTCCGCCGCAATTGTCGTATCGAAACGACCCGTTGTGGTGGGTGCCTGGAACCACATCCACGAGCTCGACGAGGCGGAACTTGGCGACGCGACAAATCAAACCCGAGCCGGTGATGGCTGCACGTAAACCATCGACGACACTCTCATCGACAATCAAGCGGCCGCACACGCGCTCACGGCGTCGCACGGTCTCAACCGCCAGATAATTCGCGATGCCGGACAACTGCAGCACCGACCGCGCCGGATCGTCTATCGCGTCGGCGAGCGCCGACTTGATCGAGCTAATCGCATTCGACCGACGAGCGGACTGAACCACCGGCGCCGGCAGCGATCGCCCTTATTCCTGGTAGTGGCTGCCGTGACCGCGACCGATCGGCCGCGCCATCGCGGCAGGCATCTCGGCCGGCTTCATCCTGGTGACGAAGTTCGTGAGCGTCTCCTCGAGTTGTTTGATCTGCTCAGCGCTCAGCGAAGGTCCACCGGACTTCTCGTCGCCACTTTTTTCGGCCATTCTGCGCCTCCTTGAATTCGAGCGCGGTGAACGTAACATAGATTGCGCGACCGGACAAGGGCGTCTTCTGCTCCGACACCGCCCTTCGGGATCCTCGAGCAGATGAGGTGCCGAACGTCATCAACGTTGCGCGGTCGATCGGCAGCGTGGCACGTCCATGCCGCGCCGCCTCCATCACATTTGACTGCCGACGCGTCTCACAACACTGGACAATCGACGCCGTCCGGCGTCTACTTGACGTTTCGCAATCGGCGCCGCACAGGTGGCTTCTTGCTATCGCCATGGGCAAACGGGTGGATGAATCGGTCATCCTGAGGTTCTACCGCGACCGAGCCTCGCGGGTGCGGCCACGCCTGCCGATCTCCCTCGCCGGCATGACGTTGACGACCACCCCGCTCGGGCTCGGCGATGCTGTCATCTTGACCGACCTGCCGCGCGCCGCGAACGCGGGCGGTCGTTCGGTGAGCGTGCATCTTCCCAGTGTTCACTTCAAGACTCTGATGAGCTTCAACCCGTTCTACGAACAGCCGATGACACCCTTCTGGGTCGCCGCTGACGCTCTTCGGGACATGTACGACCTGGGTAATGGCCACATCGTTCAGCGGATACGGCGCGCTTTCGGCTTCGACGTGGAGCTGGAACCCAGCGGCTGCCTGGTTGTATCCGATGCATTCCGGAAACCTGGGAACGTCGTGCTCCACTTCGAACCCGGCGCCCATGTCGCGTGGCAGAAGCAGAATATTCATCCCCGTGCACGCGAGGTCTATCCGGAGTCTCTGGCCGTTCTACAGGACTTCATCCGCAGCCGGCCAGGGATGCATTTCATGGAAGTCGGCAAGCGGTTCTCCGGCCTGGACGGAGTAGAGAACTTCACCAGACAGCCGCTCGACCTGACAATCAGACGAATGGCAGAATGCGAGTACTTCGTCGGCATCGTCTCGGGCCCGCTGCACATCGCCGCCGCACTGGGGCTTCGCTGTATCGCGGTAATCAACTTTCCTGCCGCGTCCGAGATTTGCCTGCCAACCTTGAAGGATCTTGACCAGGTCGAATCTGAGTGGTTCTATCCTCAGGCCACCCTGCTTCATCAGGATGCCGGAAGCGACATGGTCCCGCTGTTCAGCAGCCATACTCTCGCGGCCGCCTTCGATGGTGAGGTCTACCCGTACTGGTCGGCTCGGTATTTACCGCTGATTCACGAGCACCTGTGAGCTCACGGCGATAGGCGTCTGTATGCCCATACACTCGTTGTTTCCCGAGTGCCTCACCGGTGCTGAATGTCAGGACATTCAATCGCGCCTGACGGCCGGGCGTTTTCGGACTCTGACCGCCGCGACCAGGCGGGCGCTCGCCACGGGAGGCCGTGGCGGCTTCTCGACCTATATCGGTGACTTCCTGCAAGCGCTGAATCGACTGCTGCAGGACGATGCCGAACGGGCTGCGGAGCTGGCGGGACACTGGAGCGTCGACTTTTTTCTTCCCGCTGCGGCCGACAGCGACCTGGCGGCGCGCGATGCCGCCAGCCGGCTGCTTCCGAGCCTGCTGTGCGAGCGATTGTCAGACGGCACGTCGCCGTTGATGGGACTCGGTTTCGAGACCCGCTGCCTGGAGGACGGCGCGCTTCCAGCGTTCATCCCACAAGGCCGCATCTTCATTCGGGGTGTCTCGAGCCCGCTCGAATGGCTGCACTGGGAGTGCGGCGCCGGCACGGCGACGGTGTGGCGCGCATCGGATCCGTCAATCAACCAGACGATCCCGGTTCCGTTGTCGCTGTCAGCCGTCAGTCCGGGCGTCCAGTTCTACCCGTTCCACGATCTGGATCCGTGGAAGCTTCCGTTGATCCCCAGTGGAGAGGAGGCGCTGCTCCTGAATGCCAGCCAACCGGAATACGCGGCGCCCGAAGGAGACCACACGGAAGATTCCGGCACGGTACCTGTTGCTCGAAGCCTGGTCGAGGCCCACGATATCCTGCTCCGGGTCTGGCCCGAGGTCGTTGACTGGGCGAAAGCGCTGATTCCAGCCATCGCGGAAGTTCCAGCCCCGTCCGGCTCGAATACCCACTTTTCTGGCAGCTTCGGTCCGGGTCTGCCGATTTACCTCAGCGGCGTCCGCGATCCGCTGTTCCATGCCGAGGATCTTCTGCACGAGCTGCAGCACCAGCGGTTTCACCTGGCGATTCCCTCGGAGGCATGGTTCGAGCGTTGGCATGATGGCGGCTTCATTTCACCCTACCGCGCTGATCCCCGTCCCTTGTCCGGCCTGCACCTGGGACTCCACGCGTTTGTCGGCGTCAACGAATTCCGGCTGCGTGCGCTCGAAGCAGGAATATCCTCGGTGATTTCTCCGTCGGAACTGTTGCGGACGCACCGGCAGAATCTGTTCGTCATGCGAACCGTGTTGACGCATGAGAGATTGAGCGCAGACGCGCGACGGTATTACGCGACCATGGCACACGCGTTACAGCGCCACGGCCGACTGATCGAGTCGATGGTTGACGAAGAGACGGCCGGCAGGGTTGACGCCAGGTTCGAGGAGCACATCGCCCGTGTGCGGGCCGATGCTCCCGATGCCGAGAACGGATCGGTCCCGGTCCACGCTGCCGCAATTGGCGAATTCGAAGGCATTGCCGCGCTCGAGAGAGGAGCCGCGAACGGAGGCATCCATGAGAATTGAAGGCAGACGGTGCCGGGATGAATGGCTGCCGAACTACTATCCGTCGCGGCCGGTCATCGAGGGACACCGGCTGCGAACGTCGCGGACCGGCAAGACCGTGGTGCTGAAAGACGCCGAGGACGGCCAACTGAACGAAGTGTTCATGGACGAGGCTCTGTTCCGGCGCCTGGAGGCCACGGGACACATCTTGACCCCGGCCAACGCCCAGCGCGTGTTCGAAGAGCTCAGGATCTGGCAGCAGCCGATCTATTCCGGACCGACCCTGCACATCGTCGTGCTCACCAAGAGGTGCAACCTCGATTGCACTTACTGCCATATGGATCCTGAGCCGGTGGGGGCGCCCCGGGCCACGTACGATTTGCAGCCCGAGACGGGGCGCGAAATCGTCCGGTTCGCGTTCGAATCGCCGAATCCCTCAATCGGCTTCGAGTTTCAGGGAGGGGAGCCGTTCCTGAACTTTGCCGGGCTGGTGTCGTTCGTCGAGGAAGCCCGGCGGCAGAACCAGCGCGGCGGCAAGGATCTCTCCTTTACCATCGTCACCAACCTGATGCTGGCGACCGACGCGCAATTGCGCTACTGCCAGGGCGAGGGCATCAGCGTCTCCTACACGCTCAACGGCCCGCAAGAAATCCACGACCACTACCGCACCACGAGGCGTGGCACGGGATCGTACCTCCCGGTGATGACCCGCGTTCAGCAGGTGCAGGCAAGGTTCCCCGGCCTCATCACATCAGCCCCGCTTTGTGTGATCGATGCTGACAACGCCCACCGCTTGCGTGAAATGATCGATTTCTACGATGAGGCCGGTTTCGAGGGGCTGTCAATCGTGCGGCTCAAGAACATGGGCAACGCCAGGCGGCATGCGCTCGGGCTCGACATCAAGAGCTATCTTGAGTACTACATTGACGGCCTGAACTACATCGTCGACAGGAATCGGTCGTCTGGCCGTCGCTTCCGTGAGCGGATGGTGCCGGTCGCGCTGGCGAAGATCTTCGGCGAGACCGACGTGTCCTTCGTGGACTGGCGGAACCCGTGCGGGGACGTGAGCGGCGCGATTACCTACGATTACGATGGCGAGATTCTCCCTGCCGACGAGGCGCGGTCGTTGCGCCATGAGTTCGGGTTGGGAAACGTGAAGGGGCTGGCCTACACCGAGTTCGTGAGCGGGTCGCAGCCGTTCCGCACGATGAATCTGTCATTGCGGGACCGCGACCCCGAGTGCCGGGAATGTGCCTATAACCCATTCTGCGGCGTGATGCCGGTTCTCGACTTCGCCAGGAGTGGAAGCGCGGCACCTCGGCCCTATGAATCTGATGAGTGCCTGTTCACTCTCGCGTTGTTGGACTGGGTGTTTCAGCGGTTGCTGACCGATCCGATCTCGGTGGTCCAGATGCTCCCCAACGCCACGCAGGTGTTTCAAGCGCTGCTGCAGGCCTCGGCACCAGAAGGAGCAATCGGCGACACCAGCGAACACGCACGGTAAGGGCCGGCGCGAACTCACCCTCGAGGCTATTCAGCTACACCACGACGCGCTAGTGGAAGACATGGCGAGGACTCGGAGACGTGTTCTTCGGAACTATTGGCAGAAGAGCCTGCGGTTGAGCGCATGGTGCAACAAGGGTTGCGCGGTCTGCATGGTGACGATACAGCGCAAACTCGAGCAGAGTAGGCGCTTTCGAAGCTCGTCGCTGTCCTCCGAGAAGAACCAGAAACCGCTCTGCTGCAGCGACTGACCACGCGCGACGTCGCGCCACGCGGGGCGCCGTTTCCACGCGATTTCCCGCAGGTTGGTGGGCTCTGCCGTGATCGTCGAATGCGACAGCCGCACCCGGCCACAAGAAAATGGTCCCATCGTTGCACCTCCAGCCGCGTCTGGAGGAAACATGAGAAATCGAATCTGGTCAGGAATCTGTGCGGCCGTCTTGTTCAGCGCAACCGTCGCCATCGCCGCGCAACAACCACCGACGGCACAACCCACACCGTCGCAACCACCGACGGCACAACCCGCACCGTCGCAACCTCCCTCGACGGCGCCCCCCACACCGGCGCAGCCGCCCGCGACGCCGAGCAGCAGCGCCGACAAGGTCACGGTCGTCGGATGCCTCGAGGCAGCGCCTCAAGGGCCCACCGGAACCGCCGGGACAACAGACGCAAAGGGCGACTCGGCTGCCAGTGAGAAATTCGTACTGACGAATGTCATGGCTGCTGCACCGCCGGAAGCCGCCGCGGCTCCCCGCTCGGCGGCCGCTCGCACGTATCGATTGATCGCGAACGACGCGGCCCTCACGCCGCACACCGGCAAGAAGATCGAGGTCACGGGAACGCTCGATGACGCGGGCGCGAGCGGTGGCGTGAGCTCAGGATCGCCTGGTCTTTCCGCATCGGCCGCCAACGCACCGAAGCTGACCGTGGAG
>WHSN01000030.1 GCA_009380045.1 Luteitalea sp.
CGGCTGACCCGCCGCTCGAGCCGCCCGGCGACCGCGACAGATCCTGAGGATTGCGAGCGGCGCCAAACGCCGAGTCTTCGTTGGTCGTGCCGAGGGCGAACTCGTGCAGGTTCGTCTTCCCGATGATGACGGCGCCCGCCTCCCGGAGCCGGGCAACCGCCGGCGAATCGTGCTCGGCGACGTGGCCTTCACGCACGCGCGAGGCGGCTGTCGTCGGCGTGCCGCGCAGGTCGAACAGGTCCTTGATCGACACCGGCACCCCGTGCAGCGGGCCGCGATCCCGGCCGGCGGCGAGCTCGCGGTCGGCGGCAACCGCGTCCCGCCGCGCCGCCTCGGCGAGCACGAGGATGAACGCATTCAAGCGGGGGTTGCCCGCCTCGATCTCGCGGAGGCACCGGTCGGTGATGTCCAGCGCGCTGATCTCCCGCGCGCGGAGCTTCCGGCCGAAACCGGCAATCGTCAGCGAGGGATTCATCGAGGTGTGCCACCGATGCTGGCGGCGCGGAGGGCACGCGTCGCGCGGGCCAGGCCTTCGAGCAGCCCCTTCAGTTCGGGCAGCCCGCGTCGCTCGGCATCCGCGATGGCGGCGGCGAGCCATGCATCGACAGTCATGCCGGCCTCTTCACCGAGATCGCGACCCCGTCACGCAGCGGCACCGTCGCCGTGACGAGCTGCGGATGCGCGTTCAGCCGCTGGTTGTACTCCGCAATCGCCCGAGTGTCGTCGGCGCTCCGCTTCGGTTCGAGGACGAAGCCCGGAACGACTTCACCGTCCCACAACACATTGTCCGTGATCAGCAGCCCGCCGGGCCGGAGGAGCGACGCCAGCCGATCGAGCAGCGGCAGGTAGAGCTGTTTGCTGCCGTCCTGGAAGATCAGGTCGAAGGGACCTGAGAGCTTCGCGATCATTCGTTGTGCGTCTCCGACGATCACGCTGACGCGGTCAGCCAGGCCGGCGCGCTCGAAGTTCTCACGGGCGACACGTGCCCGCGCCGGATCCAGTTCCATTGTCAGCAGCGTGCCGCTGGCCGGCAACGCGCCGGCCAGCCAGATCCCTGAGTATCCGATCGCCGTGCCGATCTCGAGAATTCGCGAGGCGCCGATCGAGCAGGCGAGCACGCGCAGGAGCGCGCCGACCTCGGCGTCGACCAGCGGCAGCTCCTGTTCCGCGCCTGTACGCGCGATGTCGATCAGCGTCGAATCGGACGCCTGGTTGAGTCCGCTCAGATAGCGTTCGACGGCCTCCGGAACGATCTGGCCCATAATAAACGGCATTCTACATGCGGCACACGAAGATCATCGCGACCGCCGGGCCCGCGACCGACGCCGACGATGTGCTCGACGCGGTTATTGCAGCGGGCGCCAACATCATCCGGTTGAACTTTTCGCATGGAACGCACGCCACGCAGGCGGCCACCTACGAGCGGGTGCGCAGCGCCGCGGCGCGCGCCGGACAGGAGGTCGCGATTCTCCAGGATCTGGGCGGGCCCAAGATCCGCACCGGCCTGCTCAAAGGCGGTCTTCCCCTTCATCTGCGCCATGGCGAGGCGCTGGCGATTGCGACCGGGGACTTCGTCGGCGAGGCGGGCCGGATCTCCACGACCTTTGCCGGGCTGGCCCGCAGCGCGACGCCCGGTGATCGGCTGCTGCTGGCCGACGGCGCGATCGAGCTTCGGGTCGACTCGAGCGACGGACGGGAGCTGCGGACCACCGTGCTCGAAGGCGGCGAGCTGGGCGAGAACAAAGGAATCAACGCCCCCGGCGTTCCGCTTCCCGCCTCTTCCATCACCGCCAAGGACGTCGACGACCTGAAGTTCGGCTTGTCGCTCGGCGTCGATTTCGTGGCGCTCAGCTTCGTCCAGAGCGCGTCCGATCTCCGCCAGGCGCGGCAGCTGCTGGACGAGAACGGCGGATCGGGAGTGCCGCTGGTGGCGAAGCTCGAACGGCCACAGGCGCTCGAGCGTCTCGACGACATCATTCAGTCGTGCGATGCAGTGATGGTGGCCCGCGGCGATCTGGGGCTCGAGATGCCGCTCGAGCGGGTGCCGCGCGCGCAGAAGGAGATCACCCGGCGGGCGCGGCACTACAAGATCCCGGTGATTCTCGCCACCCAGGTCCTCGAATCGATGACCACCGAGGCGCGGCCGACTCGGGCCGAAGTCAGCGATGCCGCGAACGCCGTGGACGACGGCGTGGACGCGATCATGCTGGCGGGCGAGACGGCCGCTGGCGTGTTTCCGGCGCGGGTGGTTCAGACGCTCGACGCCGTGATCAGGGACGCCGAATCGGGCAGCACGATGCGGCGGCCGCAGATTCGGCGCCAGGGCGACGACCACGATCACGTGCAGGCGATCTGCGAAGCGGCGGTCACGCTCGCCGAGCGCAGCGACGCCCAGGCCATCGTCGCGGTCACCCGGGGTGGCGGCACCGCGCGCCGGTTGTCCGCTCTGCGCCCCCGCGTCCCGATCCTCGCCACGACCGACCGTCCGGAGACCGCGCGGCGGCTGACGATCTACTGGGGGGTGACGCCGGTGCGGACCGACGTGGTCGAGCATGCCGACCCCTCTGGCGCCCTCATCGGCCAGCAGCTTGTGGCCCGCGGCATGGTGGCCGCCGGCACGGCGGTGGTGCTCGTGAGCATCAACCCGGACCTGACCCGCCTCGACGCCAACTACCTGAAGATCCAGCGCCTCTGATGTCAGCGTCATCGGTCACCGCGGTTGCGATCATCGCCGCGTTCGCGGTCGCGGCGATTCTGGTTCGCGTCGCGCACGTAGTCGTCCGGCGGCTGGTCGACCGCATGGAGACGGTCAGCGCCGAGAACCGCACCGCCGTGCACGCGCGCGCCAGGCAGCTGATTCGGGCGCTGGAGCTGCTGGCGTACGGCATCGCCGTGCTCGGCAGTATCTCTCTCGCGCTGTCACTGTTCGGCGTCGCCGACCTCCGCTGGGAGCCACGGCTGTTTGGCCGATGGATCCTGACCCACGGCATCAACGTGGTCGTGATCGCCGTCGGCGCCGCGGTCGCGATCCGCGCCGCGAGTCTCGCGGTCGTGCACCTGCAGCACCGGCTCGCGTATCGGCGCGCGCAGTCGGACCTCGAATGGCAGCGCCGCACCAGCACGCTCGGCGGTATCCTCACGAGCCTGGTCACGGTGGCGGTGTGGTTCATCGCCGTGCTGATGGTGCTGCGCGAGCTGGCGATCGACGTGGTGCCGATCCTGACCGGCGCCGGGATCGCCGGACTGGCGATCGGGTTTGGCGCGCAGAACCTGGTGCGCGACTTCATCTCCGAGTTTTTCATCATCCTCGAGGATCAGGTCCGGGTCGGCGATCTAGCGCGCATCAACGGCGTGTCCGGCATCGTCGAGGAGATCAACCTGCGCACGATCGTGGTGCGCGACGGCGAAGGAGCGGTTCAGGTGTTTCCCAACGGCACGATCACCGCGCTGGCCAATCTGAGCAAGCAGTTCTCGTTCGCGGTCGTCGACATCCGCGTGACCTACACCGAGAATGTCGATCATGCGATCGACACCATCCGCGAGGTGGGCGCTCAGCTGGAACAGGAGGCCGCGTGGGCACCGGTGATCCTCGGGTCGATCGAGGTGCTTGGCGTGGAAGCGATCGCCGACGGCTTCGCAACCATCCGATCTCGCTTCAAGACCCAGCCGCTCAACCAGGGGAGGATTGCCAACGAGCTGCGCCGCCGGCTGATGATGACCTTCGCGGCGCGAGGCATTCGACCCTACGGACGCCCGTGAACCGACCGATGACCATCGTTGCGGACGCCCGTGAACCGACCGATGACCATCGTTACGGACGCCCATGACCGACCGATGACCATCGTTACGGACGCCCATGACCGACCAATGGCCATCGTTACGGACGCTCATGACTGACCAATGACTATCGTTACGGACGCCCATGACCAATGACTATCATTTTGTCACCCGGTGGCGGGTGGAAGGGACCTGCGGCGAAGTGGCCGACGTGATCGGCGCGCCGCTCGATCTCCCGCGGTGGTGGCCGGCCGTCTACCTGGACGTGAAGGAGCTGCGGCCGGCTGACGCGCGCGGATGTGGCGGCCGCGTGCGGCTGATTGCCAAGGGGTGGTTGCCGTACACGCTGACCTGGGACTCGGTCGTCACCGAGTCCCGGTATCCCAACGGGCTGACGCTCGAGGCCGTCGGTGACTTCGTCGGGCGCGGGGTCTGGACGTTCGTGCAGGATGGCGCGTTCGTGAACGTGACGTTCGACTGGCGCGTGGCGGCGGAGAAGCCGCTGCTGCGGCAGTGGTCCGCTGTTCTCAAGCCGGTGTTCGAGGCGAACCACCGATGGGCGATGGGGCAGGGAGAGGAGAGCCTCAAGCTGGAGCTGGCGCGCCGCCGTGCTGGGGACATCGCCGCCGCCCGTGCGGTGCCGCCGCCGCCGGGGCCGATTACCTATGCCGGTGTCGGGCTGCTCGCCGGCGGAGCGCTGCTCGGCGCCGGCGCCGTGTGGCTGGTGCGACGAATCGCCGGAAAGACCCGGCGCGCGAGCCGAGGGGGGCAGGGCAGGAAGTCGCGTCTCACGTGAGCTCCAACAACACCTTCAACGATTGCAGCGCGCGCTCCCAGCCGATGCCGAGCACTTCGTAATAGCGGCGCCAGCGGACGCTCTCCTCGAACCCGTTCTGCTCGACGCGCACCCTGGTGCGCACCTCGCCATCAGGACCATGTTCTGGCGCGAAGGAGACTTCGAGCGCCATCGGTCCGATCGGTTCGCCATCGGGCGGCAGCCAGTACGCGTCGGCGACAAAGAACCCGTGTCCCTCGTCGGCGTGCATGACCGTCCCCCGGAACACCCCGCCCAGCCGTCCGAGCCGGTCGTCTCGATATTCGGTCGGCGTCCACTCGAGCGCGAACGCGCCGAGGGTGCGCGGCGTGGCGACGGACCGCACCACCTGCCACCACCGGCCGAGCGCGTCGTGATCGAAGAAGGCACGAAACGCGGCGTCCGCTGGTGCGTTGACGAGCACCGAAACATCGAGCGCCGGAGCGGCAAGCCTGGGCATGGAGCGCGTAGAGGATCTTACCTGGGACGTCCCGGCGCGCTCGCCGCGCTCGGCAGTGCTCGTCGTGATCCGACCGCCGTGCAGCCGGCGCCCGTGGTCACGGCGTGGTTGTCCTGGTGCGGTTCCGGGCCTGCGCCACCATCTCACGCACCTCACCCATCAGGGTCGGCACATGGTACGGGATGCCGTCCTTGATCGTCCATTCGATTCCTCCGCCGCGGGCAACTTGCACCCGGTCGGTCGGCGCGGCCGGCGTATAGTTGGAAACCGGCCGGCCGTTGATCAGCATGACGTCGGCGCCATCCGGGTTCAGCAGCCGCAGGTTCTCGAGCGGGTTGCCGTTCACCACCAGGAGATCGGCGGTGAAGCCTTCCCGCACCTTCCCGAGCCGGTCGTCGAGGCCGAGCATCCGTGCGCCATTCCATGTCGCGTGCTCGATTACTTCGAGCGGCTCGAATCCCGCCTCCTCGTGCAGCTCGAGCTCGCGCGCGATCCCGAACCCGTAGATCGAATAGATGTACCCGGCGTCGTCGCCGGTCGTAATCAATCCGCCCTTGCGGCCGAACTCGTGGAGGACGTCCATCCAGATGCGATACTGCTTCTTCCAGTGCGCTTCCTGCGTCGTGGTCCATCCGAGAAAGTACGAGCCGTGATTGTCGCGTGACGGCCGGAAGAACGCTTCGAGCGACGGGTGCAGGTAGTCCTTGAACCAGGGCAGGTTCTGGGCCCGGACGACGTCGCGGCTCGCCTCGTAAATCGACAGCGTCGGGCTCCAGCCGACCTTCTTCGCCACCATCATGTCGACGACGCCACTGAGCTTGCCGCGGTCGGCCTGTTCCCAGAGCTCGCCGGCGCGGGCGAAGCGGTGCACCTCGTCGTTGTAGTTCATGTCGGGCGGGAACGTCTGGACGCGGTCGAGCGCGGCATCCGCGATGCCGTAGAAGTGCTCGATCGAGCTGACGCCCAGCTCGATGTAGTCCGCCGCGGTCGTCTCTTCGACGCCGATGTGGGCCGTGGTGCGGAGGCCGAGGGCGTGCGCCTCGTCCAGAATCGTCTCGAGCTGATCGCGGTCGACCGCGACAATCTTCAAGCCGTCGGCCCCCTGCCGTTTCATGTCGCGGATCCACGCGCGGATCTCGTCGGGCCCGCCGAACCGTCCGTTGCTGACCACCGGATAGACCAGAATGCGCGGCGACACGATCGAGTGGGCGTTGCTCTCGGCCTGCCATCGTTTCGACTTCTCGAAATCGCCGCCGACCTCCCGGGCGGTGGTGACGCCGGCGGCGAGGTAGAGATTGCGCTCGTACTGGATCGGTTGCGGCATGCCGGGCTGGCGCTCTTCGTGCCAGTGCATGTGGGTGTTGACGATTCCCGGCATGATGTACTTGCCGGTGGCGTCGATCTCCGCGTCGGCCCCGCCAGGGCGCCTTCCTTGGGCGCCGACGAAGGTGATGATCCCGTTCTCGACGACGACGTCGAGGGGCCCGGCCGGCGGCCGCGCATTGCCGTAGATCACCATGCCGTTGCGAACCAGCAGCCGCCGCGGCGGGCGGGCATGGATCCCGGGGGCGGAGACGCCGGTCTGCTGCGCCTCGCCGCGCAGGTTGATCAGCGCCGTGAGCAGCACCGCCAGCCCGATCACGGTCAGCAGCGAACGGCGGATCCTCACGCGCATGCAAGCTCCAGTCCTGACGGCAAGGGCGTGATCATACATCTGGTAAAGTGGCAAGCGTATGTCCCAGCAGCCGTTGGCGTATCTGCACCCGGAGTTTCTCGAGACGGCCGAGGCGCGTCCGATCCGCATCCTGTCGGAGTATCTCGAGCCGCTCCGCCGGTTCAGGGAACAGAGAATTCAGGACACCGTGGTGTTCTTCGGCTCGGCGCGCGTTGACAGCCGCGACCGCGCCGAGCGTGCGCTGTGCACGCTCCGGGCCCGCGGCGTCGATTCCGACGACGGCCGGTACGAGCGGGAGCTGAAGCGGGGCCACAAGGCGTTGGAGTGGGCGCGCTACTACGAGGATGCAAGGGAGCTGGCGCGGCTGCTCACGATCTGGAGCGGATCGCTCGAGTCCGAGCACCACCGCTTCGTCGTCACCTCGGGAGGCGGGCCGGGCATCATGGAGGCGGCGAACCGGGGCGCGCGTGAGGCCGGCGGAAAGACCGTCGGCCTGAACATCCGCCTGCCGTTCGAGCAGGGCGCGAACCCATACATCACCGACGGCCTGCATTTCGAGTTCCACTACTTCTTCATGCGCAAGTTCTGGTTCGCCTACCTGGCGAAGGCGCTGGTGGTGTTTCCCGGCGGGTTCGGCACGCTCGACGAGCTGTTCGAGATCCTCACGCTGGTGCAGACCGACAAGCTGGCGAAGAACATCGGCGTCGTGCTCTACGGCCGCGACTACTGGCAACAGGTGCTGGATTTGCAGCCGATGGCGGAATGGGGCGCGATCGCCGACGAGGATCTGATGTTGCTGCGCTACGCGGAAACGCCGGCGGCGGCTTTCGAACAGCTGAGGGATCATCTGGTCGTGCACCATCTGCAACCGGCCCATGCCCAGGAGACCGCCGCGCCGGGGATCGCGAAGACGCGCGGGTAGGCGGGCCATGAGGATGCCGCGGTGACGCTCAAGGCGCCGAACGATCGCAGTCAGTCCTACGCGCACGACAGCGCGCCGGCGATGCTGCACCTGCTCGAACGAGCGAGCGCCGGCGCCGATCCGGCGTTCGAGCGTCGCGTCTTCAGCAACCGGACGCTGCGGATGGAAACCATCGAGGTGATCTGCTTCGACCTGGATTGGACGCTGGCGGCGTACGACCGCGAGCTGCTGCACCGGCTCATCTTCGACACCGCGCTCGAGCGCCTGGTCGACCGCTACGGGTATCCGGCGGAGATCCGCTCGGCCGAGTTCAGGTCGGACTTCGCGCATCGCGGCCTCCTGATCGACAAGGCGGCCGGAACCGTCGTGAAGATGGACCGCCACTTCTTCGTCGGACGGGCCTACCTCGGCCGCCGCCTGCTCACCAGCATTGAGCGCATGGACCTGTATCGACGCGAGCGGGTCGACATGCGGCGGACACGGTTCTACCACGTCGACACGCTGTTCGAGCTGGCGGAGGTGAACCTGTTCTCGGAGCTGGTCGAGCTGGTGCAGCGCGGCGTCATCGCCTGCGGCGCGCGCGTATTCGAGGGCATCTTCGAGGACGTGCGGCACGCCGTCGACGGCGTGCATGCCGACGGTACGCTCAAGTCGCGGATCATCGAAGACCTGCCGAGGCTGCTGCCCGACGACGCGGACCTGCCGCTGACGATCAAGAAGCTGGCGCTCACCGGCCGGCGCCTGCTCCTCATCTCCAACTCGGAGTGGTACTACACCGACGCGGTCTGCCAGTACCTGTTCGCCCGGGCGGCCCCCGACCGCGAGTGGCAGAAGCTGTTCGACCTGATTGTGGTCAGCGCCCGCAAGCCGCTGTTCTTCCGCGATCAATCGCCGTTCTCCGCCATCGACGACGACGGAAACCCCGCCGGCACGGTGGAGGCGCCGGTCTGGGGCGGGCGGTACATCGGTGGCTCCCGCGACAAGCTCACCCCGCTCCTCGGTGTCCCCGGCGAACGCGTGCTGTACGTCGGCGATCACATCTACAGCGACATCCTCGCCACCAAGATGCGCTCCACCTGGCGAACGATGCTGATTGTCAGCGAGCTCGAAGAGGAGCTCCGGATCCGCCGCCGGCTGCTCGACGATCTCGGACGCTACACCGATCTGAACAACGTCATGTCCGACCTGGGCCGGCGGCTGGAAAACGCGCGGGACGTGGTCCGGCTGCGGGCGCTGCTCGGGTCCGAGGCCTCCTCCGACGAACGGACCGAGCTCGCCGATCTGGATCGCGCGGTTCAGGAGCTGGCCGATGGCCATGAAGTGGTCCGGCGTCGAGCGTCGATGATCGACGACAGGATCATCACCGAGTTCAATCCGTACTGGGGGTCGGTCTTCAAGCAGGGGTCGAGCCAGAGCCTGTTCGGGAGCCAGGTGGACGCCTTTGCGTGCCTGTACACCTCCCGCGTCAGCAACCTGCTCGCGTACGGCAACTCCCACTACTTCAGGGTGATGTCGGATCCGATGATCCACGAAATCCAGCAGAGTTAGTGCCGTGTCCTCGATCACCAGCTCCTCACGGAACCGTCAGGACCCGGCGCTCGCGGATCACGCCTCCCTCTTCCTCGACCACGCGAATCTGGCGATACCGCAGATGAAGATCGATGGCACCATGGACCATGGCTGGCAGCTCCTTGTGAGCGCCCTGTTTCTGCAGGACGTCAACTCTTTTCGTGGAGCGCAAGCGACCACGTGGTCGCAGCCAGCCGCTTCATCTCATCTTCGTGATACACGTGTGGTGGTGAAATGTGCTGCAGCGGGGGAGGAGCGCCCATGGATGTCGCGAAGCGGAAGGAACTGATCGCCATGTACAAGGACGGCTACCGTGTGGTGGCCGAAGCGCTCGCCGGCGCTCCCGACCAGGAGCTCGATACCGCGCCTGCACCCGGCAAGTGGACCGCACGCGAGATCGCGCATCACCTCGCGGACAGTGAGATGACCTCCGCCATCCGGCTGCGCCTGCTGGTGGCGACTCCGAGCCCGCAGATCCTCGGCTACGACCAGGAGGTGTTCGCCGAACGCCTGTACTACAAGGATCGGCCGATCGAAGCCTCTCTCGACGCGTTCAATGCCGCGCGCCGGACGACGGCGGAGATTCTCGAGCGGCTGACCGAGGCGGAATGGCTGCGAGAAGGCACTCACAGCGAGATCGGGCGCTACACGATCGAGCGGTGGCTCGAGATCTACTCGGGCCATGCGCACGGCCACGCGACCCAGATCCTCGTCGCCCGGGACGCGGCACGGAAATCAAGAATTTAGTCATCTGATGATTTGGTCATCTGGTCAATCCGATGACCCGATCACCCAATGACCCAATGACCCAATGACCCGATGACCCGATGACCCGATGACGGTTCAGTATAGGAGGAACCGCTCGCGCAGCTTCTCGAATGCGGCGACGTCCGGCTCCCACGAGCGGGCGATGGTCTCCGCCGCGACTCCGGCTTCGATCTGCTCGCGCAGTCTGGACGATCCTGCCAGGATGTCGAACGGCAGCCTCTCGTGCTCGTACTCGTACGGCGGCCTGCGCCAGGCGAACTGCTCCGGGTCCGCGGCCCGGAACGCCTCGACCAGGAGCACGCCGGTGAGCACCGGCGCGAACGCCGTCCGATCCGTCACGTGGATCTGGCAGCCGCCGCAACGGACCTTCGCGTGCTTGTGAAACGTCGGCTCGAACACAACCGGCCTGAAGAAGGCGCCTGGCACCCGCCGCGCGTTCAGAGCACCGGCGAACCGTTCTGCCGCCACCCACGGCGCACCGATCAGCTCGAACGGCCTCGTCGTCCCGCGTCCTTCGGAGACGTTCGTGCCCTCGAACAACACCGTCCCTGGATAGACAATCGCGCTGTCGAGGGTCGGGAGGTTCGGCGATGGCATCACCCAGGGCGCTGGCCAAGCGTCGAGATACGCCTCGCGGCGCCATCCCTCCATGGCGACGACCTCCAGGTCGGCGCCGAGGCCGAACTGCTCGTTGAACAGGCGCGCCAGCTCGCCGATGGTCATGCCGTGGCGCATCGGGATCGGATAGAGCCCGACGAACGACTCGAACCCGCTCACCAGCATCGGCCCTTCGACCCGCACGCCGCCAATCGGGTTCGGCCGATCGCAGACGATCACCTTCAACCCCTGCCGCCTGGCGGCGGTGAGACAGTAGGCCATCGTGTAGATGTAGGTGTAGATGCGGGTGCCGACGTCCTGCAGGTCGATCACCAGCACGTCCAGGCCATCCAGCATCTCGGACGTCGGCTCGCGGGTTTCGCTGTACAACGAATAGACCGGCACCTGGCGGAGCGGATCGCGGCCATGGCCGGTCTCGATCATGTTTTCCTGCACGTCCGATCTGAACCCATGCTGAGGGCCGAACATCGCCGCCAGCCTGGCGCGCGGATGCGCCGCGAGCGCGTCGGCGATGTGCGTCAGTTGACGATCGACCGATGCCGGGTTGCAGACAATGCCGACACGTTTGGCGTCGAGGGCCGGCGATGCCAGCAGCCGCTCCGAACCAAGCGTGATGCGCATGGCGCACGATTATTCCACACCGATCCGCGCCAACAGCCGCTACGGCCGACGCCGGCGCGGACGGCCGGATCGACGGCGATCGGTGACGTGGCAGAGCTGGTCGCCGCCAATTCGTTGCTTGCTTGTCAATGGTCGGTTGAGTAGACTACGCGCTTCTGGTGGTCAGCCCCGCCTGCTTCGCCCGCGCCGAGAGCCGATCGAGCCTCTTTCCTGACTCGCTCTCTCCTCTACGCCTTCGCCGAGCCGACAGGTCAAACCACCCTTACGTAAGCGAGGATCAGTATGGGTCGCAGGCTGTACGTCGGGAATCTTCCCTACACCACAGGCGAGGCGGAGCTGCAGGAACTGTTCAGCAAGGCGGGCAGCGTTGAATCGGTGCGCGTGATGCGCGACGCCGCCACCGGGCGCGCCAGGGGCTTTGCCTTCGTCGAAATGGCCACTGACGAAGAAGCGCAGAAGGCCGCGTCGGAGTTCAATCAGTACCAGATGGGCGGCCGCGCCCTCACCGTGAACGAAGCCCGACCCAAGCCGGAAGGCGGATTTGGCGGCGGCGGATTCGGCGGCGGCAGCAATCGTGGTGGCGGTGGTGGCGGCGGCCGCCGCGAGCCGCGCTGGTGAGCCGATGAAATCGTGGACCAAAGGCGACCGCGTCGTGCAGCCCACTTACGGGCCGGGTACGCTCGTCGAGGTGAACGAGCACCACACGGTGATCGACTTCGACGAGCATGGCCGTCGCACGTTCGCGACCCGGCTGGTCACGCTGCAGTCGACGAACGAGCCGGCGCCGAACAAGCCGGTCCGCAAGCGCGCGACCAAGGCGAAGGCCAAAGAGCCGAAAGCAGCCAAAGAGCCGAAGGAGACCAAGGCTTCCAAGGAAGCGAAAGCCAAAGACTGATCGTCACAGCGTCGTCGCCAGCCCGCGCGCCGCCGCGCGGGCACTCGCCCAGGCCCACTGGAAGTTGTACCCGCCGATTCGTCCATCCACATCGAGCACCTCGCCGACCAGAAACAATCCTGGACAGACGCGCGACTCCATCGTCGAGGGGTCGATCTCGCCGAGCGTGACGCCCCCGGCAGTGGCCTCCGCGTAGTTGTATCCCCGCGTGTCCTCCACGGCGAGCGGCCATTCGACCAGCGCATGGCTCAATCGGCGCCGATCGTCGCGCGGCACCTGCGCGAGCGCGACGTCGGGCAGGCCGATCTCGCTCGCGAGCGCGGCGGCGACCGACGCCGGCAGCCACGCGGCGAGAACCGTCGGGGCCGCGGCGCGCGGCCGTTCCCTGGCGGCCGCGACCAGCCGTGCATCCGCATCGTCGAAGCGAAGTCCGGGGCAGAAGCTCACGGTCATCCGGGGCGCTCGTCCCTCCAGGGCGGCCCGCGCCCAGTGACGCGACGCGTTCAGCGCCAGCGGCCCGCTGACGCCGAAATGGGTCCACAGCAGCGATCCGCGCAGCCGAATCAGCACCTGACGATCTGCCCACACGGTGAGGTCCGCGTCGTGCGCCACGCCCGACAGCCGCTCGTGGAATGAACCGTCGGCCCTCCCGATCCGCAACGGCGCCAGCGCGGGCGTGGTCTCGACGATGGTGTGGCCAAGCCGCTGGGCGAGCTGAACGCCGGCGCCATCGCTGCCGGTCCTCGGCAGCGACTGTCCGCCAGCCGCGAGCACCACGGCACGCGCGGCGATCGAGCCCTGCAGAGTGTCCACGGTGAAGCCGCCGCGGGCGCCCGAGATGCCGACGACGCGGTGGGCGGTGAGCAGGTGCGCGTGGACCCGCTCCACCTCCCGGAGGAGCGCCTCGAGCACGTCCCGGGCGCGATTTGAATCGGGAAACAGCTTGCCGCCAGGCTCCTCGTGCAGCGGAACGCCGACCTCGCCGAAGAAGGCAACGGTTTCCGCTACCGGAAGGCCGCTCAGCACGTGTCGCACGATGGTACTGCGGCCGCCCCAGAAGTCGCGCTCCGACACCGAGCTGTTGGTGACGTTGCAGCGGCCGCCGCCGCTGATCAGGATCTTCGCGCCGGGCCTTCTGGCTCCATCGAGCAGCAACACCTTCAGGTGGGGGCTCGAGCGGCCGGTGAAGATGGCGGTCGCAAGGCCGGCGGCGCCGGCACCGATCACCGCGACATCGCACGACCGGTTGGGCAGATCGAGGGGCAGATGGAGAACAGAATAGCGTGCCGCCGTGCTCCTCGTCCGGCGGCGTTCGCAGCGGGACCCACGAACGGTAGAGCTTAATGGCGCCGCACGAGGATCCCCAACTCCGGTTGCCGAACGGCCGTCGGCTCTTCACGGCCTACACAAACGAAGCCTGCACGGCTGGATACGACGATTATGTTGATCCGACGCTGCCGAAGGGCGATGCCCGGGCCTCCACCGCCGCCGGCGGATACCGTGACATCTGCAAAGGTCAGACAAAAACGTCGTGTTGTGATGCGCGATGACCAATACTGTAGCTCATCAGAAAAAGCCCGAAAGTGCGCGGACTCCTATATTCCCGCTATTCCGCCCAAAAGCGCCCGTGGCCGGCTTTGCACCCATGGTGTTCGGATTGCAGCCGAATCCTTGTGATACAGAGGTGAAGGTTGACTCCCGGGGTGTTCCTATGTCGTCCAGCACGGCTGCGAATTGGATGGAGCCGGATGCCGCGCACGCCGGCGAAGTGCGCAAGCTCTCCACTCTGCTCGAGGCCAGCCAGGCGCTGTCGGCCACCCTCGACCTGAGCGAAGGGCTGAAGCGCGTTCTCGAGATTCTCGGCCGTCACCACGGCGCCATCCGCAGCACCGTCGTGCTGCTGAACGAAGAGACCGGCGAGGTGGAGCTCGAGGCGTCGTCCGGCGCCATCACGCCCGGCAGGCGCGTCCGCTACCGCGTCGGCGAGGGCATCACCGGGCGCGTCATCCAGAGCGGCAAGCCGCTGGTCGTCCCCCGCGTGAGCCGCGAGCCGATGTTCCTGAACCGCGCCGCCGAGCGGCCCGAGCTGCGCGAGCAGGAGCTCAGCTTCATCTGCGCGCCGATCGCGCTCGAAGGCCGGACCGTCGGCGCCGTCGGCGTCGATCTCCGGTTCAAGGCCGACCGCGACTACAACCGCACCGTGAAGTTCCTTGGCGTCGTCGGCTCGATGATCGCGCAGGGCGTGCGGGTCCAGAAGCTGATTCGCGCCGACAAGCAGCGGCTGGTGGACGAGAACACCCACCTCCGGCAGGAGCTGAAGGAGCGGTACGACTTCTCGAACCTGGTCGGCAACAGCGGACCGATGCGGCAGGTCTACGAGCAGATCTCGCAGGTCGCGCCCACCAACACCACCGTGCTCCTCCGTGGCGAGTCGGGCACCGGCAAGGAGCTGATCGCTCACGCCATCCACTACAACTCCGCCCGCGCCAAGAAGCCGTTCATCAAGGTGAGCTGCGCCGCGCTGCCCCACGACCTGATCGAGAGCGAGCTGTTCGGCTACGAGAAAGGCGCGTTCACCGGCGCGCACGCGCAGAAGAAGGGACGGTTCGAGGCGGCCGAAGGCGGCACGCTGTTCCTCGACGAGATCGGCGATCTGAACCTGGCGACCCAGGTGAAGCTGCTCCGCGTGCTGCAGGAGCGGGAGTACGAACGGCTCGGCAGCACCGAGACCATCCGCGCGAACTTCCGCCTGGTGGCGGCCACGAACAAGGATCTCGAGCAGGCCATCACCGGCGGCGAGTTCCGGGAAGACCTCTACTACCGGCTCAACGTGTTCGCCATCTACGTGCCGCCGCTGCGCGAACGGAAGCCCGACCTGCTGCTGCTCGCCGATCACTTCCTGGAAAAGTTCGCGCGCGAGCACGGCAAGGCGGTGAAGCGCATCTCGACGCCGGCGATCGACATGCTCACGAGCTATCACTGGCCGGGCAACGTGCGCGAGCTCGGGAACGTGATCGAGCGGGCGGTCGTGGTCTGTGACGCACACGTCGTCCACGCGCACCACCTCCCGCCGACGCTCCAGACCGCCGAGGCGTCGGGCACGGCGCTCACCTCGACGCTGCGCGATTCGATGACCGCATTCGAGAAGGACGCGCTGCAGGACGCGCTGAAGAGCGCCAGGGGCAATCGCGCCAAGGCGGCGCGTCTGCTCGGCACGACCGAACGGATCTTCAATTACCGCGTCCGGAAATACGGCATCGACTGGCGACGCTTCAAGCCGTGACGGCTCTGGAAGTCCCTCCCTCTCAAGAAAGATCTCGCCAGGCAAACTGGCCACGAAAACACGAAAACACGAAGCAAGCGCATCTCTGTTTCGTGCTTTCGTGGCTGGGCCGATGGTTGAGGCCGACCCTGCTCCTGGTCAGGACCGGCTATCCCGACGTCGAGGTCAAGATTATTGGCGACGTGCCCTGGCGTGCCGGTAAGCTTTCCGGAGATCCGCCAAAGGCGCAGGCGCTCGACATCATGCACATTCCGTATGCACATTCCGTACTGCAAGCCGAAAGAGCTCGGGGTGCTGGGGGCGCCGTACTGGCTGGGTCTATCTGTTCAGCGGTACCGGGGCGTCGAGACGCCGATTTCCAATGCCGGCGCCGGCCGCGGCGAAACGCGCACGCGGCACACGAGTTCTACGTCATTACCTGGCGGCGAGATCGGCGAGCCGCTCAGCGCGCTGTAGAGGAAGGCGCCGGCCAGGTCTACGGGATGGCTGGCGCCGAGAAAATCCACGCGGCGGTGCTGTACAACTCGCCGGCAAAATTGAGGAAGAACTGAGAAAGAATTGAGGGAAGTGATGCGGACTTCATCGACGTGGGCGACGGCGGCGCTGACGGTGACGCTGACCGCGCTCGTCGGCGCGACCACCGCTGTATTGCAGGGACAAGCCGGTGCGAAGCCGGCGGCCGCGACGCCGCCGGCCGCCACGCCAATGCCGCCCAGGCTCGAGGCGTACAAGAAGGAGCTGACGACCGACATCGACAACCTGAGCGTCTTCACGCAGCAGATGGTCGATCAGGTGTTCAGCTTCGGCGAGCTCGGCTTCCAGGAGTTCGAGACCCAGAAGTACCTCACGGGCATCCTCGAGAAGGAAGGCTTCACGATCGAGAGGGGCATCGCCGGCATTCCCACCGCGTGGACCGCGACATGGGGCGCCGGAAAACCGGTGATTGCGCTCGGCTCCGACGTTGACTGTATCCCGCAGGCCTCGCAGAAACCAGGCGTGGCGTATCGCGCCCCGATGATCGAGGGCGCGCCAGGGCATGGCGAAGGGCACAACGCCGGCGTGCCGTTGAACATCACCGCGGCGATTGCGGCCAAGCGTGTGATGCAGCGCGACAAGCTGTCCGGCACGCTCGTCCTGTGGCCGGGGATCGCAGAAGAGCAGCTCGGCGCCAAGGCGTACTACGTTCGCGCCGGTCTCTTCAAGGACGTCGACATCGTCCTCTACAACCACGTCGGCAGCAGCCTGGGGACGTCATGGGGTGACGGCGGCGGCAACGGCCTGATCTCGGTCGAGTACATGTTCAAGGGCGAGACCGCTCACAGTGCGGGCGCCCCGTGGCGGGGCAAGAGCGCCATGGACGCCGTGGAGCTGATGAACGTCGGCTGGAACTACCGCCGCGAGCATCTGCGCACCCAGCAGCGCTCCCACTACGTCGTGACCAACGGCGGCGATCAGCCCAACGTGGTGCCGAGCAGCGCGTCGGTCTGGTACTACTTCCGCGAAACCTCGTACGAGGGCATCAGGAACATGTGGGAGATCGGCGACAGGATGGCGAACGGCGCCGCGATGATGACCGATACCACCTTCGAGTCGCGGGTGCTCGGATCGGCGTGGCCGTCGCACATGAACCGCACGCTCGCCGAGACGATGCACGAGAACATCGCCGCCGTCGGGTTGCCGAAATGGAGCGAGGCGGACCTGGCGCTGGCCAAGGCGGTGCAGCGCGAGCTGAAGGTCCCGGAGACCGGCCTCACGACCGAGGTGCGCGAGCTCCGCGGCCGCGAAGAGATGCCGGAAGAAGACAAACGTGGCGGTGGTTCGGATGACATCGGCGACATCTCGTGGACGGTGCCAACCGTGTCGCTGACCTTCCCTGCGAACATCAATGCCGGACCGGGGCACAACTGGGCCAACGCGATTTCGATGGCGACGCCGATCGCGCACAAGGGCGTGACCGCCGGCGCCAAGGTTCAGGCGATGACCGTGCTCGACATCGTCACCCGGCCGGACGTCGTGACCCGGGCGAAGGAGTACTTCACGAACGTGCAGACCAAGACCCGGAAGTACATTCCGCTTCTGCGGGCAGAGGACACGCCCGCGATCTGGCTGAACGAGGCGATCATGGCCAGGTATCGGCCGGAGATGAAGAAGTACTACTTCGATTCGACCAAGTACAAGACCTACCTCGAGCAGCTCGGCATCGAGTATCCGACCATCCGCACCTCGCCAACCTCGCAGCCCTGACCGACCGGGGCGTCGGGCCGGTCGATTCACCCGGTGGGGTGTCGCCGGCCTCCGCTCGGCGCGCTCTTCCACTTCACGGTGCGATCGTGCCGAGAAGCCGCCGGATGTTGCAGTCAGTCATGCGTCCGACCGAGCAAAGAGCAGCTCCACGCGTCGTTTGCCGGGGAACTGGGTCGAGAGGGCGATCCCCGGCTCACTTTAACCAACAGCCTTGTCGACCATTTTTGTCGATTGGACAAAAATGTTTGATGAGGGTCCGGGCCTGGCGAGGATTCACGCCTGTTTTGCGCCGCCGGATCGGTTCGCGTTTTGCTCCGGCTCCCGCATGACCCATTCACGCCACGTCGAATTGCAGCTGATGCTCGAGGAACGCCGCCGGCAGACCGAGCTGCAGGTCCAGAGCAAGGTCCGCGGGTTCCGCGAGACCGACCGCGACGAGGTGCAGCGGCGGCGAACGGACCTGGGAGACGATCCGGGGCCGGAGGACGTCGACTTCGCCCTGGTGCAGATGCAGTGGCAGACGCTCGAGCACATTCGCGTCGCCCTCGCCCGGCTCGCCGCCGGCGAGTACGGGATCTGCGCAGATTGCGAGGAAGAGATTCCGGAGAAACGGCTGCGGGCGTTGCCGTTCGCCGGGCGCTGCCGGAGCTGCCAGGAGGATCAGGAGCAGACCGATCGCCGCACGCGGCGGGCGGTTCAGCGGGACGCCGGCTTCCGCATGCGCACCGTCATCGAGACGACCGGGAGCTAGCCGTCAGCCATCGCCCATTCACCGCGGCGCATCACGGGATCGATCGTGCCGTCAGGCAGGACGCCGTCGACGTCCAGGTCGGCCGATCCGATCATGAAGTCGACGTGCGTCGCGCTGCGGTTGCCGCCGGCCTGCGCGAATTCCTCGTCGGTCATCGCCTCGCCGCCGGCGAGCGTGAAGCGGTAGGCGGAGCCAAGGGCGACATGGCTCGCGGCGTTCTCGTCGAACAGCGTGTTGTAGAACAGCACCCCTGATTGAGACACCGGCGAGCTGTGCGGCACCAGCGCCACCTCGCCGAGCCGCGCCGCGCCGGGATCGGTGGCGATCAGCTGCCGCAGCACCGCGTCGCCACGATCGGCCGTCAGCTCCACCACCCGCCCCTCTGCGAATCGCAGCGAGAAATTCTCGATCAGCGTGCCGGCGTAGCTGAGCGGCTTGGTCGATCGTACCGTCCCGTCCACGCGATCCTTGTCGGCGATCGAGAACACCTCCTCGGTCGGCAGGTTCGCGGTGAACGGGATCCCGGACTGGCTGTCCGAGCGGCCGCTGACCCAACGATGCCCGGGCGGCAGCCCCAGCGTGAGATCGGTGCCCGGGCCGCGGTAGACCAGGGCGGTATAGTGCCGGCGGTTCAGGTAGTCCCGCCGCGCCGCGAGCGCCGCGAGGTGTGTCTCCCAGGCAGCCAACGGATCCGGCTGATCGAGCCGGCACAGGCGCGCGATCGCATCCCACAGCCGTGCAACGCGCTCGGCTGGCGGCAGCTCGGAAAACACCCGGTCCGCCCAGCCTGCCGCGGCTGCGGCAATCACCGCCCAGTTCGTCTGGTTTCGCGAGATGCGCTCGCGGAAGGGCATCACGCTCCTCGAGGTGGCCTGTTGAAGGGCGCCCACGAGATCGACCGGCTCGTTCTTGAGCAGATCGGGATCGTTGGCATAGACCGACAGCACGGCGCCGCCGCCTTCAACGTGAGTCAGGAGGGCGTCGGGGAGCCACGCCGAGTGCTGGCTGAACGAATCGCTCGACGCGTGCTTGAATCGCGCCAGCATCAGCGCCTCGTCGCCCCACAGGGTCTCGACCAGCGGCGCACCGGCCTGATAGGCGGCCGCGGCAATCTGGCGGATGAGCGGCGCCGCTTCGAGCGACGCGCCGCCGTTGGCGATCGGGCCGATGATCAGCAATCGCTGGCCAGGCTGGAGGTTGAGGCCGATCCTGACCGCGAGCTCGCTGTAGGTGCGGAGCCGCTGCTCGTGTGCCGACGTCATGGCTGCGGGCTCAATTGTAAGCCGATGTCTGACCACCGCCCGCTCTCCGAGTCGTGCAGACAATCTACGAAGCTGCCACAGCTTTGCAGACCTTTCCCGAGCGGGGACGCGTCAGTCGCCTCCCAGGCACGCGAGCTCGTGTTCTCCCCCTGGGCCTTTCATTCTGATCTACAGGATCAGGCACGACACGTCGAAATTGCCCGCGTCTGGCACGCCGCGCAGGACTGGCATTGGAAAGCTTCGCTCTGGCCCATATCTGACAGCAGCAGCCGACCTTTGACCCGAGCGTCTCAGGCTCCTATGATGTTGCGCCGGCGTGAGCGTCGGCGGGTTTGTCTTCATCCTAACAACGAGGGTCGGCATGACGCTCCCGGTGACCATCACCATCAACGGCCGTTCTTACCAGCGCCAGGTTGAGCCTCGGCTGCTGCTCGTGCACTTTCTCCGCGACGTGGTCGGTCTCACCGGCACCAAGGTCGGGTGCGACACCAGCCAATGCGGCGCCTGCACGGTGCTGCTCGATGGCACGGCCGTGAAATCGTGCACCTGTCTGGCCGTGCAGGTGGACGGTTCCTCGATCACGACGATCGAAGGGCTGGCTACCGAGGGACGCCTCAACGTGCTGCAGGAAACGTTCTGGTCGAAGCACGGTCTGCAATGCGGTTTCTGCACGCCCGGGATGATTTTCGCGGCCCACGAGCTGCTCCGCCACAACGCCCATCCGAGCGCGGAAGAGATTCGCCACGGCCTCGAAGGCAACATGTGCCGGTGCACCGGCTACCAGAACATCGTGCGCGCGATCGAGCAGGCGGCATCGAACGAAGGTGCCGCGTGACCGCAACCACCAAGACCGCCCGTGTCTTCGGATCCGGCATCCGGCGCCGCGAAGATCCTCGCCTCCTCACCGGCACCGCGCGCTACACCGACGACGTGGCGCTGCCGGGCATGGTATACGCGGCGATGCTTCGCAGCCCGCACGCGCACGCGCGCATCACCCGGCTCGACACCAGCCGAGCGAAACAGGCGCCCGGCGTGGTCGCCGTGTTCACGGCCGCGGACACCGAATCGGTGCTGAAGCCGATTCCCTGCCTGTGGCTGGTTCCAGGCAGCGACCTGAAGCTGTCGCCCTACCGGCCGCTGGCCAAGGATGTCGTGCGCTACGTCGGTGATGCGGTCGCGGTCGTCGTCGCCGAAACGAGCTATCAGGCCTACGACGCGCTCGAGCTGATTGAGGCGGAGTACGACACGCTTCCGGCCGTGACCGACCCCGAGAAGGCGACCCAGGACGCCGCGCCCGAGCTTCACGAACAGGCGCCCGGCAACGTGGCCTTTCACTGGGTGGTGCAAGGTGGAGACGTGGAGGCGGCGTTCCGCTCCGCCGAGGTGGTGGTGCGCGAGCGGATCGTCCAGCAGCGCCTCCTGCCGACGGCGATGGAGACGCACTCGGCCGTCGCCCACTACGTCCCGGTGACCGGCGAGCTGACGCTCTGGAATTCGACCCAGAACCCCCACATCGTCCGCTTTGCCTGTTCCGTGGTCACCGGCATCCCGGAGGACCGCTTGCGGGTGATCGCGCCCGAAGTGGGTGGTGGATTCGGCAGCAAAATCGCCCAGTATCCGGGCGACTTCGTCACCGTCTTCTGCTCGATGAAGCTCGGGCGGCCGGTCAAGTGGACCGAGACGCGGAGCGAGAACTATCAGGCGACGACGCACGGGCGGGATCATGTGCAGGACGTGGAGCTGGCCGCGACGCGCGACGGCCAGATTACCGGGTTGCGGTGCACCGTCTGGGCGGGAATGGGCGCCTACCTCTCGACTGCGGCGCCAGGCATCCCGACCATCCTGCACGGCCTGATGCTGTCCGGCCCGTACCGAATCCCGGCGCTCAAGGAGGACGTCTACGGCGTCTACACCAACGCCACGCCAGTCGAAGCGTACCGCGGCGCCGGCCGGCCCGAAGCGACCTTCATGCTGGAGCGCATGATCAACCGGCTCGCGGCCGAGATCGGCATCGATCCCGTGGACGTGCGGAGGAAGAATCTCATTCCGCCGTTCGACGATGGCTTCGACGTGGTTACGGGGCTGAAGTACGACAGCGGCAATTACGTTGGGGCGCTGGACAAAGTGCTGGCGCACGTCGATTACCGGGCACTGCGGGCCGAGCAGGCGCGGCTCCGGCAGCAGGGCCGCTATATGGGCATCGGCGTCTCCACCTACGTCGAGATCTGCGGCCTCGGCCCTTCGCAGGTGGCCGGCGCCGTCGGCTTCCAGGGCGGTCTGTGGGAAAGCGCGATCGTCCGGTTCCATCCCACCGGCAAGGTGAACGTGTTCATCGGCGCATCTCCGCACGGGCAAGGCGAGGAGACGACGTTCGCTCAAATCGTCGCCGACGAGCTCGGGGTCGAGGTCACCGACGTCAAGGTGGTGCACGGCGACACCGACAATACGCCGATGGGGTGGGGCACCTACGGCAGCCGCACGACCGCGGTTGGCGGTGCGGCGTTGGCGGTGGCGACGCGCAAGATCAAGGCGAAGGCGATGCTGCTCACCGGTCATCTGCTCGAGGCCGCGGTCGAGGACATCGAGTACGAAAGCGGACGATTTTTCGTGAAGGGAACGCCCGATCGGTACAAGACGATTCAGGATATCGCCCTTCTCGCCAACGTCGCGTGGAACCTGCCCGAAGGCATGGAAGCCGGTCTCGAGGCGACCTCGTTCTACGATCCGCCCAACTTCACCTACCCGTTCGGCGCTCACGTCGCGGTGGTCGAGGTCGAGCCGGAGACCGGCAGGGTCGATCTGAAGCGGTACGTCGCCGTGGACGATTGCGGCCCGCAGATCAACCCGGTGATCGTCGAGGGGCAGGTGCACGGCGGCGTCGTGCAGGGCATCGGTCAAGCCCTGTGGGAAGAGGCGGTCTACGACGACAGCGGGCAGCTGCTGACCGGATCGCTCGCCGACTATGCCATCCCCCGCGCCGACCAGCTGCCCGAGATCGAAGTGCTGTCCACCGTCACGCCCTCTCCCCATCATCCGCTCGGCGTCAAGGGCATCGGGGAAGCTGGAACGATTGCCTCGACGTGCACGGTCTACAACGCCGTGATCGACGCCCTGGCGCCGCTCAAGGTGGACGCCATTCGGATGCCGTTGACGCCGGAGCGCGTGTGGCGCGCCCTCCAGCCGTCCCGCGAAGGAGCCTGACGTGTACTCCACGGAATTCGACTACTACCGCGCGGCGACGCTGGCCGAAGCGCACCAGCTGCTCACCGCGCATCCAGGAGCGAAGCTGCTCGCCGGCGGCCACAGTCTCATTCCGCTCCTCAAGTTGCGCATTGCCTCGACCGAGGCGGTGATCGACATCGGCCGTGTCGCGGAGCTGCGCGGCCTCACCGTGGACGGCGACTCGATCCGCATTGGCGCGCTGACGACCCACGCCGAGCTTGCCGCATCGGCGGATGTCACGCGCCGGGCGCAGGCGCTTGCCGAGGCCGCCGCCGTGACCGGGGACCCGCAAGTGCGCAACCGGGGAACGATTGGCGGCAACATCGCCCACGCCGACCCGGCGTCGGATCTGCCGATCGCGCTGGTGGCGCTGAATGCGCAGATACTGGTGACCGGTCCGCGTGGCGAACGCGCCATCGAGGCCGCCGCCTTCTTCACCGGGATCATGAGCACCGCGCTCGGCGAGAACGAGATCGTCACGGCGATCGTCGTGCCGCCCGGCCAACGCGGGCGCGGCTCGGCCTACGTCAAGTTCAAGCATCCCGCTTCCGGATACGCGGTGATCGGCGCCGCCGCCTCGGTGACCGTGCGCGACGGCGTCTGCGCTTCGGCCGAGGTCGCCGTCGGTGGTCTGGTGCCGCATGTCGTGCGCGCCCCCTCAGTCGAGCGCGCCCTGCTCGGCAAGCCGCCCACCGCCGACACCGTCGCGCACGCCGCCGCGCTCGTCGCCGACGACATCAGAGACGAGGTGATGGGCGATATCTTCGCGTCCGGCGAATACCGGAAGGCGACGGCCGCCGTCTACGTGAAACGCGCCATCGCCGCCGCGATCGAGCGCGCCAGCGCCGCGTAAGCGGCCAGCGCCCGATGGCCGGCGTCCGAGCGCTCGCGCTGCCTGAATCGATCGACGAGCTGCAGCAGCAGCTGGCGCGGCAGCACTACGTCGCCGACCGTGCGCTGTCGGTTTCGGCGTACCTCGCTCTCAAGTTGAAGCGGCCGCTGTTCCTCGAAGGCGAGGCCGGTGTCGGCAAGACCGAGGTGGCGAAAGCGCTGGCCGCGGCTCTTGGCACCGAGCTGATTCGGCTGCAGTGCTACGAGGGGCTCGACATCAACCATGCGGTGTACGAGTGGAACTACCCGCGGCAGCTCCTGGAAATCCGCCTGCTCGAGGCGGCGCACGCGATCGATCGCCAGGCCGCAGCGCGGCAGCTGTTCACCGAGGAGTTCCTGATCAAGCGGCCGCTCTTGCGCGCGCTCGAGCGCACCGGCGGGCAGCCACCACTGCTCCTCATCGACGAGATCGATCGCGCCGACGAGGAATTCGAGGGCTACCTGCTCGAGCTCCTGTCTGATTTTCAAATCACCATTCCCGAGCTCGGCACCATCAAGGCAGTCGAGCCCCCGGTGGTGGTCATCACCTCGAACCGCACCCGCGAGGTCCACGACGCTCTCAAGCGCCGCTGCCTCTATTGCTGGATCGACTATCCCGATTTCGACAAGGAGTACCAGATCGTCACCGCCAAAGTGCCGCAGGCGTCCGAACAGCTGGCCAGGCAGGTGACGGCGTTCGTCCAGGAGCTCCGCACCGAGGATCTGTACAAGGCCGCCGGCGTGTCCGAAACACTCGACTGGACCGCAGCGCTCGTGACCATGAACGCGGACGCCCTCGATCCGGCCACCGTCGATGAGACGCTGGGAATCCTGCTGAAGCACCAGGAAGATATTCAGGCGGTTCGCGGCGAGCGGGTCCAGACGCTCCTCGGCCGGGCGCTGATGCGCCAGCCGGGAACACCGCGCGAGACCCGCCCGTGACCGGCGACGCCTTCCTCCGCAATCTGCTGCTGTTCGGACGGCTGCTTCGGCAGAACGGCCTGAACGTGCACCCGGGGCGGATGCTCGACGCCGTCGGCGCCCTCGAGTCAATCGGTGTCGGCAGCCGCCGCGACGTCCGCGCCGCGCTTCGGGCGCTCTTCGTGCACCGCTACGACGATCTGGCCGTGTTCGAGGCTGCCTTCGATCTGTTCTGGCGCCCATCGGGCGGCGAGCCAGGCGGCGTCCCCCTCTGGTCCCTGGGCGAGCGGCCGACGGTGGTGGCGCGACCGGTTCGCGGCACACCGGTGTCGCTGGAGCACGAGCAGCGCTCCACGGGATCGGACCAGGCGCCAGCGGCGCTGCCGGACATGGGCGTCAGCGCATACAGCGCGCACGACGTGCTGCGGACGAAAGACTTCTCCGAGTTCTCTCCTGACGAGATCGCCCGCGCCCACCGCCTGATGTCGGGCGCCGCCTGGCGGCTCGGGGCGCGGCGGACGCGCCGCTGGGAGCCCGCGCGGAGAGGCGCGCCGGACCTCCGGCGGGTGCTTCGCCGGAACCTGAAGCATGCCGGCGAGCTCCTCGACGTGCCGGCACGCCGCCGGCGGACGAAGCCGCGGCCGATCGTCGTGCTGTGCGATGTCAGCGGCTCGATGGAGGGCTACAGTCGAATGCTGCTGCACTTCGTGTTCGGCATCGCGCACGCACGCCGCTCGGTCGAGGCCTTTCTGTTCGCGACCCGTCTCACCCGCGTTACCCGCTACGTCTCGGCGCGCGGGGTGGACGACGCGGTCGCGCGAATGGGCCGCGCGGTGGTTGACTGGGGCGGCGGCACGCGGATCGGGGAGTCGCTGAGGACGTTCAACACGAAGTGGACGCGGCGGGTGATGCGTCACGGCCCGGTCGTGCTGATCATCTCCGATGGGTGGGACCGGGGGGACCCGGCGCTCGTGGCGCGGGAGATGGCCCGTGTCCGCCGGAGCTGCCATCGCCTGATCTGGCTGAATCCGCTGCTCGGTTCATCCACCTATGAGCCGTTGACCCGGGGCATGCGCACCGCGCTGCGCGTGATCGACGACTTCATGCCGGTGCACAACATCGTCAGCCTCGATCGTCTGGCCGACCACCTGCGGGCGCTGCCAGACCGGCGCGGCGGAGGGAGATCCGAGCCATGGACATCAAAGGTTCGTACACGTTCGACGCTCCGGCCTCACGCGTCTGGGAGCTCCTGATGGATCCGGCCGCCATCGCTGGCTGCATCCCGGGATGTCGGGAGCTGAGCCCGCTTGGCGAGGACCGCTACCGCGCCGTCCTGGTCGTCCCGGTCTCCGCGATCACCGGCAACTACACCGGGACGATCGCCGTGACCGACAAGGTGCCGCTTCAGTCCTATCGTTTGAACGTCGAGGGGAACGGCCGCGGCGGCTTCGTGCGCGGTCAGACTGCCATAACGCTCACCGATGCAGGAGCGCAGACCATCGTCGCCGTCGATGGCCAGGTTCAAGTCGGAGGCGCCATCGCGCGCGTCGGCCAGCGGCTGCTCGAGGGGGTGTCGCGCATGTTGATGGACCAGTTCTACGCCTGCCTGAAGAACAAGGCCGCGGTCGCACCTCCAGTGTAGGGTCGACGACTGAGTATGATCATACTTTCAGCCATACTCGCCCCATGAGCGGAACCGAACGGGTGAGGTCTCGAGCTGTTTCTCGGTCTCGGCAGCCGGCGATAGCGCTCGTGGATAATCCCTTCTTCGATCATCCGATTTTGAATTCCTCGTGGAGCTCCGCATCGCCGAAACCTTCACCCCGCCGAGGCTGCGGAGACGCTGCGTTCTTACGTTTGGGTTCGGGCCCAACGCGCGCTCCATGGTCGCGTGCACGTTGCGGGGTTACAATCTCCGGGCGCGATGACCCCAGTAGAGCGTCCCATTCCACGCCTCCCGCTCATCGACACTCGAGCCTACCGCAGCGTTCCCATAAGAATGTCGCCTGACGACGACAGCGACCCGCTGCAAGCCCTGGCCGACGTCGGGATTGTGTCCGACGCGTACTACGCCAGAAACGACGGCACGAATGCTCCGTATGGCCGGCGGCTGCCCGGCGCAGAACTGACGGTGCGTGCGAGACGAGGCGTTGTGCAACGGCTCTTGCGCGTGAACCGGCGCCTGTCGCGCATGGGCGTGGAAGTGGTCGTCCTGGATGGATTTCGACCGATCGAATGCCAGCGGGCGCTCTGGCGGCACTTCGTGCGGCTTCTGAAGCACTCCAGTCCTGGGCTGTCCGCAGCCGAGGCTGAACAGCGGGTCCTGAAGTACGTCGCCGACCCGCGCCGTTTTTCGGCAGATGATTCGAGAACCTGGCCATCGCACATCACCGGCGGCGCCGTTGACCTCACGCTCCGGCGTCGAAGCGGCACCGCTGAACAGTTGTTCATGGGCGGCGTGTTCGACGACCCGTCACGGGTGAGTCACACCGCATTTTTCGAGCGCCCTCACATCCGGATGAGTGTTTCCGATCAGGAGGCTCGAAAGAACCGGCGCCTGTTGTACTGGACGATGCGCGCCGAGGGATTTGCCAATCTGCCGACGGAGTGGTGGCACTACGACTGGGGCACGCAGCTGTGGGCGTTCGTGCGTGGCCAGGAACAGGGCCGGCCGGTGGCGGCGATGTATCGTCCCGTAGTCTGAACCTGCACACGGGGGGCATATGACGAAAGCCTTTTTCGGTTTGGCACTCCTCGGGCTGGCCGGCCTATGGGCACTCGATGTGTATCACGATTATCTGGCGGTACAGCCTTTCGCCTTTACGATGCCATTCTGGCATCACCTGTTTGCACTGGTCGCCGGCGCCTCCACGGCCGGGGTTCTGTTCGAGACGGTGGCACGCAAGAACATATTGCGGGACTTCACCAAGCGATTGCTGAACGTGAAAGAGCTGGTTGCCCTCTTTGCCGACGAAGAGCGCCAGAAGTGGGTCGGCGAAGTTATCGACGCCCAGATTGCCGGCGATGTCGGCCAGTCCTTGAGCCGGGCGATCTTCTGCGACGTTGTTCAGCCATTCATGGAGAAGCGGAAGTTCCGGTCACGTATGAGCTATTCCATCACCATGTGCGATGCGCCCAGCGCCGGCTGGAAGTACGAGTCAATCGAGCTCGATGCGAAGGCATTTCTCTCAGTTCAGGTCGATTTCGATGTATCTCAGCGTCTGCCCCCGTCAGTGACGAAGAACAAGGCTGTCAATGTGTCGCTGGTGTTTGGTGCGTCGCCGGGCGATCTTCAGAGCGCGTTCGATGATCAGGCGTGTGTCTACCGCGAACACGTGACCCTGCCGATGAACGAGGCCAATTCAGTCAGCTGGACGAAGTTCGGCAACCAGGTAAGGAAGGGAGAGGTGGAGCTGTCGGCTCTGGGTCTGGCTGTGAGCATGATGATCGATAACAATGCTCAGCCGCATTCCAGGATCGAGCTCGTCGACCGAGCTCTGCGTATATGGTTCCCGTACGACGGCGGAGAGCACACGGAGCTCTTCGTCAGGCTCGTCGCACCATATCCGAAGAGCATGAAATACTTCGAGGTCGTGTTTGGTGAGCCAACGGCGTCGCCGCGCGTCACGTTCCGGCCGGGTACGGTCGCGGCGCCGAGAGACCTCACGGTGCTCGATTTTCTGCAGGGGCAACGGCGGCTGCGGCCCAACCGTGTCAACAGTGAAAAGGCCGTGGATGTAACATTTCAGCCGGCGCCGACGGAGAACGTCTCGGTCGAGTCCGGACCAGACGCGCGAAACTGGATCCTGCCACGAAGTGGGCTGCTGTTTC
The DNA here is from genome assembly GCA_009380045.1 of Luteitalea sp. Lineage (GTDB taxonomy): Bacteria > Acidobacteriota > Vicinamibacteria > Vicinamibacterales > CAVVIG01 > WHSN01. The sequence continues at coordinate 28,504 of WHSN01000030.1, forward strand.
TCTGGTCATAGGACCAATTGAACCGGGCCTTGTTCCCCGCCCTGGTGCCTGCGCTGGTCGGCGCAATGGGATACCTGACTGGCGAACCTCCAGCCATTCCACGCCCGCTCCGCGTCCTGACCTACAACATTCATCACGGTGAAGGGATGGACGGGCGATTCGACCTGCCTCGTCTGGCCGGGGTGATCACCAGCCTTGACCCCGACCTGGTCGCGCTCCAGGAGGTCGATCAGGGCACCGCGCGGGCGAGCGGCGTGAACGAGCTCACCGAGCTCGGACGCTTGACCGGGATGCACGCGGCGTTTGGCAAGGCGATGGATTTTCAGGGCGGGGCCTACGGCGTCGGCGTGCTCTCGCGCCGGCCGATCGTGCAGGCGGACACCCACCCGCTCCCCGGGCCACCCGACCGCGAACCCCGGACCGCGCTCACGGTTTACGTCGCCATGGGCGAAGGCGGCCAGTTGCTGCAGTTCACCAGCGCCCACTTCGATCAGGGCCGCGACCCCCAGAACCGCATCGTCCAGGCCGGCTACCTCAGCGAGCTCCTCGATCGCGGGACCCGCGAGCCGAGCATCCTCGCCGGGGATATGAACAGCCGGGCGGAGCCCGAGATGATGCAGATGTTCGGTGAGCGCTGGACCGATGTCTTCGTCGATCCGGAACCGCCCGACCCTGGACGGCGTCGAAGGCGTGTCGACCACGTGCTCGCCCGGCCGGCTGAGCGCTGGCGCACCATCGAATCACGCGTGGTCGACGCGCCGGTGGCGTCCGATCACCGGCCGGTCCTGGTCGTCCTCGAGTGGATCGAAAATCCATGAACTTGGGACTTGTCCATCAGGATGTCCCACCGGTCAACACCCGTCGTGCCCAGACGAGAAGAACCACTTGACGACCCAGCAAGATCGCGCACGCCCATGGCTCCAGCGATTCCGCGGCCGTCGATGCCAGCGGGTATCCGATCTGCGCCAGCGTCAACGCCGCGATGAAGACCAGCAGCGTGGGGCCATGCTCCGGACGAAGTCCGGCCAGCAGGCCGAGAGGTATCAGCCAGACGAGATACTGAATGCTGCCGACCTTCGCGAAGGCAATCACGACGGCAAGCACCGTCAGCACGGCCGATACGAGCACGCGTGCTCGATCGACCTCGTTTCCCGACGCCAGGGCTCGCCATGTGGCCCGGTAGACCAGTGCCATCGCGATCAATCCTGCACCCGAGGACACGGCGATCGCGGCCCCGGCGTATCGCCCGACGACGTTGGTCGATCCATAGCTGAATGTCACGGCGGCTGACGTTGGCTCGACGATTGTCCAGAGCCCGAGTAGCGCCGCCGCCGTGCTTTCGAATTCGAGCGGCCGCTCCAGTCCGTAAAAAACCACGCTGAGCAGACCCGCGGCGCCGCCGGCCATGGCCGGGGCACATATTGCGGCGCCCACGAGGCCGGCCACGACGACCGCCGTCAACAACTCGCGCGGACGGCGCTGCCGGATCAGGTACAAGCCGCAGACGAGGGCCGCAAACACCGGGACCAACTTCACGGCAACCGCGACCCCCGTGGAGAGTCCGACGAGGACGGGACGCCGCGCCAGCGTCGCCCAGCACATGATGCACAGCAGCAGGGCGACAAGGGCGTCATAGCGCTGCACGGTGACCTTCCCCAGCGCCAGTACCGCGATCGTGGTCCACAGGGCAATGTCGGCGACAGTCGGCGCACGTCCCATGTATCCTGCGACTTGCCGGCACACCCATACGGCAAGCGCGAGGAGTGCGCTCATCCATGCTCCGAAGAGCAGCTTGTAGGTATCGACGCTTCGCGTCAGCAGGGCCGGCGGCAGCACGGCGAGGAAAAAACCAGGCGGGTACTCGACGAGAAAATCACGATAAGGGAGAAGCGGGTGAGGCGGGCCGACTCTGATGACGCCGCCGCTGCGAGCGTACTCGTCCAGGTCAGTGCGATCGCCGGAGACGAACGCGCGCTTCCAGGCCTCGTCCGTCCGGACATAGAAGCCATCGTAGGGCCGCCCGAGCACGGCGTTGCAATAGGCAAAGTATCGACGGATATCGGCATCCGTCGGATACATCAGGCTGACACCGAAAATGGCGAGCACGGGCAGGAGCGTGGCCAGCACGCTTCGGTTGCTGTAGGCGCGTCTGGCGGTGGCGCTCAGGCCAGGGAGCGACAATCGCCTCCCCGGTCGCGGGCATCCGCGCCGGCGACATCCAGTTGACGCGACAGGCGACCCGGCTCGACAGGCGCACCTGCCGACCTGCGGGCGCGAGCCGATCCACTCCTCGCGATCGAGAGCCGTGACGTCGCCGGCATCCGATCGACATCGCACCCCGGGCCACGTGATCGACAAATGCCGACTCGCCGCCGGTGGACCCCGGCTACTATCGATCCTGGTCGAACCGACGGAACAACGACAGAATCACCCACGCGCAGGCGACTGAAATGACCGGGAGCCACAGTTGTCCCGCGCCCACCGCCAGGCCGATGGCAGCAGTCAGCCAGAGGCTGGCCGCGGTGGTCAGGCCCTGCACGTCGCCGGAGTCGGGCCGCTTCAAGATCGTTCCGGCGCCGATGAAGCCGATGCCGGTCGCCACGCCCTGAATGACGCGGCTCAATTCCTCTGTCGCCATCCCCGATTCGGCCGGAAACAGCACGAACAGCGCGCACCCGAGCGCGACCAGCATGTGGGTGCGCAATCCCGCCGCTTTGTGTGCGCGCTCGCGCTCGGCGCCAAGAATGCCACCGAGGAGAGCCGCGGTGCAGATTCGGATCACCACCCGGACCATCTGGGCGGCGTCCGGGACATGGAACAGGTCGTCGAGGCTGATCTGCATGCGTGAATCGCTCGCCTTCCTGAGTGTGCTGGCCACGGACATCGAGCCGCAACACCGTGACGCGGCAGGTCGGCTCCATCCTACGTCGTTCGTTGTCTGGACGCACACAAGGGCCGAGCGATGATTGATGAAGTCAACGGTTCGGAGGGGAGGCGCGCGTGTTGGCCTCGAGCGGCTCTGTCGCGATTACGACTCGGTCGAGGCGGGAGACGATCGGCATCGAGCAAATGGCGATGCGCGCCGCGATCGTGGCGGTGGTGGCACTCGGGCCGGGCAATGGTCGGGGACGCCACAGTTACCGGCATCTACCCGCCAG
>WHSN01000193.1 GCA_009380045.1 Luteitalea sp.
CAAGGTTCCGAAACATCTCCAGGAAAAAGAGCTCTGACGCGCGGCGCGCTCCGTAGAACAACGTGGTCTTCACCCGGCGGGCCACCAGCGCCTCGGCCAGTGAGGCAAATGGCGCCAGGCCGACCCCGCCGGCCGCCATCCACGCCTCCGTCGGCGGTTCGACCATCGTGAAGGGGCGACCGAGCGGCCCGAGGCAGGCGATCCGCTGACCGCGCCGTGCGGAGTAGAGCAGGCTGGTCGACGCGCCGACGCGTTTGTTCAGGAGGGAGAGCCCGGTCGGCGTGCCGCCGGCGTCGCGAAGGATCTCGAAGACCGAGAACGGACGGCGGAGGAGCGGGTCGTGGCCGGTCGCTGCCTTCACCATGACGAACTGCCCGGCTGCCGCCGACCGGGCGATCGCCGGAGCGGCAAGGGCCAGCACGTTGTAGTCGTCGGACAGCGGCGTGTTCGCGATCACTTCCGCCGCGACGTCCAAGGGCATGGAGCGAGTATAGGGGCTTCGATCTTCGATCTTCAATCCTCGATTCTCCACTATACTGCTCCTGGCTCTTTAACGCGCTCCGGCGAGAGTGCTAAGAGGTGGACATGCCTGGCGGCCGCACGCACGACATCTGCAAGTCGCTGCATCTCGAGATCCTGAGAATCCTCGATTCAGAAATCCCGGGATCGTCCCCAAATCCTCAAATCCCCGAATCCTCGAATCCTGAAGTCCCGTACGCTCCCCCATGCCTGTGGTGATGGACGCCGATCGGATGGATCGGACGCTGACCCGCATCGCGCACGAGATTCTCGAGCGCAACCGCGGCGTCGAGGATCTGGCGCTGGTCGGGATCCGAAGGCGCGGCGTTCCGCTGGCGCGACGGCTGGCCGCGATCATCAGGAGCATCAACCAGCACGACGTGCCCACCGGCGCGCTCGACATCACGCTCTACCGCGATGATCTGATGCGTCACCCGGTCGGGACCCAGCCGGTCGTCCGCAGCACCGAGATCCCGTTCTCGATCGACGACAGACGGATTCTCCTGGTGGACGATGTGCTCTATACCGGGCGGACGATCCGCGCCGCGCTCGATGCGCTGATCGAGTTCGGGCGGCCGAAGACAATCCAACTCGTGGTGCTGGTCGACCGGGGGCATCGGGAACTGCCGATCAAGGCCGATTACGTCGGCAAGAACCTCCCGACGTCGCCCTCCCAGAGCGTGCAGGTGCACCTGCGCGAAGTCGACGGTCGCGACGAAGTGGAGATCCAGGGATGAGGAAGGATCGGCCCGGCATCGGCGAATGGCCGATCGGGGCCGATGACGTCGACAAGACCCTCCCGACGTTGCCGTCCCGGAGCGTGCAGGTGCACCTGCGCGAAGTCGACGGCCGCGACGAAGGGGAGATCCAGGGATGAGGAAGGATCTGCTCGGCATCGGCGACCTGTCGCGCGACGAAATCTACCGGATTCTCGACACCGCCGACGCGATGCGCGAGATCGGCGAACGGCCGATCAAGAAGGTGCCGACGCTGCGCGGCAAGACGGTCGTGAACCTGTTCTACGAGCCGAGCACCCGCACCCGGACATCGTTCGAGATTGCCGAGAAGCGGCTGAGCGCCGACACCCTGAATATCGCCGTCGCTTCGTCGAGCGTCCAGAAGGGAGAGACGCTGGCAGACACCGCGATGAACATCGAGGCGATGTCGCCGGACATGATCGTGCTGCGACACGCGTCGTCCGGCGCGTGCCACCTCCTCGCCCGCATCTGCCGCTCCCGGATCATCAACGCGGGCGACGGCATGCACGAGCACCCCACCCAGGCGCTGCTCGACGCCTACACCATTCGTCAGCACAAGAAGACCATCAGGGGGCTGAAGGTGGCGATAGTCGGCGATCTGCTGCACAGCCGGGTGCTGCGATCGAACGTGCTGCTGCTCACCAAGCTCGGCGCCGACGTCTGGGTGTGCGGGCCGCCGACCCTGGTGCCCGCCGGCATCGAGCGGCTCGGCGTCCGGGTCTCGACGTCGGTCGAGGAAGCGATTGCCGACGCCGATGTCGTGATGATGCTGCGCATCCAGCAGGAGCGGATGCAGGGCGCGTATTTCCCATCACTGCGCGAGTATTTCAACCTGTTCGGCATGACCGTTGAGCGGGTCTCGCGCGCCAAACCGGATGTGATCATCATGCACCCCGGCCCGATGAACCGCGGCGTGGAGATTGCCTCCGAGGTCGCCGACGGTCCCTACTCGGTGGTTCTCGAGCAGGTCGCCAACGGCGTGGCCGTCCGGATGGCGGTCCTCTACCTTCTGGCCGGCGGAGTCGAAGATGAAGCGGCTGCTTAAGGGCGGGCGTGTCGTCGATCCGGTCAACCGCCGCGACGGCATGTTCGATCTGTTGATCGACGGTGAGCGCATCGCCCGCGTCGGCAAGGATCTCGAGGCCGATGGTCAGACCGTCGTCGTGCCGGTGCCAACCGGCCTGGTCATCACGCCAGGTCTGATCGACATGCATGTGCACCTGCGGGAGCCCGGGCAGGAACACAAGGAAACGGTGGCGACCGGCACCGCCGCGGCGGTGGCCGGCGGGTTCACCGCCGTCGCCTGCATGCCGAACACCTCGCCGGTGAACGACAACGCCGGGGTCACCGAGTACATCCTCAAGAAGGCGGCCGACGCCGGGCTGGCGCGCGTCTACCCGATTGGCGCCGTGTCGCGCGGACAGAACGGCGAGCAGCTCGCCGACATCGCCGAGCTGAGGCAGGCCGGCTGTGTGGCGGTGACCGACGACGGCCGTCCGGTCGCGACGGCGCTGCTGATGCGGCGCGCACTGGAATACACACAGATGTTCGGCATGCCGGTGATCGAGCACTGCGAGGAGCCGACCCTCAAGGCGGACGGCGTCGCCCACGAGGGTTTCCATGCCTCAACGCTCGGACTGCGCGGGATTCCTGGCGAGGCCGAGTCGATCATGGCCCTGCGCGACGTGTCACTGGCCGAGCTGACCGGCGGCGTCGTGCACATCGCGCACATGAGCGCCCGGCAGACCCTGGATGCGGTCCGCTACGGCAAGCACCGAGGCGTGCGGGTGACGTGCGAAGTGACGCCGCATCACTTCGTGCTGACCGACGAATATCTCGGATCACCGGTGCCCTACGACACCAACACCAAGATGAACCCGCCGCTGCGCGAAGCGGCCGACCGCGACGCGATGCTGCAGGGCATCGCCGACGGCAGCGTCGACGTGATCGCGACCGATCACGCGCCGCATCATTACGACGAGAAGCAGGTGGAGTTCGACCGCGCCCCGTTCGGGATCACCGGGTTGGAGACCGCCGTCTCGTTGTGTTTCGACCGGCTGGTGCACGGCGGTGTCATCTCCTTGTCCCGGCTGATCGAACTGCTCGCCGTCAACCCGGCACGCATTCTGCGCCTGACGGGCGGATCGCTCAGCGAGGGAGCGCCGGCGGACATCTCCATCCTCGCGCCCGACCTCCGCGTCACGGTCTCGGTCGCCGCCATGCGATCGCGGTCGAAGAACACCCCCTTCGGCGGCTGGTCGCTGCGCGGCGGCGTCGTGGCGACGATCGTCGGCGGCAGGGGAGTGTACCTGAACAAAGAATTTCAGGATTTGAGGATGTCAGGATATGAGGATTTCAGGATATGAGTTTCAGCCGGGGGTCGCTTTCTCGGCGAGCTCAGCTCATTCGGCGGTGATCGTTGTGATCTGCCGTTGCTGAATCAGCGGGACCGGGCACTCTCTAGCGGGCGATTAGCCGCAGCCGTCCGAGCGCACCCTGCTCGATCGCGGCCCGATCCATTCGCATCTTCCGGTGGCGCACGGCCTGCCAGTCCGCCATCGAGTCGTCGTAATGCTTCGACAGGAAGTGTCCGGACTGTCCGACGGCGTCGAGAAACCGGCTGTCGTTCGCGGGAGACAGATCGACGATCTGACGGTATCCTGGAACCGAATGCTGCTCGTACGGCGTGTCCGCCGCCACCGGACCGACGTTGACCGTGCTCCAGTCGCCGCCGTTCGGCAGCGATCGGCTGAGCAAGGGCCGCAGCAGCCCGACCGCATCGAGCCCCTGGTGCGGGAAGACGGCCCGATGCACCCCGTCCCACCGCCACCGCGAGACGTCGCCGCCCAGCAGTCGCACCAGATCGGCCACCCCGTCGTGCAGCGCCGACGTGACCGTGTCGTCACAGGTTTCGCGGGACGGCGTGCCGGTGTCATCGCACCAGACGCTGTCGCCAGCGGCGAGCGCCGCCGCGACGAACCGGGTGATGTACGAGAAGCGCCCGCGGTAGCCGATCATCAATTGCGGGCCGAGCTCGTCGCCGACGATCGCGGGAGCCAGACGCAGGAACCAGGCCTGGAATATCGCCGCGCCGGCGCTGTCGGGGCGGGCGTCGAAGTCCCACCGGGCGAGGACGTCCCACGCCTGCCGGTCGACCGGGTCCACCGGGTGCGCATGCTGCAGCAGCAGCGGCGTCAGCGTTCGACCGTGCAGCGAGAGCGTGTCGGCTTGAATCGCGCGAAAGTGATCCGGCGTCAGACCGCTGCCCTGCTGCCGAATCAGATCGACGATCCGCTGCGCCCGATACGGTTCCGGATACTCGAGCGCGATGAGCGGCGCATCGACCGCAGCCGTCGGCCGGTTGTTGGCCGTGACGATGAAGTGTTCGGGCGGGTCGAACAGATGAGGCAGGTCCTCGAACGGGACCCATCCGGTCCACTCGCTTTCGCCGGTCCATCCTTCCGCCGGCCGCGACCCGTCGCCGCCGGCTCGCACCGGGATGCGTCCGGGCGCATAGTACCCGATGTGACCGTCGACATCGGCATAGACGAAATTCTGGGACGGCGCCACGAAGTCGCGGAGCGCTGACGTAAACTCGTCCCAGTTGCGCGCTTCGTTGAGCCGCATGAACGCGTCGACCGTCTGGTCCTGTTCGTCGAGCGCCGTCCAGCGGAACGCCATCGGTTCAAGTGGCGCCGGCTTCGGTGTCGCCGGCGACGCGGCGTTGTTCGCGTTGATCGCGTCCGACAGGATCGGTCCGTGCCGGCTGATCCGCACGGCGACGCGCACTGGCTCGGCGCCCTTCACGACGATCGTCTCCGGGACGATGCGGAGCGGCTCCAGCGCGCCACGGAACTCGGCCGAGGTGCCGGTGGAATCGATCCGCTCGAGGAAGAAGTCCTCGACGTCGGCCGCCATATTGGTCTCGCCCCAGGCGATGAAGCGATTGCGGCCGATGGCCACGGCCGGAGTCCCTGGCAGCGTCGCCCCGATCAGATCGAAATCGCCGGCCGACAGGTGCGCCAGATACCAGAGCGACGGGACGTTGGTGCCGAGATGCGGATCGTTGGCCAGCAGGGGGCTGCCGGTCGCCGTCAAGGTGCCGTCCACCACCCAGTTGTTGGACCCCAGAGCCTCGGTCCGAGCTCCGCCGAGCAGCAGCGCGGTCACACCCGGGAGGCCACCTGAAAGGCTTTGCGCCAGCGCGTTGAAGGTGGACGCGGATGACGCGCTCGAAGCTGGCCGGTTGCCCCTCGGTGCGCGTCGACCGACCTCCGGCGAGGTCGGCGCCGGGCCAAGGATGCTGAGCCCATGCTCGGCATATGGCGGCATGAGCTCGGCCATCCGCTCGGCGCCGATCTTTGCCGCGATATCGTGACGCATCAGCTCGAATGAATAGTTGGCGCTGAGGTCCCACGCCATCATCTTGATCCACACCAGCACGTCGGGGCCGGTGAACGGCGCCGGCGCGAACCGCAGCAGCGAGAACTCCGGCGGCAGACGACGCCCGGGATGCGTGGCGATGAACCCGTTCACCCCGGCGACATATGCCTCGATCTGCCGCCGGGTGCCGTCAGGCAGGTGCGACCACGCGCTGTGTGCCGCTCGTCCGAACCCGATGGTGCGCAGAAATCGATCCTGCGCGACGGTGACGTCGCCGAAGATCTCGGACAGACGGCCGTGGCCGACCCGCCGCTGAAACTCCATCTGCCACAGGCGGTCCTGGGCGTGGACGTAGCCGAGTCCGTAGAGCGCGTCCTGCTTGGTCGAGGCGAAAATGTGCGGCACGTTGTCGGCGTCGCGGACGATCTCCACTGAACTCGAGAGGCCCTCCACCATCCTCTCGCCATCAATCACCGGCAGGGACTGACGAAGGTAGAGATATCCGGCGACACCGATCATCGCCACTAGCACCACGACTCCGGCCAGCGCTTTGACGAAGAGGCGTCGCATGACAGGATCATAGTGGAAGAGAGGAGAAGCGCCGATTGCCGATCGCAGACTGCCAGTTGAAGATTGAGGCTGTCGAACTGAAACCGACGCTGGACGCGCTCTATGCCAGCTTCAACGTGGCGGATTCGGCGGTCGATCCGATTCAGATCGTCCGCCGGTTCGAGCGGCCGGACGATCGCGAGGTGGTCGGCTTCTGTGCCGCGGCGCTGGCCTTCGGGCGTGTCGCCAGCGTCCTGCAATCGATCGAGCGGGTGCTGGCGATCATGGGCGATCGGCCGGCGGAGTACGTCCGCCGGTTCGATCCTCGGCGTCGAGCGGCGGCGTTCGACGGCTTCGTCCACCGCTGGATCCGCGGCGCCGACGTGCTCGCGCTCGTGTGGCTGCTGAAGCAGATGACCGATCGTCATGGATCGATCGAGGGGTTCTTTCTCGAAGGGTTCGCCGCCGGCTCACCCGATGTCGGGCCGGCGCTCGACGACTTCTCACGCCGCGCGCGGGCGCTCGACCTGCGGCGCGCCTACGGCCGGGTGCCGCAGCGTCCGGGCGTCTGCTACTTTTTCCCGCGACCGTCGAGCGGCAGCGGGTGCAAGCGGCTCAACCTGTTCCTGCGCTGGATGGTTCGACATGACTCGCTCGATCTCGGAGTGTGGCGGCGGGTGCCGGCTTCCGCGCTCGTCGTACCGCTGGACACGCACGTCATCCGGCTTGGCCGCTGCCTGAGGCTGACGCAGTACACCAGCCCGGGCTGGCGGATGGCCGAGGAGATTACGGCGTCGCTGCGCCGCCTCGATCCGCTGGACCCGGTGAAATACGACTTCGCGCTGTGCCATCTGGGCATGATGAACGCCTGCGGCTTCAATCGGGCGCAGAGAGATTCACAGTGTCCGCTGCGTGGGGTATGCCGGCCACGCGCGAGTAGACGTCGGCGGTCGCGGCGACCATCCGTTCGAGTGTGAAGCGTTGGGCCACGCGCGACAGCCCCGCCTCACCCATCCGCCGCCGCCGCTCGCCGTCGTTCAGCATCTCGATGATGGCCCCGGCCAGCGCCTGGTCTTGCCGCGGCTCCACCAGCAGCCCGGTCACGCGGTGCTCGACGACCTCCGGAATGCCCCCGGCGCGGGTCGCGACGATCGGCCGCGCACACGCCATGGCATCCAGGAGCGAAGTGCCGAGGCCCTCGGTGATGGAGCTCAGGACGAACAGGTCGAAGCCCTTGATGCAACCGAGCACGTCGGTGCGGAAGCCCGGGAGCAGGACGTGCTTCTCGAGGGAATAGCCACGCACCAGCCGTTCGAGCGGCTCGCGGAGCTCGCCCTCCCCGAGGATCACGAACCGCGCGTCCGGCACCTGCCGGACGACGATCCGCGCCGCCTCCACCAGGTGGCGCTGTCCCTTGTGCGGCACCAGCGCCGCGACGTTGCCGACGACCGGTGCATGATGCGGAAGCCAGAACGCCTCGTGCACGTTCACCCGTGGGGCGGCCAGGACGTGCTCGACGTCGATGCCTTCATGAACAGTCACCGACTTGTC
>WHSN01000022.1 GCA_009380045.1 Luteitalea sp.
CGTCGGCGCCCGCCACGTCGGCGAAGGTCACCTTCGGCGCATCTTTGGCGACCTGGCGGGCCTTGGCCTTGCCGAACTGCATGACCCGGCTGACGCCACCCTGCATGGCGTTGATGAAGAAGAAGAAGATGCCGACCAGCAGGAGGAACACGTCGGCGGGTGACAGCACGAGCGGCATGACGGCCCGGAGCGCCAGCGCCACGTACATCGCCGGCAGAACCAGCACCAGCTCGGAGGCGCGCATCAACCCGTCGTCAACGGCGCCGCCGACGTACCCGGAGAGGCCGCCGACCAGGCCGCCGACGCACATCGCCGCCAGCGCCGCCGCCACCGAAAGCCCCAATGAGGTGCGCGCTCCGAACAGCAGACGGCTGAAGACGTCGCGGCCGAAGCTGTCGGCGCCGAGGAGCAGCAGCGGCGCGCGCTCGTGGTCCGCGGTGCGCACCAGGCGGCCGTCCACCATCCACTCGAGCGGCACCATGCGCGAGCGATCCTCTTCGTAGCGCTGCTCGAGCTGGTTGACGCGCATCCAGGGATGGATGAACGGCGCCCGCCAGCGGCCGTCTGGTCCGCGAACGTGAACGACAGTGGGCGGGGCGTTGAGGAGGCCCGTGAATCGAGCGTCGGTCGGATGCGGCGCAATCGCCGGAGCGAACAGCGCCCCGAGCGCGGTGACGAGCAGCAGGACCGCGCCAGCCGCCCTCATTCAGAAAACCGGGGATCGACGGCAACGAGCGCCGCGTCGGAGAGCAACGTGCCGGCAGCGAGAAAAATCGACCCGGCCGCGGCGCAGGCGGCGACCAGGTAGACATCGCGGGCGCGAAGCGCGTCGAGCATCAGCCGTCCCAGCCCCGGCCACGCCGTGACGATCTCCACCGCGAACGAGCCGCTCAACAGCGTGCCGATCACCAGGCCGTAGACCGACGCGATCGGCCGCAGCCCCACCTTGAGCGCATCCCTCCAGATGATGCGGCGGCGCGAGACGCCCCTGGCGCGGGTGGCGATCACGAACGGCTGTGACACCGCCTGCCGCATCGCCTGGGCCTGGAGCCGCTCGAACATCGCGCCGATCGGCAGCGCCAGCGCGAGCACCGGCACGATCATGTGGCGGACCAGATCGAGCAACGCGCCGTCACTCGTGACCGAGCGCATGCCACCAATCGGCAGCCAGCCGGTCCGCGCCGCCGCGAACACCAGCAGCAGCGACGTGAGCAGCGGCGGCATCGAGACGAGCACCACCGACGCGGCGCGGATCACGGAGGTGGCCAGGCCGCCGCGCGTGCCGGTGACGACGCCGAGCGGCAAGCCGACGAGCGTTGCCAGCAGCAGCGCACTGAGCGCGAGGAGCGCGGTGTTGAACGCCCGCTCGGGCACCAGGTCGGCAACCGGACGGTCGTAGGCCAGCGAACGGCCGAAATCGAACCGTGCCGCCTGGAGCAGCCACCGGCCGTACTGAGTGGCAATCGGTTGATCCAGCCCGTACCGGATGCGCGCCTGTTCGGCGACGTCGCGGCTGACGCCGACGCCGAGCGTCTCGACGACGAAATCGCCTGGCGCCAGTCTGGTCAGAATGAGGGAAGACGACGAAACGGCGAACACCAGGAACAGCGCGAAGAACAGACGCCGAACCAGGTATCGAATCATGTTCGGTAAGGTCAGCACACAACCGTTGGGGCTTCTCGCACCCGGTGCTCGCCGATTCGGTCACCGCAGGTCGCGACGATCACCGCCGAGCGCGCTGAGATCGCGGTGAAAACGATCGGGGAGAGCCCGTTTGCCTGCTTTCCGGGCCCGCCGATAGTACTGATCACCTCGGCCGCTCCTGGTGCGCGACCGCGATCGTGTCGGCCGACCACAGCAGCTGCGGCCGGAGCACGGCAGGCGTGAGGTTCACGACTCTCGACGCGGCCGCGACATAGACGCGAGGCGCGGCGAAGTAGACGACCGGTGCGTGCTCGGCGAAGATCGTCTGGGCTTCGACGAACGCGCGGTGGCGCGCCTTCTCGTCGAGCGCGGTCGTGTGACGCGCCATGGCGGCGTCGATCCGCTGTTCCCACTCCGTGGCCGGGCTCTTCTGAGCCAGATTCCAGACGTGGGACGATCCCCCGCTCAGCCAGAAGTCGGGGCTGAGCGCCGGGTCGGTGTCGGTGGCGCCGAAACGGAAGTAGACGGCGTCGTAGTTCCTTCCGGACAGGAACCGCTGCACCAGGGCATTGCCGTCGAGCATGACGACATCCATCGTGACGCCCAGCGCATGCAGCTCGTCGCGGATCGTCGCCGCGCCGCGTTCGAGGGCGGTCTGGCCCTTCTGCGTCAGCAGCGTGAGCCGCGCGAGGTTGCCGCGCCGGTCTTCGAGCAGGCGGTCGCCATTGCGATCGACAAGGCCAATGGTTGCCAGCAGCGCCTTCGCGCCATCGACGTCGTGCTCGACCTGAGGCACCTCGGCCGAATACCACTTCTTGTTCGCCGGCGTCACAGGACCGAACACCGGCGTGGCGGCGCCGAGAAACACCGTGTCGGCGAACAGCCGCCGATCGACGGCCATCGAGATCGCCTGGCGCAGTTCGTCGCGCTGAATCCAGTCAGCACGCGGATCGCCGTCGAACGCCCCTGGCTTCAGGTTGATCCAGAAGCCGTCGGCGTCGAGGCCCGGGCCGAGATCGAAGAGTTGAACCGATCCGGCGTCTGCCGCACGCTTGAGCGGCGCGTAGTCCTCCGGGCGCACCTCGAACGCCGGCATGTCCGATTGGCCCGCGAGCAGGCGAAGAATCTGGGCATCCTGCTCGGGAACGATCTCCACAATGATGCGCTCGAGATACGGCAGCCGGATGCCCGCCGCGTCGCTCCGGAAATACCGCTCGTTGCGCGTGAGGACGATCCGCTGACCGGGCACATACGCGCTCAGGACGAACGGGCCGAGGCCGGTCACCGCCGACACCGGCGTCGAGAGTCCCCAGGCATCGCCAAACGTGCCGGCGTCGAGCGCCCCTTGCAGCTTGTGCCTGGGGAGGATCGGCAGGTTGTCGAGCAGCCGCACGCCTGGACCGAACGGCGACGGAAAGGCGATTTCCACCGAGGCCGGATCGAGCGCCGTCACCACCAGCCTCGCGCCTTTCACCTGCAGCGAGTCGGCGAGGACGCTCCCCCGATCGTAGGCAGCCGCGAACGAAAACACCACGTCGTCAGCGGTGAACGGCCGGCCGTCGGCGAAGGTGACTCCAGGCCGGAGCTTCAGCGTGTAGCGGAGACCGTCCGACGAGCGGGTCCAGCTTTCCGCCAGCCACGGTTCCAGCTCCTCGGTTGCGCGGTTCACGCGGACGAGCTTTCCCTGGGTCAGCAGCGACAACAGTTGTGTGGTGCCGTCCCGCCGGGTGTACCAGGTGAAGGATTGCGGTTCGGCGCGAACGTTCACGGTCAGCTCGCCGCCCCGTGTCGGAGCTCCTGCCGCGACCCGATCGGCGGCGGTGACCTCGCCTGACACCGACTCGACGGCTTGCGAGGCGGGCGGCGCCGCGCGGCAACCGATCGCGGCCGCAGCTATGACGCTCATCGTGAGCAAGCGCGACAGGTGGCGTCTGGGTGTGATCAACGCACTGTTCAGCGGCCAGGTCCTCGGCCCGCAGCCTCGGCGTAGGCCGCAGATTCCCGCCTGGCCGCCATGCATCAAGTGTAACCGTTGCACATCGGTGCCGGCTGTGGCGGCTGGGGCCACCCGCTGCCACGACTCCTGAAGGACCAAATGACACGATGACGCGGTGACGCCATGGCGCCATGCCGGCGTCATTCGACATCGGCTGCGAACGCCTCGAGCTTCGTATCGGCCGAAGGGCCTGGCCGGCGCACGCTACGGATGTGCTCGGCCTGTTGCACTGAACCGTCTACAATCGCGTGCGCGAGGGCGCCCGGCAAGACCATGCGCCCATCGGCTGTTTCCAACAGGTGCTGTTCGACGGCGAGCACCCCCGCGTTGGACCGATCGGATTCACATCTGATGGCGGAGTGACGCATGGCCCAGCTTCGAACGGTTCGGCGCGCGGTGCTTGCCGCTGCGCTCATCGCGCTGTCCGCCCTCGCCCACCCGGCGATGGCCGCCGAGCGCGCACGTCTCAGCGCGGATCTCGCGGATCATCTCGCAGCGGATTCGCAGTCCATCGACGTCATCGTGCACGGCGATCGCGACGAGGTGGAGACGCTTGCCCGGCGCTACAACGTCGTGGTGACGAAGTTCCTGAAGACCGGCGGCGTGCTGCGGGTCACCGCCGGTCAACTCGCGGCGATTGCCGACGATGGCTCGCAGGATCATCTGTCGGCGGACATTCCGATCCGCTCCAGTGCTGATGTGGTCGCCGAGTCGATTGGCGCGGACAAGGTGTGGGCGGGTGCGGGCGTTGCGGGACTGTCGGGCAAAGGGGTCGGCATCGCCGTCATCGACTCCGGCGTGGACTTCCGGCACGAGGCGTTGCAGCGTCGGGTGGTGGTGAGCAAGGACTTCATCGGTGGGGATGGCCTGGACCGCTATGGCCATGGCACGCACGTGGCGGCGCTCATCGCGGGGGCGGCGGCGGATGGGTATCGCGGCATCGCGTACGGGGCGAACATCATCAGCCTCCGGGTGCTGGACGACGCCGGCGCGGGGATGGCCAGCGACGTCATCGAGGCGATCGACTGGGCGGTCGACAACCGGCGCGCTTACAACATCCGGGTGATCAACCTGTCGCTCGGGGCGCCGGTGTTGCAGCCGTATCGCGACGATCCGTTGTGCGAGGCGGTCGAGCGGGCGGTCGCCGCCGGCATCGTCGTCGTCGCGTCGGCGGGCAATGGCGGCGTGACCGGGGATGGCCGGCTGGTGTACGGCAGCATTACCTCGCCGGGAAATGATCCGAGCGTGATCACGGTTGGCGCGCTCGACGTCCACGGTACGGCGGACCGGTCGGACGACACCGTCGTCAAGTTCAGTGGCAAGGGCCCGACGATGTACGACCTGGTGCTGAAGCCCGATCTCGTGGCGCCGGGAAGCCGAGTGGTGTCGGCGGAAGCCGCCGGGTCCTACCTGGCGGCGAAGTATCCGGAACGGCATGTGAGCGGGAGCGGGTCGAGCGGGTACCTGCGGTTGTCGGGGACGAGCATGGCGGCTGGTGTCGTGAGCGGAACCGTGGCATTGATGCTGGAGGGGCGGCCAAGACTGTCACCGCGGGCGGCGAAGGCGGTGCTGCAGATCACGAGCTCGTTCATCGCTAACGTGGTCCCGTTTGGATCCGGGTTAGGCAGCGTCAATGCCCTGCTAGCTATTCGTTCATCTCTCGACTCGAAGAAGGCCGGCACGTTCGAAATCGACCGCGATACATCTATCGCGCACGAGCGCCTTGCCGTAAACGAGCTGAGATCCGATCGGCTTCGGACGTTTCCTGTCGATCCGTTTCTGGACTCGATCTTCTGGGACGTGGAGTCCCAAAGCATAGTTTGGGACGTCTACGGCTCCTCGATAGTGTGGGATATACAGTCCAACGTCGTTCTCTCGAACGTTCACAGAAGCTCCGCTGGACCGGGTGCATCAATCGTCTGGGATGCGACCAAAGGCTGGATCGTCGCCACCGCTTCGATCGTTTGGGATGTTTATCGACCGACGGTAGCGGTGACGGGGGACATATCTCCACGAGTCGAGGGGAGTTCAATCGTGTGGGATTAGTTCTGGACTATTCGTAAGCGTTGCCGACTCGCCCATTCGTTTTGAATAGCTCGAAGCTCGACTCCGTAGGCGCTAGGAAATGCGTACTAGCGACGACGTGTGTGCGGCACGCAGCCAGTCCGACAGGAAAAACCGACATCGGGGGCTAAGGCGCAATGCCTTTCGGAAATTCGCTGACGTGAGATTCCTCTTGTACATTTGTCCGGAAATCGGTACTTACGCTGGGGATGTCGACACCATCCTCGAGCGACCGCGGACGATCGCCGACCGGCTTTCTGGGCGCCTGGAAGGAGGTGGTCGGTCCGCGCGGAGTGCCGAGCGTGGCGCCTCGTCGCGGTCGCAAGCCGCGGGTGCCCCTCACCAAACTGCTGCCGGCACTCACGTGGCACGCGATGCAAGAGACCGGGACGTTGGCCGAGCACCTGTTTCAGTTGTTCCGCGAGCCGCTGGCCAACAGTTCGTGGTCCGATCGACGGCTGCGCCTGCCGTGGGAGATCTTTGCCGAGCTGATGCGACGCGCGTTGCGGCCGCGCGCCAGTGCGCGTCAGCATCGCGACGCGTTTTGGCGCGGCTGGCGGGTGGTCGCCCTCGACGGCACGCAATTCAGTCTGATCAACACGCCCCAGATCACCGACTCGGTCACGAAGGCGGTCACCCGTCGGGGCCGGGCGGCCTTCGCGAAGATGACCACCGCCGTTCTGCTGGAAGTGGGCCTGCACAACCCGCTGGCCGCCGCGATCGGTCGCCGCGGCGAATCCGAATGGGCCTTGGCGCAGCGGCTGTTGGCGCAGCTGCCGAAGCACGCCGTGTTGCTGGGCGATCGGCTCTACGGCGTGATCGCCTTTGTCCGGGCGGCGCAGCTGGCGTGCCGGCGCGTCGGCAGTCACTTCCTGCTGCGCGCGTCGCGGACGGTCAAGCCGCGGATCCTGCGGCGGCTCAGCGACGGCACCCGGCTGGTGGGCCTGGCGGTCCGGGCGCCGCACCATCCCAGCCGTGTCATGGAGTGGCTCGAAGTCCGCGAGATTCGCGTGCGGGTCGGCCGGAAGGGCCACCGCGCGCACGAACTGCGGCTGTGGACCAGTCTGATCGATCCCGTCGCGGCGCCGGCGCTCGAACTCGCGCGCGTCTATGCGAGTCGGTGGGAACACGAACTCTATTTCCGAGAACTCAAACGGCAGCTGCGCCGGACCGCGGTGCTCCAGAGTCACACCGTCGAGACGGGGGCGCAAGAAATCGCCGCGCTCGTCTTGGCGAGTGCCGTCTTGGCGACCGAACGCGCCCGCGCGGCCACCGGCACCATCCCGCCCCTGCGCATCAGTTTTGGCCAGCTCCTGGACATCGTCCGCGGGATGTGGCTGGTGCTGGGGCCCCTTCGACGACATCTTTACCGATCAGCAGAAGACCCGCGTCGTGCGCCGTGGCCGCGCCCTCATGCGCCGCAGTCTGACCGGGCCGCGACGGCCGCGCACCTGTCCGCGCGCGGTGCGGCAACCTGTGACCCGTTGGCCTCGGCTCATGAAGCCGGCATCGATCGAACAACCGTGGGATCTTCAACTCGTCTGACTCGTCGACTGGGAATTTCCGAAAGGCATTGGGGCTAAGGTTGCTCTCAGCCGATGCTACGGATTCTGTGCCCCGGGCGTCAGCCTTTCGGGACAGAGGCGTTCCGACATTTCGGATTGCACGCAAAACTTGTTCACGCATGACTGGTCACAGGACAGCGACAATGCTATCGTCTCCGCGGTACACATGGACACACTAGGGGCGGTCGAGCGAGCTTACGAGCGGGGACGTTATCTAGAGGCCCTGCACGCGGTGCAATCCATGCGCGTGTCGCATGCCGACAGCCTTCAAGCAGATATCTGGAGGGTTGACATCTTCGAGCGGGTCGGCATGTACGACGATAGTCGTCGCATCGCAGACCGCATGCTTGCAACAACTCGACTTTCACCGAAGCAGCGGGCCATCTGTGAGTCGGCGCTCGGGAGAATTGCTGCGGATACAGGTCTGTCAACCGACGCCGTAGTCCATTTTCAGAAGGCTCTATCAGCGTGTGAAAAGGCCAACGACAGCACGCTAGTCTGTTGGACCCAACTGCGATTGCTGGCCGTACTCGCCGAGAGCTCAGGCCAGCAAGCCGCCGCCATGGTTCTGTCGCAACTGCGACAGAATGCGATAAAACTCGGCGATCCCGTTGTGTCAGCCGCTTTGCATGTATTCATGGCACAGATGGACGGGAAGCGCGGATTGGTGGAAAATGCAGTCCGACATAGTCTGCTGGCGCAACAGATCTTGGCTGGCGACGAAAACCAGTGGCTAGCTGGGATGGCTGAGACCACGCTCACCGCCGCCGCAATCATGTGCAGCGAGTACGACAAGGCCCTTTTTCATGGGACACATGCGGTGGAACTCGCGGAGACAAGCGGCGCCGCAGTACTCTATCGGTCCGCTCTAGGAAATCTCGGCAATGTGTACTACCAACTTGGAAATTTCACGAAAGCTATAGAGATTTTTGAACGTTCCCAGATGACTCGACCAGTATTAGGGCCGAGCAAGAATGGCGGTTGGGACTCTCTCGCCCAAGTTTGTCTGTTGCAAGATCGACTCGTGGATGCGGCCGACTACCTGCAGAAGATCGAAGTCCGAACGGAGGGCGATTGGCGCCTCTATCCAAATCGACACTCCATGTTGACGTTCGCCGCTCTGCGCTCCAGGCAAGGGCAACTCGGCGAAGCATTGGAGTGCTGCGACTTCGCATTGCAGCTCGCATCGGAAACGGGTGATCGATCGCTGCAGGTACTGACTTCGCTAACCAAGAGCGACATTCTTCAAAGGGCAGGACGCGTTCGCGAAGCTCACGAACTCCTGGGAGCGATTGCGCCTTTTCTCAGGGACATCTCTCCATATGCCTATGCTGACTACGAGCGCGCAGTCGGTAGTTGTCTAGTTCGCTCCGGATGCGTGACCGCTGGAACTAGACATCTCGACTGGGCGCGGGAACTCTACAAGAGGCTCCACAGCACCCCAGGCATATGGCAGGCGGATCGCGCGTTGGCCGAGATAACTCAACTTGATGTCTTGGAGCCGGCGATCCCGAGCAATCCTGCCGATCGGAGCAATCCTGCCGATCGCAATGCCTCAACTCAAGAGTGCGGTGCGGTGATGCAGCACCTTGCTGCTTTGATGCTCCATGCCGGGCGACCGGAGCTCCTGGCGACAGGGGTTGTGGCGATCCTTGGGAATGCAGGATGCGTCGCCGGCGCGATGGCGCGCGCTCGTTCAACAGACGGAACAGCTGAGATCCTTTCGTCCTTTGGATGCATCGAGGAGGGCTCCGAGAGCCGAACAATAGCCCTCGGGACGTCAGGCAGCCGATCAATCGAAGTGGTGCTCCAGCCGCTCACCGACGTCGAGTCACGCGTCACTCTCAACGCCTTGGGCACTCTGCTCGGCACCGTGCGCGAGCTCGAGGCGGCACGAGCGGAGCGTGAAGATCGTCTGACGCTGTGGCCGACCAACGAACTGCCCAGCGACAGAGACGGTTCGGCGGTAACCGGCACGATGGCTGCGGTAATGGCAACCGTCCGGCGCGTCGCTCCTACCAACGTCCTGGTGCTGATTACCGGCGAGAGCGGCACGGGGAAAGAGGTGCTCGCCCGCTCGATCCACCGCGCGTCCCCACGCGCCGCGAAGCCGTTCGTGCCGTTCAACTGCGCCGCGATCCCGCGCGAGCTGCTGGAAAGCCAGTTGTTCGGCTACCGGCGCGGCGCCTTCACCGGCGCCGACCGCGACAGCCCAGGCGTGATTCGCGCCGCCAAAGACGGCACCCTGTTCCTCGACGAGATCGGCGAACTGGGCCTCGACCTCCAGCCCAAACTGCTCCGCTTCCTCGAGTCGAGCGAAATCAACCCGCTCGGGGAGGCGACACCCTCCCGGATCGACGTCCGCATCGTCGCCGCCACCAACGCGAACCTGGACGACCTGGTGCAACAGGGGCGGTTTCGCGAAGACCTGTTCTACCGCCTCAACGTGATCCGCCTGCCGATTCCACCGCTGCGCGAGCGCCGCGAGGAAATCCCGGCGCTCGCCCATCACTTCATCGCCCGCGCCGCGGCGGAGTTCGGCAAGGGCCGGATGCGGATCGCCGAAGAAGCGATGGAACACCTGCTGCTGTTTCGCTGGCCCGGCAACGTCCGCCAGCTGCAGAACGAAATCCGGCGAATGGTCGCACTCGCCGACCCCGACTCGGTGCTGCGACCTTCGACGATCGCTCCGCACATCCTTCGCGCCACGCCGAAGGCGGCAGCGGCGCCGGATCCGGCGGCGATGGCGGTGTCGCTGCAAGACAAGCTGCCGCCGACGATCTCCAGAATCGAACGCGAGATGATCAAGCGAGCGCTGCTGGCGCACGACGGCAAGGTCGATGCGGCGGCGCGCGCCCTCGGAATCTCCCGCAAGGGTCTCTACCTGAAACGCCAGCGCCTCGGGCTCTGAGCGAAGCGCGCCACGGGACCGGCTAGACCTGGGCCCCGCTCCGGGTTCTCTACGGGCGCATTGGCACCTGCCGGCGCTCCAGCGCTGTCTCGTTCAGAACTCGTCCCGATCCTCCTGGACGCATCGGTCGTGAGTCTTATTCGCCGTCCAGAAACACCGGTGCTACGTACCCCCACCCTCTCCAAACTCCTCCTCGGTTCGCGCGGCGTACGGGAGATCCCGGTCGAGCGACTCGCGGTAACGCAGGCAGCCGCGGAGAAACTGCGGCCAGTCCGGAACGCTCGGGAGCGGATCGGTCTTCTCCGGCAGCAGCGCCCAGAGCTGGGGGTGATGCCAACACAGCTCCTGTCCTGAGCTGTCCCGATGCGCCCGGATACCAGCCCGCAGGCGCTTGACCTCGGCGACCAGCGCCACCCGATCGAGCTGCTCGAGATCGTCATCCATTCCCCTGTCCTCCCGTCACGTCGAGACCATACGCCGCTCCAGGTCCCCCGCCGCGCTCTCGCTGTGCGAAGGGATCGCATGTCGGCGCTCCTTACATATACTGTGGGGTCCATCTCGTCCCGCACGCACCTGAACCCGGAGGTTTTTCGCCATGATCGAGAACACCTGCCCAAACTGCGAAAACAACATCGCCGACCTCGTGATTTCTGTGGCGGCCGACAGACAAGGAGGCAGAGACGACGAGCGCCAGACACGCCTGTGCCCGCACTGCGGCATCGAGCTGGCGATCGCCGTGACCGTCCACGCCACGATATCCCGCGCCGACCTTGCCTAGTCCCCTGGAAACGTGTTCCGTCACCTAAATCCCGGGCGGGGCATCCCGCGCTCCGGGCCTTGCACGAGTCTCGCTTACGGGACACCAGCATGTCGTCGTGAGTCCGGCTGCACTGCGAGGGCCTCGGTTGCCGGCCGGTGGGCACCGAGCGCCCGAGCGACCGGACGTCGCTGCGTCGGTCACGGAATCGCCGGGGCGCTGGCGCACACCGGCAGTGCCCCGTCATCGCCCTTACCCTGCTTCGCCCACCACCGCCAACAGCGCCTCGATGGACGACAGCAGCACGCGCTGCGAGCCACATCTGGTGCGGATGGTGCGGAGGCGCCCTTCACGAATCCGGTAGTACAGGCTTTGCCCAGTAAAGGCACCATGCCCAAATAATCAGGAGTCTGCCCAATAATGGCCGTCGGCTCGGCTCAACCGTGCGAGGGAGTTAGCCGTTCAGGCACCCCCATCTTGCCGTTTCCCTGAGCCTCGTTTGGTGACGGTGCTGCCTTCGAGCTCTTGGATCATGCTCATCGTGTCACTCTCCACGGTAAGGATCACAATCGCTTGGATGGGCTTGCCGTTCTCGAACCGCGTGGCGGATAGCACGAGACTCTTGCCCATCTTTGCGATGTCACTAAAGGCAATCGGTGGGAACTGCTGGGCCTGAACGGTCGCGGCCACGCGTCCCCTGGTGTCCGTAATGCGTAGGGTTTCCAGCGCCCCTTTTGGCTCCGTCATGTTGATGACCCACGTTCCCAAGAAGGCACGCACCTCTGATGAGGCGACCGTAGCTCCTTGACCGCGAAGGGTAGAACCAGCCAACAGTTACGCCGCCGCGACGATCATGCACTTTTTCACCGAAGCCTCCTTGGGCTGATCGCTCATCGCATCCCTGTGCCCTTCCTCTTAGACACCGCTCACCTTGCGATCACGCTTGCACAGAACCACACATTTCTGCCGCCGCCGAAGATATATGGCAGAGCTATTGCACGTACTCTTGACTGAACCGGCAATCTGCTGGTTCTGACTCCACAACATTAAGGTTCGCGCTGAGGACGTACCGTCCTGAGTGCATTCGTCTGTCATCTACACAGGTCGGTGTGACGGTGTGATAGCGGAGGCGGGCGCTGGGATGTACAGCCGATGGAGAACTGGATTGGATTCGGCGGCTCGATCAGACGGTTAAAATTAATAGTGTGGTGTTGACTCACACCCAATACGAGCGTATTATTCTTACCGAAAGGACTACGATGTTAGATTTCATAGCCCAGCTTGAGCAGCGTGTGCAGAACACCAAGTTGGAGTTGGGGGCGGCGGAAAAGCGAAGCGCCGAAGTGTCGGCGGAGGTGGAACGGCTCACGTCTGCCGTCACCGCTTACGAATCTGCGCTCGCGGCTGAGAAGCGGATGCGGGGACTACCCGCAGATACAGAGCAGCCGGAGGTGGCGCCGGAACCGGAGGCGACGGATCTCCTAGGGCACCGCAAGCCAACTAACGGCATCAACAAAACCGCCTTCGTGCATGACCTTCTGATAAAGGCCGGGAGGGCTGGCCTGACTGGAGACGACGTTTACCGTGCATTGGAGAAGGCCAGCTTACGTGTCCATCGAAATTACGTGTACAACATCATGGGCCGGCTGAAGCTCACCGGCGCCGCTGAGCAACGTGATGGCCGGTACTACGTTAAGGGGGGATGAGCGAGGCCGAACGCAGCATTGACCTCGTAAAAAGAAAAAGGAGGCGTTGATAGCGCCTCCTTCTCCCGGTCTTACCGCCCGGTCGGAGCTTGTGGCTCACGTCGAACAGGGACCCTGAAACTCCGTACAAGTGTACGGCCTTCCTGACGACGAATCAACCAGCAAGTTGCAAGGGGCGGCTCAAAAAAGGAGCCGCATGAAGACTAAGAAACAGTCGAAACAGCAGGGGTGTCGATACCCCACCAACAAGCAGGCATGGTGTCGCTACGTCCATGCCCCTACCCCCGCAAAGCGCCAGCGGCCCTAAGCGCCAGCTGACGCAACCAAGCAGACAGTTCTAGGCCTGCTTCTTCTGCTGCTGTGGTGAGGATGCGTTTCTGCTCGACCGTAACACGCATTCTCACCACGGCATCTTTGAGCGGTTTAGCTGATCCGTCGCTGGGCCGCTTCCCCACGAAGCCTAATGTAGCGCATTCGTAGCCACATTGCAACCACGAAATGCTTGTTGACTCTGTAGCCCTTTTGTAGCTACAATGTGGCCATGTTGAATGAAGCTCTGACGCCACGGGAACAGCGCGGATTGCTGCTGGCCGCCACCGCTCGCATCACGCAGCGCAAGTGGAAGTTCGACGTGCCGTCTGCGACCAACAGTGGCCAAACGTATCTGGTCGTTCACGTCGCCGGGCAGTTCCTGTGCTCCTGCCCGGATTACGAGCTTCGCAACGAGCCGTGCAAGCACTGCTACGCTGTGCAATATTTCCTGAAGCGGGAAACCGCGCCAGACGGCACCGTCACGGAGACGCGCAGCGTCCGCGTCACGTACCCGCAGCAGTGGGCGGCCTACAACCGCGCACAGGTCACGGAAAAGGACGCGTTCTGCACGCTGCTCCGCGATCTGGTCGCTGACGTGCCGTCGCCTGAACAGAAGCGCGGTCGCCCCGCGCTCCCGCTGTCGGACATGCTGTTCTCGGCCGCGTACAAGGTCTACAGCACGGTCAGCGGACGCCGCTTCATGACTGACCTGCGGGACGCCACCGCGAAGGGGCTGATTGATCGCACGCCGCACTACAACTCCATCTTTAACGTGCTGGACAACGAAGCAACCACGCCGATTCTCAAGAGCCTGATTACGCGGAGCGCGCTGCCGCTCAAGGCGCTGGAAACCGACTTCGCCGTGGACTCGACGGGCTTCGGGACGCAGAACTTCTACCGCCACTACAGCGCGAAATACGGCCGGGACCAAGTGCGTCGCGCGTTCGTCCAGCTTCACGCGATGGTCGGCTGCCGCACAAACGTCGTGACCGCCGCTGAAGCGACGGTCGGCCCGTCTGGAGACGCGACCACGATGCCCGTACTGGTGGCGGAAACCACGCCGCATTTCAACGTCGAGCAAGTCGCGCCCGATAAAGCCTACGGGAGCCTAACGAACCTGGAACTGCTGGACGGGCAAGGGATCAAGGCCATGATTCCGTTCAAGAAGAACTCAACAGCCGCGAGCAAGAACGTCGGACGATCCGAAGTCTGGGCGCGGCTGTTCCATTTCTTCAGCCTGCACCGCGACGAATTCCTGGCCTCGTATCACACCCGCAGCAACGTCGAATCGACGTTCTCGGCCATCAAGCGGAAGTTCAGCGATCAGGTTCGCAGTAGGACGCCCACGGCGCAGATTAACGAGACCCTGCTCAAGGTGCTGTGCCACAACATCGTGTGCGTGGTTCACGAGATGAACGAATCGGGCGCCATCGCAGCCTCCCCCTAACGGCGACACCCGCTCACGGCGAATGAGGGCCTACGGAACAGAGATCCCCATGCGTTTCATGACCTCCAGCGCCAAGCCCTGAAATTCCACGGCTGCTTCATCGATCTGAGAGTAATACCCGCTATTGACGTGCCCTCGAAGTTTACCGATTGCGATGCCTAAGCTTTGCGCTTGCGGAGCGAGGCTGTGGAAGTCTTTGATCGAAGCGAGCTTGTTGCCGGCATGAGGCACCAGAGCAGGATCGACCGCTTTCAGATCCGCAACGATTCGGTCACGCACCCTAGGGGCAATCCTCGCCTCCCAATATTCGTGCGGCTTGGTCGCGATTCGGCCCGATGCGACCTTGTAGGCGGATGTGATGTAGCCCAAGTAGGTTGGGCACCCGTGAATGAGCGTCGCCCGGTCCGCTTTGGTAGCAAGTTGGCGGACTGTCTGCCAGTCGGTGATCCACTTGGCGAGCGATCTACCAACCGTTGAGAGCGCTCTCAGAGAAAACAAATCGGCCGCCACCGGAGTCGCAAAATAGTCGGAGTCGAGCAGAATCGTCCGATTCAGTGGCCCGACGTTGGGCCCGACATCATACAGAAGGATGTCCACGCCGTAATCAGCTGCCATCTGTCTGGATGCCCGTGACAGAGCACACATCACGTCATAGTCACGACTCTTGCGAGCAAACGAGCCCGTCCAGGACGCAGGCAATTCCTCCTCATACGTCGCCAAAAGCACATCGCCAGGACAGAGCAGTACTCCTTCTCGGACCTCGAATATCTCGACAGTCTTGATCGGCCCTTTGCCATCAACGACCGGCTTGATAGCGGACCAAATCGTTCCGCCGTCAACGTCGTCTGACTCACCAAGCAATTCGTCGAGCTTCTTCTCGTCCAGGTAAAACGACGTCAGGTTGCACTGCGGGTCCGCGTCAACCAGCAGAACCCGGAGCCCGAGATCCGCCAGTGAATCCGCCATGTTGATCGAGAGAGTGGTCTTCCCAACCCCGCCTTTGTGGTTGAAAAGGGCGAGCGATTTAGCCGACTTGCCGTTGGATTTGGCCATGATTCGGAGGAGGGTAGCACGCCTCATGAATATGCAATTATCGGAACCCATGAGATTTTCTGATCTTGTGCCCAATAATCGAAGGGCTGCCCAAAAATCACGAGGAATCGGCTGATTTCTAGGCAAAGCCGGTAGTACACCGTCCGGCGAGAAACGCCCAGCAGCCGGGCAGCATCCTCGATGAGGAGGCTGCGCCCGCCGCTCCCCTCGGCGACTTCGGGTTCGTCCAGCACGCCCCAGGCAGACGCAGGTTGAATGCCATGCGCCGGCGGCATGAAACAGGCGCAAAACGCGACGCGTCTGCCGATTCTCTCGAGAAAGCCAGTCCTCGCGGGTAGTTTCTACCCGAAATGGATAGCCAGAGAAAGGCGCCTGGCGCGGGTGCGTTCTACCCGCCGAAGGCGATTTTCACCGAAACCATCAACCCACACGTGCCAGAAAACTCTCACGGTTTAGGAATGTCATGATATGATTTTTGAGTAATCAAAACATCAGCACGGCGGCCAAGCAACACCATGCACACCGAACAGACGTTCCGTCTTCTCATGATCGTCGGCGCACTGGTGGTGTTTCCGCTGCTGGCCTATCACCGCCTCAAATCGCGCACGGGAGAACCGCTGGATCGACGGCAAGAGGGGCTGTTCATCCTGCTCACCCTGCGTCCGATCGGCCTGTGCACGATCGCCGGGCTGTTCACGTATCTGGCCAGCCCTCAGACCATGGCCTGGGCGTCGGCGCCGTTCCCGGTCTGGCTTCGCTGGACGGGAATCGCCATGCAGGCGCTCAGCGGAATATTGCTGATCTGGACGGTGCGCACGCTCGGACCCAACCTCACCGATACGGTCGTCACGCGCCACAATCACACACTGGTCACTACGGGGCCGTATCGCTGGGTGCGACACCCCTTCTACGGCTCGGTCACCTTGCTGCTGCTCGCGAACGGGCTGGCGGCCGCGAACTGGTTCCTGCTTGCGGGAGGCGGAGCCGTGGTCGCGCTGCTCGTCATGCGCACCGACGCTGAAGAGCAGCGGCTGGTTGCGCGGTTCGGGGACGGGTACCGCGACTACGTGGAGCATACCGGACGTTTCGTGCCGGGGTTGACGACGCATGCGAGCATGCGGCAGTCGAACGTCTGATTTTAGCGCTGTGATGGCACGCACGCCGCTGCCAGGCGGCCGGTGCCGCCACTTCATCTCTATCCGAACGGGCGCCGCGGTTTCACGTCAAGCGAGGCGGCGGCCCTTCAACCGCTCGAGGATACGGAGCGGCGACCGGGCCTCTTCCATCATCGCGTCAACCGGCACGACCAGCGTCTGCTCGAACTGATACTGGCCGGCCATCGCCGCGTGACTCACCTGGTCGGTGAACGCCAGCCACGTGGAGCCTGACGGGAAGCTCACCACTTCCTGTGGCGACCGCTCCTGAAAGTCGGCGTCCTCCTTCATCCGATCGTGCAGCTGCAGCATCAGCGCGTCGTAGGCAGTGCGCCGCGACCTGGTCACGCGCAGCGTCTGCAGGATCGCGGCGCTTCCGGGCCAGGGCAGCGACAGACCGCCGGCGAACCGCGAGGCGATGACCTCGAACTCGCCGCCGACGCGCCACGACCGCGGCCTCCCTTCAGGGTTGACATTCGAGAACACGCGCAGGATCCGCCGTCCCTGTACCGGCGACGCCGGAAAGCTGTCAACGTGCAGCCGCGTGTCGTCCTTGCGCCACGACGTCTGTCGTCCGGCGACCTCGGCGGGGCGAAAGCTGGCGCGGGCTCGCGAGACCTTGCCTTGATATCGTGGGAGGAGGTGATGGACGAGCGACGCCGCCGCGTCACTGAAGCGTGCGATCGCCAGGCGCAGCCGTTCTCGATCGGCGCCGGCGAGCGTGGTGCCGCTGGCGGCTCCCGTCGCAGGGTCGAAGCTGGTGTTCTTGCTCGAGGAGAGAATCGCCGGGGAAAAGATCAGCCCTTCCGCAGCGTCGACGATGAACCTCAGGTCTGGGAGGAAGAGCACCATTCCGCTCTCGAGCGCGGCGATGGTGGAGGTGGAGAGGTCGGGAAGCGCGGAAGCAGTCCAGCTCGCGTGTTCGACAGGAAGAATCCGGCTCAAATCTCCTCGTCGTCGCCCCACGGATTCGGTTGTGGTCCTGGGGTGATTCCGGCAATATCCGGATCCTCGTCGCCTTCGCGTCGGGGCCCCGATGAACGGGTGAGCTTCGCGCTGGCGCGCCGTTCGTCCTTTTGCTTGCGCTTTTCCTGGCGGGCGCGTTCTTTCGCCCGTTTTTCGAGTGTTGGTCTGGTTCGGTTTGCCACGTGGGGCCCTCCTGGCGTCATCAGTAATGTATCACCGACGTGGCGGGCCACGCGACGTGCGCACCAGGGTCCGATGACGCTCGCTCCGGAAACACGGCGACGCGATGATGCGGCTGATTCGCGTGATCACGCCGTTGCCGGCAACCATGCGACGCCCGGCGGCGGAGTGATCGCCAGCAAATGAGCCCCAGGCAACGACGAAGCGGTCGCGCCATCCTGACGATGATCGGATGCTTCTACGCCGGCATCGCGGTCGGCTGGCTGTTGCACGCCACCTTCACGCCCGGGATCGTTCAGCCGCAGGAACCGCCGCCGAGGGCCTCGATCGCGGCGGAAACAGCCGGCTCGCCTGACGCGCCGACGCCGGGCACACCAGCGAACGACCCGGTGGCCGAGCTGCGACGCCGGGATCTGCGAGTGCCGATCGACGGGGCCGACGTCGCGACGCTGCAGGGCGGATTTGGCGAACGACGTGATTCGGGTGGACGCCGACATGAAGCGGTCGACATCCTCGCGCCGCGGCACACGCCGATTCATGCCGTCGACAACGGGACGGTCCTCCGGCTCCTCGAGCACGAGGACGGCGGCACGACGATTTACCAGCTCGATCCGGTTGGCAGGTTCTGCTACTACTACGCGCACCTCGAGCGCTACGCGAACGGCCTGCGCGAGGGCCAGGCGATCGCGAAGGGGCAGATCATCGGGTATGTCGGGACAACCGGCAATGCGCCGCCGAATACGCCGCATCTGCACTTCGCGATTTTCGAGCTCGCCCCCGATCGCAAGTGGTGGGAAGGGGCGCCGCTCGACCCGTACGAGGTCTTCCGGCGACCCTGACGAAGCAGGGGCCTGATTCCACCGCTCTCTCGGTACTTGAACCAGAACGCGCTCAGTTCCGCGATCCTCGCGCCGGCAATGCCCTGGGCGACCTTTCGGCCGACGCCCTCACCCTGGTCGTAGCCGTCAGCGACCGCGCGGACAAATGAATGCCGGCGTAGGCACGCGACAAGCCGTTTTCAACCGCCGCCTCTGAGAAACCCTTGAGGCGCCGCGTGGCGCCAGGCAGCGTGGAGCTGGCACTCTTTCACAACTCGCCGGCTTCGGTCACGCACGACTACGTGGCCAAGTCACTGATCGGTGAGGTCTTGTGACGCGGCGGTCTCAAGCGCCGCCGTGGCATCGCTCTCGCTCTTCTCTCCAGTGTGCTGACGCGGGATGGGTCATTGCCGCCCACGGGCGTGCAGACACCGAGTCCTCGAAGACGCCCGGCCTGGGCGGAAATGGAGAGAGTCATGGAGCCAGCCTCTGCGCATCGACGTCGTCTCACCTGTCGGGGGACGACGGAAATCTCTTCACAGCGTCAGACACAGCGTGGCAGCCCTTCCTCACGACACCGCCGGTGCCAGACTATCCGTCGACACACACGGTGCTCGGAGCCGCGGCCGCCGAGGTGCTTGTTCATGTCTTCGGCGACCGCGTGCGTTGAGCGCGACCCGGGATGTCGGCACCGTGCTGAAAGATCGGCACGGCGGCCGGCGACGTGAAGTGGCTTTCGTTAGCGCCGGTGAAGACCACGCCGCCGGCGGTCGACATGGCTTCACGAGCGGGGCGGGACCTGCCCCGCGGCCGTGCATGTGTCACAATGCCGCGCTAATCATGCCCAAGGACGGAGCAATGCGGCAACCGGCCGGACCGCCCGGTCAGAGGCCGGACCTTGGGAGGGCCGGCCATCCGGCGCAGGTCGGCCCAGTCAGGCAGAGCGCGCCCTTGACCGCGGCAGTATGCCTGGCCATCGCCGTCGCATCGGCAACGGGGCGGCTGGACGCGCAAACCACGCCGCCCGCTGCGTTCGAGGTGCACGAGAAGTCGATTGTCGAGCTCCAGGATGCGATGCGCTCGGGACTTGTCTCCTCGGTGCAGCTCGTCGACGCCTACCTGGCGCGGATTCGGGCCTACGACCAGGACGGACCGCGAATCAACGCCATGATCGCCGTGAACGCCCGGGCGCGCGAGACCGCCGCCGCGCTGGACGAGGAACGCCGCACGCGCGGACCGCGCGGGCTGCTGCACGGCATCCCGGTTGTGGTGAAAGACAATTACGCCACCGTCGACATGCCGACCACCGGCGCCTCGAAGGCCCTCGACGGCTTCCAGACCGGCCGCGATGCCTTCATGGTGAAGAAGCTTCGCGACGCCGGCGCGGTGATCATCGGCAAGACGAACCTTCACGAGCTGGCCTACGGCATCACCTCGATCAGCTCACTTGGCGGGCAGACCCGTAATCCGTACGACCCGACGCGCAATCCCGGGGGATCGAGCGGCGGCACCGGTGCGGCGGTGGCTGCCGGGTTCGCCGCGGCCGGCCTCGGCACCGACACTTGCGGCTCGATTCGGAATCCCGCCGCCAGCAACAACCTGGTCGGGCTGCGCGGCACTGCCGGGCTCTCGAGCCGGGACGGCATCCTGCCGCTCGCCCACACCCAGGATATCGGCGGTCCGCTGGCCAGAACCGTGACCGATCTCGCGATCGTGCTCGATGCAACGGTCGGCTTCGATCCGGCCGATCCGAACACCCGCGCGAGCGAGGGGCGCGTGCCGCGCACGTATTTCTCGACCATGGGCGACATCAGCCTGCAGGACACGCGTATCGGCATCCTGACGCCGCTCTTCGGCACGGCGCCCGAGGACGCGGAGGTCGCCGGCATCGCGCGCCAGGCGATCGGCGCCATCGGTCAGCTCGGCGCCGACGTGATCGAGATCGCCATGCCCGGGCTCGACGATCTGCTGCGGGGAACGAGCGTGATCAGCGCCGAATTCAAGTTCGACCTGATGGACTTCCTGGCGGCATTTCCGAACGCCCCGGTCAAGACGCTCGGGGCCATTGTCGCGGGCGGCAAGTACGATCCGGCGATCGACGGCGTCCTGAAGCGCGCCGAAGCGGTGGCGTCGCGCGACTCCGAGGCGTACCGGACGGCACTGGCGAAGCGCGACACCACGCGCGACGCGGTGCTCGCGGCGATGACCTCGCGAGGGATTACAGCGCTCGCCTACCCCACGCTGCGCCGCAAGCCGGCTCGAATCGGCGAGCCGCAAGCCGGCTCGAACTGTCAACTGAGTCCGACGACGGGATTGCCGGCGATCAGCATCCCGGCGGGCTTCACCGAGGACGGTCTGCCCGTCGGCCTCGACCTGCTCGGCCTGCCGTTCAGCGAGCCGGCCCTGCTGAAGGCGGCGTACGCGTACGAACGATCGGTCGCTCCGCGCAAGCCGCCAAGGAGCACGCCGCCACTCGCTCAATGAGCGGCCGACCCGATCCGATTTCGTACCTGTTCTCGCGATGTCGGTCACGGTCGCCACAACGGTCACCAGCGAGCGCGCTCCGGCCCGCAGTGCAAGCGACCTGGGTCCGCCAGCGATCGACCGCAGGTCAGGCAGACTGATGCGATGATGGACCAGACGAAACCGTTCTTCCATACGTTGAGCGAGTTCACGACGATTCTCGCCGTCAAGGTGTACCGGCTGCAGGCGGATCTGCCAGTGGCGGTGCCGCTGCTCCCCTGCCTCGATCACGAGGCGATGCTGCACGAGGGCATCGCACCGCACGCCGCGGCCTACGTCGAGGACGCGACCGGCAATCTTCACGAGGTGGTCTACATTCCGGAGCGGCGCCGCATCGACGTCGACGTCGTCTCGACGATCGGCGAGTGCTCGCGCGAGGCGCACGACCGGTTCGTCGCCGGCCTGAGGCAGCGCTTCGCCAGCGAGCGCGTGCACGTGATCGGGGTGTCGTGGCTCAAGGGGGATCTGCGGGTGGCGAACGCCTGCCGGGCCCAGGTGTCGCTGCGCGACGTGCTGCTCGGGCCCGACCTCGATCGCACGAAGGTGGCGGTTGACCGGCTGCAGATCATCAGCAGCCTGATGGAAAAGGAATCGCGCGTCGCCTCGTGGGGGTCTCGCACGGTGATGACGCCGCTGCTGGCGGTCGCCGGCTTCCTGACCTACCAGATTCTCGGTTCGATCGGCTCCCGTATCGGCAGCAACTGGGTCAGCGGCATCCGCTATCTGGTGGTCGGTCTGATCGGCGGGTTCTTCCTGTACTACGGCCTGAAGGCGGTGCACCTGACCGGGATGGCCAACCGGGTCTGGAAACGCTCGGCCGAATACGGGTTGATCCTCAACGAGAGGCGGCGCTTGCGGCGTCTGCCGTAGTGCGCGGCACACCGACGACGACCGCAAGAGCGCGCAGGGACTCGCCCGGAGATGGCTTGGCGGGTCGAGATCCTGCGCCCGCTCCCTGTCATCCACGCTTCGCGAGGAACACGGCTCCTGTTGGACTGGACGTCGTGATCCTCGTCATCTCTCCCGTCTTCGCGATCGACGGCCTCGCTAGAACTTGTACTGCAGCGCGGCGCGCACGATGCGGCCCTGCAGAATCGTCAGCGGCTGCCCGAGGGCGGCGCCGAAATTCTGGTTCTGGCTGAGCACCACGTTCGAGTTCAGCACGTTGTACACCGACACCTGCCCGGTGAGCTGGGCGCGGCGATTACGAAACTCCCGCTTGCCTTCGAGATCGATCTGATTCCAGCGTTTCAGGCAGCTCGTGCCCGCGGCGACGCCGCTGATTTCATCGGGCGCCTGTCATGGCACAATCGGCGGGATGCGCCGCGACCTGATCCCGCTCGGCGCCCGGGCGCAGATTCCGGCGCAGGCGCAGTCAGGCTATGATGCGGCAGACTCGATGAACGTCGGCACCCCCCGATCCCGGTCCATCCGCCGCCTCTCCGCCCTGTGCGCCGTCAGTTTGGTGATGGCAGCCGCGTGCGGCGACTCGCCGGCCGTGCCATCCAACCCGCTGCGCGTGACCTCGATTTCGCCGACCCTCGGCAGCACCACCGGCGGGACGCCGGTCAACATCAGCGGCAGCGGCTTCGCGTCGGACGCGACCGTCACCATCGGCGGCGTCGAGGCGACCAGCGTCGCCGTGCAGGGACCTGGCGGGCTCACCGCCATCACCGGAGCCCGGTCCACGGCCGGCGCCAGCGACGTCACGGTCACCACCGGCGGCCGGTCGGCGACGCTCACCGCCGGCTTCACCTTCGTCGGCCCGCCGGCCACCAATCAGCCTCCGGTGATCGCGAGCATTCGCAGCATCGGTTCCCGCCCGAACCAGCCGTCGGCCTTCGCCGACATCGACGAGACCATCACGCTGGTGGCGACCGTCACCGACAACGAAACGCCAGCCGGTTCGCTGACCTATGCCTGGAGCGGCCCCGGAACGTTCACCGGAACGGGCGCAACCACCGTCTGGCGGGTGCCGGCAAGCATCACGCCAACGCCGTCCCCGGTCGTCGTCACGCTCGACGTCACCGAACCGTTCACCGAGGGTGGCGTGTCACACACCAACCGCTCGGCGCCCGGCCTCTTCACGGTACAGGTGCACGACTCGCAGAAGGAGATCCTGGAGCTCGGCGAAGATTTCCTGACGCTGTTCACGAGATCCGAGGTCCCGGTGGGCGACGTGCTTCGGAACTTTTCCCCGACGTGTGATCAAGGCGCCGGACGCCGCAACGAAGCGGGCGACGTGGAAAGGGCCCGGCGCGAGCACGTCCAGGACTTCAGCAAGTTTCGCATCGCGCGCCTCCCGCCGGTCACGTTCAATTTCGGCGGCGCCTGCCTCGCGTTCGGGAACCCGACGCGGGTCAGGCGCTCGGATGCCTGCTCGCTGTTCTCGGTGCACTGGGAGATCACCTACATTCAGAACCTGGATGCCAATCGCCGTATCGGCACGCGGGCCGTGACCGACGGCAGAGACCATGTGACCGCCGTGCTCGAGAACAACCAGTGGCGTCTGTGTCACAGCGATTTCGTGGGCACCGAGGTCATCGGCTCGCGCGGCATCGTTCGTCAGGTGCAGTGGTAGGGGCGGTCACCACGATCACGGCGCCGCGCGCGGCGCTCGCGGGAAACTCCAGCCAGGCCCTGATCAATGACGCTCCACCACTGTCCGAATGCGGAGGCCGTGCGATCCGCGACCAGTGATTCCTGCGACCCGGCACCGTGATCAGAGCGCTGGCGGTGCACTCGGGGCGGGCTGAGTGTTTCCGGGGTCTCGGCGTGACCGGCGGTGAACCTGGTCAGACAGGTTCGAGGCTCACAGCTCTGCACGCCGCAGCCGGAGCGCGTTCGCGATCACCGATACGGAACTGAACGTCATCGCCGCGCTCGCCCAGATCGGTGAGATCAGGAGCCCGACCACCGGATACAGCACGCCGGCGGCAACCGGCACACCGAGCGCGTTGTAGACGAACGCCAGAAACAGGTTCTGCCGGATGTTCCGCATGGTGGCACGGCTCAAACGCCGCGCCCGCGCGATCCCCAGCAGGTCGCCCTGGACAAGCGTGATGCCGGCGCTCTCGATGGCGACATCGGTCCCGGTCCCCATCGCGATGCCGACCTGCGCCTCGGCCAGCGCCGGCGCGTCGTTGATCCCGTCGCCTGCCATCGCCACCACCCGGCCCTCGCTCTGGAGCCGCCGCACGACCTCGCGCTTCTGGTCCGGCAACACATCGGCGATCACCTCGTCGATGCCCAGGGTTCGCGCGACCGCGTGCGCGGTGAGGGCGGTGTCGCCGGTCAGCATCACGATCCTGAGCCCCTCCCGGTGCAGCAGTCGAATCGCCTCGGATGTCGACGGCTTCACCGGATCGGTGACGGCGATGAGCCCGGCGGCCGTGCCGTCGAGCACCACGAACATCACGGTATGACCCTGCTCTCGCAGCCTGTCAGCGTCAGCCGATAGCGCCGAGGCATCGACGTTCCGTTCCTGCAGGAACCGGCCATTGCCGATCAGGCCACGCCGGGCGCCGACCGTGCCTTCAACCCCCCGTCCGGTCAACGAGGTGAAGTCAACCGCCGCCGGGATCTCGATGCCCCGTTCACGCGCGGCGCCGAGAACCGCGGCCGCCAGTGGATGCTCGCTCGCCTGCTCGAGCGCGGCCGCCACGCGGAGCACGTGATCCTCCTCGTACCCGGGCAGATGAACGACGGTCGACACCCTGGGTTTCCCCTCGGTGAGCGTGCCGGTCTTGTCCACCACCAGCGTGTCAACCTGCTCGAGCCGTTCGAGCGCTTCCGCGTTCTTGATCAGCACTCCAGCGCCCGCGCCCCGGCCGGTGCCGACCATGATCGCCATCGGCGTGGCGAGTCCCAGGGCGCACGGGCACGCGATGATCAGCACCGCGACCGCGCTCACCAGGCCGTGCGCAAGACGCGGCTCGGGCCCCCACAGGCTCCACGCAGTAAAGGCCAGCACCGCAATCAAGACCACCGCCGGCACGAAGTAGCCGGCAACCATGTCCGCCACGCGCTGAATGGGCGCCCGCGTGCGCTGAGCCTCGCTCACCATGCGAACGATCTGCGCCAGCAGCGTGTCACTGCCGACACGCTCCGCGCGCATCAGCAGCGTGCCGGTGCCGTTGATCGTGCCGCCGGTCACGCGTGAGCCCGATTCCTTCGTGACCGGGATCGGCTCCCCCGTGACCATCGATTCGTCGATCGAGCTCCGTCCCTCCTCGACGATCCCGTCGACCGGCACCCGTTCACCCGGCCTGATGCGAACCCGGTCGCCGACCGCCAGGTCCGCCGACGGGACATCGACTTCCTGGCCATCGCGAACGAGCCGGGCGGTCTTCGGCGCGAGGCCGAGCAGGTGGCGGATCGCCATGCTCGTGCGCCCCCGCGCACGCAGCTCGAGCACCTGTCCGAGCAGCACCAGCGTGGTGACGACGACCGCCGTGTCGAAGTACGGCTCGACGCTGCCGTGCATCCGGAAGCCTTCGGGGAACACTCCCGGCGCCAGCGTGGCGACGACGCTGAAGAGGTAGGCGGCGCCGACACCCAACGCGATCAGCGTGAACATGTTCGCGTGGCGGTTCCTGATTGACGCCCATCCCCGCTCGAAAAATGGCCAGCCGGCCCACAACACAACGGGCGTGCCGAACCCGAGGCCGATCCAGTTGGTGAGCCGCATGTCGATGCGGCCACCGAGCCCGGGGCCGATCGCCATGTCTCCCATGGCCGTGATGAAAATCGGCAGGCTGAGCGCGGCGGACACCCAGAAGCGCCGCGTCATGTCCAGGAGCTCGGGATTGGGCGCTTCGTCTACAGCGACGGTGCGCGGCTCGAGGGCCATGCCGCAGATCGGGCACGCGCCTGGATCGCTGCGGAGGACCTCGGGATGCATCGGGCACGTGTACTCCACACGTGTCGTCGCAATGGTCGCGACGTCGGGCTCGAGCGCCATCCCGCACCTGGGACATGCCCCGGGGTGATCCTGGCGGACCTCGGGGTCCATCGGGCATACGTATCGGGTCCCGGCCGGCGGCGGAACCATCTCCAGGGCGTCCAGCTTCGCAACGATGAACTCTTCCGGGTCGGCTTCGAACCGCGTCAGGCACGACTGGTTGCAGAAGTAGTAGCGCTGGCCTTTGTACTCGACCGAGCCGACGGCGTCGGCCGGATCGATCGTCATGCCGCACACGGGGTCCAGGACGAATTGGGTCATTGGGTCAGTTGGTCAATGGTCAGTTGGTCGTTGGTCATTGGTCATTGGTCAGTTGGCATGGGGGTCATTGGTCATCATTGGGGTCATTGGGCGATCGGTCAATCGGGGCATCGGGTCTGACGCGATGACCAAATTACCAGACGACCAAATGACCAAATGATCAAATGACCAGATGATCAAATTCCCGAGCCGTCCGGCATGGGTTGCCCCATGCGCATGTTCAGCATCCGTCCCATCGGGCCCGCCGGAGGCCTGACACGCAGGAACAGCTGAAACGACAGCGGGCGTGAGCCGTGCGTCGGCCGCAACACCGCGGGCACCGCGTACGCGGTAACCATGGCGCCGGCGCCGCCCTCGAATCCACGCCACCGGAACAGCTCACGATGCAGCCCGGCCGTGATCGCGCCTACGGTGGATTTCGCCGGCCTTTCGCCATTGTGTGCGTCCGTAGCGTGAAGCAGGAGATCGCTTTCCACCTGCACGGCTTCGATACGGCCGAACCATGAATTGGCGCCCACGAGGCGCGTCGCCTCGGCGAACACGGCATGCCGCGTTATCTCGGGCGTAGCGTTGGCGCCGTAGCCGGCGGCAACGGCAGTGAAGTCGACGCCGTTTCCGGCGAGCCACGATAGCGAGGCGGTTGTCCGCTGAACGTCGCCAGGATGCAGTTCCTCGGGGTCTTTCAAATGCCCGGTCGACGCCTGCAGCTCCCAGCGCTCGCTGGGGCGAAACCACACGCGCCCCGAGACAGAGTCCATCCGTCCGAAATCGAAGTCCCAGCGATGCTCGTCCGGTTCTCGCCCGTTGAACAGCGACCCTTCCAGAACCCATGCTCCCCGATCAAGCGCCACCGTGACGACGCCGAAGGCAATGTGCGTCGAATCGAAGGTGTGATGCCCCAATGGAGCCAATGGATTGTCAACGGCTGAGGCGCGATGCATGAACGCCACTGGGCCCAGCGCCGGCTCTCCCGCTGGTCCCCCCGCAATCGTGAGGCCTGTGCCGGGGGCGATTGGCACCCGCCACGCCGCCGCGACCTGCATGAAGAGATCGTGAGGGTGCTGCCGGTCGACGAGTGGCTCGCCCGACACCGCCTCTCCCACCTGGAACAGCTCGCCGTATCCATGCCGGCCGACGGTGGCGGCATCGAGACTGAACATACCGCTCAGCGTCAGCTGCGACGACGCGACCCGCCGCGACGCCATGCCCATCCACCAGTTGGGGGCCTTGAGCTCGTCGCCCCCACGCGGACCACCCTGATGGTTCAGCAGACCCAGCAACTGGCCCTCCTGCATCACATGCCAGCCGGTAGTGGCCATGTCCATCTGCATCTGTTTGTGATCGTGTGTTTGCGCACCGACGACGCTCACGGCGCCGCCGAACACCATCACCGCGAACCCGATGCTCCATCGTCCCAGCTTGACGTACACGTTCCACCTTCAATCCGATAAACGAATGCGTGACGACCACGCGAGAGGCCGCACACCGTCATGGAGAGAATCGCGCGTTGAAGCGGCTAGACCCGGAGCGGGCTGAGGAATGCCGAAGAACGGGGCTGATGATCGTCGTTCTGACCGAGCGCCACACCCGAGGAGAAACCCTTGTGCGCGGGCGTGCTGACGAGTCGAGTCGCGATCGCCGGAGTCACGGCTTTCAGGCCCCGGTCGGGACCTGCCTGGGGCGCGACGTCGGCCGACAGCTCGCCGTGATCGTGATTGCAGGTCGATGTGGATTGCCACAGAGCTCCGGCGCTCGAGGCCGGAGCGTCATGGCAACTGGCGGCCTTCGTGTCGGAGACCTGCGGGTGGGTGTGACAGCCGAATACGCAGGCGTCGAGCAACGCCTGGCCCGCGCACATGATCCCGAGCAGGACGATGATCAGCGATCGGAAACCGTTCACCACCTCCATGATAGCGGATCGTGCCGGTCCGCTCACCCCGTCTGTTGTCGGATTGACGTGATTCCGACGTCTGGGGTTGTGTGCCGCGGCGTTTTCCCAAGTTGCTGTCACGTCGATCGCCGCGCTGCCTGCGACGGTTTCTGCCGATGGCCCCCGGGTTCATCGACGTGGAGCTCCGGGATGCGCTGAAGCCGCCCGGGGGTGCAGGTTCGAGGGCAGGGGCGCCGAAGAGGTCCACGTTCGACGCTCGAATGCTAGGATCAAGGAATGAGCACCGACGATCAATTGGGCAAACGGGGCCGGGCACTCGAAGAAGACTATTTCCGCCGGAAGGACCAGGAGCTGATCGAGAAGATGCGCGAGAAGGTGGCGGCGGAACGGGCGCAACAGGCGCTGGGCGCCACCACCGGGTTGACCGACCCGGCTCTCCTTCAGGAGCTCCAGACGCTTGGGTTCACGCTGGACACGGTGTCTCTGCTGCCGCTCGTGCCGGTGTTGCAGGTGGCCTGGGCCGAGGGCGGGGTGACCGCGGGTGAACGCAATCTGATCCGAAGACTTGCCGAAGTTCGGGGAATCAAGACCGGAACTCCGGCCGACGCACAGTTGACCAGTTGGTTGGAGCATCGGCCGCCCGACGCGGTGTTTGCGGGCGCCGGACGCCTGATCCGCGCCATGATGGAGACCAACGCCGATGTCGTTGGCGATCTGAGCGCCGACGACCTCGTGGCCTACTCCGAGAAGGT
Source organism: Luteitalea sp. (assembly GCA_009380045.1). Taxonomy (GTDB): domain Bacteria; phylum Acidobacteriota; class Vicinamibacteria; order Vicinamibacterales; family CAVVIG01; genus WHSN01. Next base: position 28,964 of record WHSN01000022.1, read on the forward strand.
CGCGGCCGCGTCCGGTGGAGTTTTTGGAATCGGGCGTGTCTCGGGCGAAGAGCGTGAGTTGCTGGCTTCGATCGCTGCCGACTTGAAGGGCCGGCGCTCTTGAAGAGGGCCGGAAACGGGGCTGAATCCCACCTCTTCTCTCGAGCCGCGGCTTCTTGCGACACGCCGCGACACTCGCATCATGAGCTCGCTGTCCCCGTGAGACGGATGGCAACATCGTCGATCGAACGACCCACGGCCGGCTCCGCGCCGCGGATGTCGCTTGAAATCGCCGGACGTTGCCGGTATGGTAGGGCGCAAATGTAGATTCGGCACGGGACAGCCCGTCTGGGCCCATCAATTGACTGTTTTCCGCCGGCGATCTCCGGAGGATGTGTTGCGTGGTGATGTCGAGTACGCCCATCCGTCTGTCTCGGCGTCAATTTGGCGAAACGATGCGGCGCGACCGCTGGTGGGTGCAGCCGCTCGTTGTCTTCCTGGGATTGTCCACCTTCGTCGTGTACTCGACGTGGGCGGCGTTTCAGGGTGAGAACTACACCTCCGGGCCGTATCTTTCACCGTTCTATTCGCCGGAAATCTTCGGGGCGTCACCTCACAGCTGGTTTGGCCCGAGACCCGCTGCCTGGCCGGCGTGGCTTCCTTTCTCCCCGGCGCTGCTCATCCTGCCGATCCCCGGGCTCTTCCGGCTGACGTGCTACTACTACCGGGGCGCGTACTACAAAGCGTTCTGGGCGGACCCGCCTTCGTGCAGCGTTGGCGAGCCGCGATCGACCTACTGGGGCGAGAGCTCGTTTCCCCTGATCCTTCAGAACGCTCATCGCTACATGCTGTTCCTTTCGTTGGCGGTGCTGGCCGTCCTGGCTGTCGATGTGTGGAAAGCGATGTGGTTCACCGATTCGGCAACCGGAACGGTGTCGTTCGGGATTGGACTCGGCACGATCATCCTGGCCGCGAATGCCGTCCTGCTCGGCGGATATTTGTTCGGCTGCCATTCGATGCGGCACGTGGCCGGCGGCTGTGTCGATCGGATCTCCCGGGCGCCGCTGGGCCTTCGAGCCTACTCCTGCGTCAGCTGTCTCAATCGCCGTCACATGATGTGGGCGTGGACGAGCTTGTTCTCTGTGGGCTTCTCTGACCTGTACGTTCGACTGTGCTCGATGGGCGTGTGGTCGGACCTCAGGATCATTTGATGCCCGACTATCAGACCCACGAGCACGACGTGCTGGTCGTCGGCGCAGGCGGCGCCGGCTTGCGTGCAGCGATCGAGGCGTCTAGGGCTGGCGCGTCGGTTGGTCTCGTCTGCAAGTCCCTGCTGGGAAAGGCCCACACCGTCATGGCCGAGGGCGGCATCGCCGCCGCGCTGGGCAACGTCGACGATCGCGACAGCTGGAAGGTCCACTTCGCCGACACCATGCGGGGCGGCCAGTATGTGAACAACTGGCGCATGGCCGAGCTTCACGCCAGGGAGGCGCCCGATCGGGTGCGCGAGCTGGAAGCGTGGGGCGCGATGTTCGATCGGACCAAGGACGGCCGTATCCTCCAGCGTAACTTCGGCGGCCACCGCTACCCCCGTCTCGCGCACGTCGGCGACCGCACCGGCCTCGAGATGATCCGCACGCTGCAGGACCACGGCATTCACCAGGGAATCGACGTGCACATGGAGTGCACCATCACCCGGCTGCTGAAGGACGGCGACCGGGTTGTCGGCGCCTTCGGTTACGAGCGGGAACGCGGCCGGTTCAAGCTGTTTCGATCCCGCGCCGTCGTGCTGGCCACGGGAGGCGTCGGCCGCGCGTTCAAGATCACGAGCAACAGCTGGGAGTACACCGGCGATGGCCACACGCTCGCCTACGACGCCGGCGCCGAGCTGATCGACATGGAGTTCGTCCAGTTCCACCCGACGGGCATGGTGTGGCCGCCGAGCGTCCGCGGCATTCTCGTGACCGAAGGCGTACGCGGCGAAGGTGGCGTTCTCAGGAACAACCAGCAACGCCGCTTCATGTTCGACGACATTCCGGAGAACTACCGCGCCCAGACCGCCGACGACGAGGAGGAAGGGTGGCGATACACACAGGGCGACAAGAACGCGCGGCGGCCGCCGGAGCTGTTGACGCGTGACCACGTCAGCCGGTGCATCGTCCGCGAGCTCAAGGAAGGGCGGGGCAGCCCGCACGGCGGCGTCTATCTCGACATCTCCTGGATCAAGGACCGGATCCCGAACGCCGCCGAGCACATCAAGAAGAAGCTGCCGAGCATGTACCACCAGTTCAAGCAGCTGGCCGACATCGACATCACTCGCGAGCCGATGGAAGTCGGCCCGACCACCCACTACATCATGGGCGGGGTGCGGGTGGACGCGGAGACGCAGATGTCGAACGTGCCCGGTCTCTTCGCGGCGGGCGAGTGCGCCGCCGGAATCAACGGCGCGAATCGGCTCGGCGGCAACTCGCTGTCCGACCTGTTGGTGTTCGGCAAGCGCGCCGGAGAGTTCGCCGCGGCGTTCGCGCGACACGAGACAATCGGCACGATCGACGACCGCCAGGTGGACGATGCGGCGCGGCAGGCGCTGGAGCCGTTCGATCGGGGCACCCAGGGCGAGGGACCGTACCAGGTGCAGTACGCACTGCAGGACATGATGCAGGACCTCGTCGGCATCGTCAGGAACGAACCGGAGATGCGGCGTGCGCTCGACTGTCTCGCGCGCCTGCGCGAGCGCGCCGCCTCGGTTGGCGTGGGAGGGCATCGCGAGTACAACCCCGGCTGGCATGCCGCGCTCGATCTGCACAATCTCCTGACCGTCTCCGAAGCGATTACCCGCTCGGCGATCGCACGCACGGAAAGCCGTGGCGGGCATTTCCGGGAGGACCATCCTGACAAGGATGCCGCTTTCAGCACCGTCAACATCGCCGTGCGCCGGGAGTCTGACGGCGGCATGGCCGTCTCCCGCGCCGCCAATCCGGCGATGCCTGACGAGTTGAAGAGCATCATCGAAGAAATGAAATGACGACAACCGCGACGTTCCGAATCTGGCGTGGCGACTCCACCGGCGGCGATTTCAAGGATTATGCGACCGCCGTGTCCGAGGGCATGGTGGTCCTCGACGCCGTCCATCAAATTCAGGCCGAACAGGCGAACGATCTCGCGGTTCGCTGGAACTGCAAGGCCGGGAAGTGCGGGTCGTGCTCGGCCGAGGTCAACGGCAATCCCCGGCTGATGTGCATGACCCGGCTGAATCAGCTCGATCTGTCGGCGCCGGTCACGGTCGAGCCGATGCGCACCTTCCCTCCGGTCAAGGACCTCGTGACCGACGTCTCGTGGAATTTCCAGGTGAAGAAGGGGATCAGGCGCTTCAAGCCCCAGCCCGCGGGGGCCGACGGAACGTGGCGGATGGCGCAGCCGGATGTCGAACGCGTACAGGAATTCAGGAAGTGCATCGAGTGCTTCTTGTGCCAGGACGTCTGCCATGTGCTTCGCGAGCACCAGATGTTCGACCGGTTCGCCGGCCCTCGTCATCTGGTCTACGCCGCCGCCCTGGAGATGCACCCGCTGGACTCGGAGAATCGAGTCCGCGACCTGAAGGACGCGCAGGGCATCGGGTACTGCAACATCACGAAGTGCTGCACGAAGGTGTGTCCCGAAGACATCACCATCACCGACAACGCCATCATCCCCTTGAAAGAGCGTGTCGTCGATCAGCTCTACGATCCTGTCGCCAGGCTGTTCCGGATGGTACGGGGAGGTTCCCATGACGTTTGAGCTCAAGACGCTGTCCGCGGAGGCTCTGCCGAGAGCCCTCGAAAAGGCCGAGCGCTACCGCCTGCTCAACGAGGCGGGCGAGGCCGAGAGCATCTGTCGCGATGTTCTCGACGTCGAACCGGGCAACCAGCACGCGCTGGTCACCCTGGTGCTGGCGCTCACCGACCAGTTCGACAGCGGCGCCTCCTTCGTCGGCGACGCCCACGAGACGATCGAACGGATGCGCGACGGTTACGCGCGCGCGTACTACACCGGCATCGTCTACGAACGGCGGGCCAAGGCGCAGCTGCACCACGCGCCGCCCGGATTCGGTCCGCGCGTGTACGGGTGGCTCCGTGAGGCGATGCTCTGCTACGAGAAGGCCGAAGCGATCCGGCCGCTCGGCAACGACGACGCGGTACTGCGGTGGAACGCGTGTGCGAGGCTCCTCATGCGCGACCGGCATCTCGTGCCGGCGATCGAGGAACGAGGGGAGCCGCTTCTCCTGGAATAGGTCTCATACAAGGACGCCATCATGAAACTGACTGTTCAAATCAGCGCGCTGCCCGACAGGAACACATCGACTGGCTGCGTGAACGGGCGGAGCCTGGCGATCGACCGTTGCATGAGCGGGGGCCGGACCGGAGAGGGAGCGACCTATGGTGAGCTGCTGTGTCTCGCCGTCGGAGGAGGATACGCGGACGAGCTGCTCCGGGAAGCCGAACGCCGCCGGATTCGCATCGACCGTGCGCACGTCACTGTCGAGGCCGAGGCCGAGAACGGCGGCCGCAAGACCACCAATCTGGCGATCTCGGTGCGAGTCGAAACGAGCGCCGACGAACACGCCATCATGGAGCTGATTGAGCACACCGATCGGGTGTCTGAAGTGCTGAGATCGCTCCGCCTTGGCACCTCGGTACGACTCGCCGATGCGGAGCTCCTCCCGAAGCGATGACGGGCCCTGGGTGATTCGCAGGCCATGCTGCCCGACGGTTGATGGCCGGGCGATGTGGCGCCCGCTTCGCTTCTGCTTCCCGCCGAACCCGGCCTGAACGGTTTCGGCGGGATCTGCGTCGTGCGCAACCGGTGGTCCTCGGCGGGGCAAGGCACTTTTCAAGGACGTCGATGGGCGCATGCCTTGGAGCTCACCGATGTCAGGGTAGCCACCTTCTCCCACAGTCGATGGCAACCCGTGACCATGCGGCCGCCCGGTTCAGTGTCCACGTCCCCGGTGAGATCTCATCGGATCAGTTCTCCTCGAGAATCGCGATCTCCTGGCGCATGTGCACGTCTTCGATCATTTGGGGCTCGCCGTAGAGGAAGTCGTCCATCATGACGACATCACGCCTCGAGGTGTCGTTGCGCCTGAGGAGCGACGGTCCCGGTCTTGATCCGGACGTACGCGATGCGCGCGTCGTCGAACAGGACGCCCAGGAACGACAGGCTCGCGTCGCCTTTCGACGCGGGACGTCGGCGGTGAACAGCAGGTTTCCACGCGGGCCATGGAACGGCGTCGAGGTCGAGCTGCCGTCGCGGCCCCTGCCCCGTTCGTCGTCTCCGTAACTTGTCGTCGTGCCCGTCGAGCTGGTCGACATCAGAAAAGATGGCGCCGAACCCGGTTGTGGTGGCCGGAAGCTCACCTCCGCCTGGGACGAAGAAACGGGCCTTGGTCACGTTGCTGTCGATCGGGCTGAACAGCCTGACCGGACTGAACGCTTGGAAGATGTTGACGTAGGTCGGGTCATATCACTCTCCTTTTTCTGTTATCGCCAGCGACTTGCGTTGTGGACTCGACCACGTTTGGCAGGCCTGGCTCTCCTGTCGTGAACCCCAGTTGATCGTGGACGGCAGCCAGTCTAGTCTCATGCGTACGAACTGTTAGTACATGAATTCACTGTACGTCGCCGCGGAAAATTGGTACGGTGAGCGATGTTCATGCCGCGCCTGTGCGTGGTCTTGCCCGCCGCCGACCGGGCGCAACTGGCCCACGTCGTCGCGGATGGCAACACGCCGCAGACACTGGCCGTGCGCGCCTCCATCCTGCTGATGCTGGCCGATCGCGTGCGGCCCTCGCATGTCGCGACCCGGCTCGCCCTGAGTCGGAATCACGTCCATTATTGGGTGCA
>WHSN01000070.1 GCA_009380045.1 Luteitalea sp.
GCCGCGATGCCGGCTATGCCTCATGACCGCCTCGAACCACTTATCCAGCGATTCGCCGAGTACGTGCTGCGCGAGCCGGTGTACGTCCTCAGTTTCGGTCTCAAATGAGGGGATGCCTCAGGCCGTCCCCATGACGGCCGTGTGCTCGGAGGGGAGATTGACTTCCTCGCACACCCGGTCGTGGTACGCCTCCATTCCACCTTCCGTGACCACGTGATGTCGATCGACGTGGGCCGTTCCCTCGCAGCTCTGATGATTGACCAGCCAGCCCACATGTTCTGCCCATCCGCCGTGCCGAACGGAGGTGCTGATTACATGATGGGCGCCTTTGAGCTCCGCGACGAGATACCGGCCGGCGCGGCGCAGTTCGAAGAGCGGTTCGGCGCGCAGGCGCTCCCAACTGTGTGTTTCGATCTCTTTCATAATCAGTCGAATCCCAATCGATCCAGATGGCGCCCGTGTCGCTCGAACCAGAGCGCGAGTTGCTGGTAGTTGACGGTCTTGTCTGCGAGGGACGGCATCACCACCGCAAAGACTTCGGCGCAGACCTCCGCGCTCTCGAGAGCACCGTGCAAGTACGTCCCCATCACGCGGTCTGTGCAGAAGCCGTCGGGGGTCCCGTCCTCAAGCGTGGCGAATGGCACCACGGAGATCTCGGCATCGGCTACGGTGACGCCGACATGGATCTCGTATCCGCTGAACGTCACGCCGCCTGCCGTAGTCGCGCGTACGGCCTTCGTCTGTTTCTCTCGTGTCAACGTGGTCATCGAGGGGATCAGGCCTAAGCCTGGAGCGGAGCGGAGGTCGGACTCGATCCCAGTCGGATCGTCGATCAGCCGGCCAAGCATCTGGAAACCACCGCAGATGCCGACCACCCGAGCACCTGAACCATACAGATCAAGTATCCAGTCGGCCAGGCCAACGCTGCGGAGCCAGTGCAGATCTGCAATCGTGTTCTTGCTGCCGGGCAGGATGATGAAGTCGTACTCGGCCGCAGTTGGGGCGGCGATCCAGTCTGCCCAGGTGAGAAGCCGAAAGTCGGTCGCATTCGACAGGTGCGGGAATCTCACGATGGCGGTCCGGGCGCCTGGCGGCGCCGACGTCTGCGGGCGAGTCTTCAGGGCAAGGCTGTCTTCGGCGTCGAGATGGATGTCCGCGGCGTACGGAAACACCCCGAAACATGGTGCCTCGGTCTCCCGCTCCAGTAGCTGCACCCCATCATCGAAGAGCGTGACATCACCGCGGAACTTGTTGATGGCAAACCCGCGAAACAATGCCCGCTCTTCCGGCGACAACAGATGTGACGTTCCAATCACCGACGCGAAGACGCCGCCTCGCTCGATATCGGCCACGAGGATCCAGGGCGCTCGAACGGTCGTCACCAGGCCGAGGTTGACCAGGTCATGCCGGCGCAGATTCAGTTCAGAGACGCTGCCTGCGCCTTCGATGACGATCGCATCGAAGCGACTGGCCAGATCGTGATAGGCAGCTGACACGATCGGGCGTAATTCGTCCGCGTGCGCGTAGTACTCGCGAGCGGTGAGCGTCTTCCATAGCCGACCATTCACGATCACCTGGCTACGCCCGTTTCCACTCGGCTTGAGCAGAATCGGATTCATCGATGGCTCCGGCTCGATGCCGCATGCCTCAGCCTGTGCGACCTGTGCGCGCCCAATCTCCCCTCCTTCCCGGCATGGATAGGAGTTGTTGGACATGTTCTGGGCCTTGAAGGGCGCGACCGACAGCCCGCGATGCCTGAGCCAGGCGCAGATGGCGGTGGTCATCCAGCTCTTCCCGGCGTTCGACGATGTCCCGCCCACGAACAGCGATCGAGCCATCATCCGTGACCGCCACTCGGGACCGATCGCTCGAGCTGTTTCTTCATCCACGCCAGATTGCGCTGCCGGCGTTCATCATCCGAAACGAGCGGACAACTGGCACACAACTCGCCCTGCGGCAGCAGATACCACCGGCAGCAGCTCGCCCGGCGCTGGTAGAGGTGAATCGCCTCACCGTAGGCCACGGCGTGCATTCGCGGCCGCATCTTCGCGACCACATCGTTGCCGTCGAAGAGCGACTCGATGACCGGCAGCATGGGGCGCTGGTCGGTCCGGTTCTCGCACAGCGCCGTGAACTGCGCGGCCCACGAGGACGTCAGCATGCCCCAGGTTCCTATGCGGGCGAACCCGGACCACTCGTAGAGCGCCTCTACCACCGGCGTCGCCTGCACGGTCAAGGCATTGCGCAGTTCGCAACGTAAGGCCTCCTCGTCGGGGACTGTCCAGAGTGAGTCGTGCCCAGCACGCGCATCACTCGCCGTCACGGTGCCACGCGCCTCGTGCATGGCTGTTCGCTCGAAGAACGTCGATGGCTTGAACTTGAACGACACATTCTCGAGTGAGATATCCGGCACGCACTGGTGCCGGAGGTACGGCCCGATCGCCATGGCCGAGGCCCAGCCGTAACGCAGCGCAAACAATGCCGCGATCGTCAGCCGATTCGCCGTCATCGATCGTTCGCCGATACGCAGCAACAATTCGTGAAATGGCCCCGACGTCGCGTTTCTCAAATCCGAACCTGCGATCAACCCAACTCCGTCCGGCCGGCCAATCTCAACATGCCAACTCGCGTCGAGGGACAGCAGGGCAGCGTAGATCTCGGCGACCGGAGACGTTGTGCGCTCGTTCACGCGATCTCTCGAATCAGCCGGACCGCGTGGGCCTGGTCCAACTCCTCTAACCGAATGCACGTCGCGCGCATCGCAGCCGCGAGCTTCTCCGGATTGCCCGTTGCTCGCTGGTCGTCCTCTGTGTCGATGACGAGGGCGAGGCAGTTCAACGCAGAAGCAGCGCCGAGCGCATCGGCCCACGCATCGTCACTGCGGAGCGGAACGTTGGCATGTCCGTCAGTAATCACAACCGCCACGGCGGCGTCGGTGACGTAGGTCGCCGCAAGCTCGAGCCCATGCGCGAGTGGGGTTCTGCCGCCGGTCGGGAGATAGTCGAGCGCACGGTCTGCGTCCTCGCGGGATGACGTCGGCTCCACCAGCACCTGGGCTTCGGCACCGCGGCACGTAATGACCACCACCTCGTCATGGCGACCATGCGACGCATCCAACAGGCCGCTCACCGCGCCCTTGACGAGGCGCATGCGATCTTGAATGGCGTGCGAGCCACTGGAGTCGACGATCAGAATGAAGCGTGTCGATGCTCGCGGGGCTCGTACCCGTTCGTGAAGATCCTCGACTCTTATCCGGGCTACGCCCGTATGCGTGACGGCGTGCACAAGAGACGGCCGGAGATCCAGCTCACGCGGCGTGTCCGAGCGACGGCTTGCGACGATCGGCCCAACGACAGGGCCCGAGTCACCAGCGGCGCGGCCTGTGCGATGACCGGCATGCTCGACCGTCAACTGCGGGGCTGCGACCCATGTGGTCTCGAAGACGCGTTCCGGCGCGCGCTCCTCCGTCGGCTGTTGATCGTTCTGACGAGACTGGTCGTCGGAACGCTGGGGTGAAGGCGGCGGAGTCCGTGATCGAGACTTGGCGGGCGTGCGATGCGCCAGTGCCAGAGGGAGGACCGTCTCAACGTGAACGGTGGTAACGGCCTCGGCCCCGTCGAATGCGGCATGTGCACGACTGGCGCGCACGACCGCAAGATCCGCGCGCAAGGACTGTACGTCGTGTTCGGCCACGCGCATCGCGACGTAGTGCAGCATTTCTCGCGGGACCGCCACGCTAGCGATTCGCGTCTTTGCCACGGCCAGCGCCGACGCCACAGACTCTTGCGTCTCCCGCCAGGAGCGCTCAAAGGCGTCAGGGTCTCGATCGAATGCGAGGCGCCGTTCGAGCACCTCGCACCGCATGGCCACATCCGATGGAGCCTCGACGTCGACCGCGAGCGCGAATCGATCCAGCAACTGTGGGCGAAGCGCGCCTTCCTCCGGGTTCATCGAACCCAGCAGGACGAAGTCCGCGGCCTGGCTCGCGCTGAAACCCTCGCGCTCGACGGTGTGCACGCCACTAGCGACGGCATCGAGCAGCGCATCTGCGAGATGATCGGGCAGCAGGTTCACTTCATCGATGTAGAGCACGCCACCGTTGGCCTCCGCGAGCAGGCCCCGCTTCAGCGACGGTTCGCCCCTCAAAGCCTTCTCGACATCAATGCCTCCAAGCAGGCGATCTTCAGTGGCGCCAATGGGGAGCGTGATGAACGGGACATTCCCTTCAAGGAGGGCCGCAAGACCTCTGGCGGCCGTGCTCTTCCCGGCACCCTTGTCGCCCCTGACAACCACGCTCAGACGATGATCGATGGCGGCCAACTGCAGCGCGAGCTTCAGCGTCTCAAGGCCGACCACGGCGGAAAACGGGAACTGCGGCGAGGTCATGAGCGCACCCGCACGCGCTCGCCGCGCGCTTCGACGAAGCTTTCGGCCTTCAACCGCACGTCTTGCAGCGCCTGCAGCGTCTCAGGGGAGGCGCTCTCCCACAGTCCACGATCTGCGGCCTCGAGCAGCCGGTCCGCAATCGCATGCAGCGCCCATGGATTGGACTGCTCGAGGAACTGCTGCATCTCCGGCGCAAGCGCGTATTCGGCAGCCAGCCCGTCGTACACCAAATCGGGCGCCACGTGCGCCGTCGCGTCGAAGCCGAAGATGTAGTCCACCGTCGCGGCGAGTTCCAGACCGCCTTTGTAGCCATGGCGGCGGATGCTGTCGAGCCACTTGGGATTGACGACCCGGGATCGGTAGACGCGCAGAGCCTCCTCGCGAAGATCGCGCACCTTCGCGGCGTCGGGCCGCGAGCTGTCGCCGACGTACATCTTCGGCTGTCGGCCCGTCAGCGATCGCACGGACGCGATCATGCCGCCGTGGAACTGGTAATAGTCGTCGGAATCGAACATGTCGTGCTCGCGGTTGTCCTGGTTGTGGACGGCCACCTCGATCGTCCGCAGCCGTTCGACGAACACGTCGCGGGCGTCGGCGCCGTCGACTTCGCGACCGTAGGCATAGCCCCCCCACTCGACGAAGACGGTCGCGAAATCCTGGTCCGTCTGCCAGTGTCTTGTGTCGATCAGCTGTTGAATGCCGGCGCCATAGGTGCCCGGCTTCGCACCGAAGATGCGATAGCGGGCGCGTCCCTCCACCTCATCCAAGGCCGCATCCGAGGGGCGCGCTAGTTCCTCGACGTAGTGCTTGCGCGGGAAATTCTGTTCCGCCGGTTCGTCGAGGGTGACGACGAGCTCGACGGCGCGATCCACAAGGGTGATGAGGTGCGGAAACGCGTCGCGGAAGAAGCCGCTGATGCGGAGCGTGACATCGATACGCGGCCGACCCAAGCGCTCCAGCGGCACGACGGCCAGATCCTGAATGCGGCGCGACTGCGGATCCCAGACGGGTTCCACGCCGAGCAGTGACAGAACCTCGGCGATGTCGTCGCCCTGGGTTCGCATCTGCGCCGTGCCCCAGGCGCCGATGCCGATCATCTCCGGGTAGCGGCCCTCTTCCTTCAGATGTCGGGTGAGCACTTCGTGTGCGAGTTGCTCTCCGACCCGCCACGCGGCCTGGGACGGAACCGCCCGTGGATCGACGGCATAGAAGTTTCGGCCCGTCGGCAGGATGTGCGCCATTCCGCGCGTGGGCGCGCCCGCGGGCCCCGGCGGCACAAACCGTCCGGCGAGCGCATCGAGGACGTGATCCACTTCGTCCGTCACGAGCTCCAGCGCGGGTACTAACGTGGTGCACGCGAAGCTCAGGGACGCGGCCACAGCGTTGCTCGCATGCCCCACCTGTCGCATCACGATGTCGTCGATCAACCGCGCCTCGAAGCCACCGTCTTCGAGATCAATAAAGAGCGCGCGCGCCAGGCTCTCAAGCCGCTCGATCGCGTCGGCGTGGGACACACACAGCGAACCGGCGACGTCGTGCACACGGTCGAAGCGCGCGCCTGGCGTGGCCAGAAGACTCTGCAGATCGAGACCGTACGACTGCGCCAGCGCGGACTGCAAGCCAGGCACGGATCCGTTGGGCAGCCGGGTCAGTGCCCGCAAGGTGTCCGGCAGTGACGGCATGGCCCCAAGCACGTGCAGACCGTCGCGGATCTGCGCGGTGCCGAGCTCGCACAGGTAGCCATCGATGTCTTCTATCAGGTGAGCGACATCATTGCCGCTCATCTCCGCGAGGGTGACCGGCACGCCTTCAGGCGTCAGCTCATCGTCCCAATCGTGCGTGTGATCGCCGTGATCGCGCGACAGCATCGCACGAAGATCGAGGTCGGCCTTGAGTTGTGCCTGCTGGATCAGATCCCAAATCTGCTGTTGAACGATCGGCAGCCTGGTAGCATCCAGCTTCTCGGCCGCGTAGTACTCGTTGACGAGATCGTTGAGTGCGGCGAGTGGCCCATAGGCGTCGGCCGACGTCATCGGCGGCATGAGGTGATCGACGATCACCGCATGCCCGCGGCGTTTGGCCTGACTGCCCTCGCCGGGATCGTTCACGATGAACGGGTAGATGAGCGGCATGTCGCCCAGCAGCGCATCGGGAAAGCACTCGCCCGAAAGGCCGACACCCTTGCCCGGTAGCCACTCGAGAGTGCCGTGCTTGCCGACGTGCACGATCGCGTCCGCGCCCCACCCGCCCTTGTCCAGGGGTACAGCCAGCCATTTATAGAACGCGGCGTAGTGGTGCGTCGGCGGCAGGTCCGGTGTGTGATAGATCGCATCGGGGTTCATGCCGTACCCCCGCGGCGGTTGAAGGGCGACCAGCGCGTGACCGAACGTCATTGTCGCAAACAGATAATCGCGCTCGTCCGTCCATGGCTCTTTCGTGACCGCTTGAGCAGTGCTGGCGGCCGTCGAGGCAATCTTCTTGTCGACCCGCCGGTCAGGACTACGTAAGGTGTCACCCTGATCGGCCGGCGTTCCCCACCAATCCTCCATGCGCTTCCGGGACGACGGCTGCAGCGTGGTGAACTCAGTGCGGTAGCGGCGCCGCGAGAACCGCTGGGCACGTCCTGGATCGAGCGGATGGGCCTCGTCATACGTCCCGCACGCCAGGAGATCCGCCATCAACTCGTCGCTCGTCGCCGGCAGCCGGTCGAGCGTGTAGCCGTCGCGGCGCATGGCGCGGAGCAACGTGAGCAAGCTGGCTGGGGCGTCCAGTCCGACGGCATTGCCGACCTGCGACGCCTTGGACGACGAATTGGTCAGAACGAACGCGACACGCATGTCGGCGCGGGGTCGCTGCCGGAGACGCACGAGCCTCGCGGCGAGTCCAGCAACGCGCTCGGCGCGCTCGGCATGAGGCGCGTAGAGCCCTGGCGCGTCTTCCGATCGGTCCTTGAAAGACAAGGGTACCGTGATGATGCGCCCGTCGAACTCGGGAATGGCCACGTTGATCGCCGTGTCCAGTGCCGTCAGCCCACGATGCGAGACCTCCCAGCCTTCACGCGGCATGCCGCTCGTAATCGCCTGCAGAACAGGTACGCCAAGCTGCTCGAACGCCGAAGGCCCCACACTCTTCCCACCGTCGCCGAGTGCGAACGACAGGGTCGAAATGATCACCTGAGCGCGATCGCCGACGATTCTCAGCGCGGCAGGGAACCCATCCTGGTGCGCGCGGAGACTGGAGGTGAAGACTGGCAGCGCGTTGAGGCCCTGCTGCTCCAACGCGTCCACGAGCTCGTCGACGAACGCGGTGTTGCCGCTGAGTGCGTGCGCGCGATAGAACAGGAGCGCTGCGGTCGGCTTCGCGGCATCCCGCCGCGCCTCCCAATCCGCGAGGGTGGCGTCCTCGACGTCGCGCAGGTAGACGCCGTGCTCTGGCACATCAAGCGGCGGCGCGCTGCCGTAGCCCGTGAGGAGCAGTCGATCGGCGAGGAACTTCAAGCACTCGCCGAGGTTGCGCTCACTGCCGATGGTCAAGTAGGTGCGGACGGCCTCAACAACGTCCAGACCCACCGTGCTCGCGCGGGCGAAGTCGGGGCGTGGCTCACCGGTCCCGCTCACGACTACGAGCGACGCCGAGCGTTCGATCGCCCAGGCGCGCAAACGCGCGAACCCAGGCAGGCTCTCGAGCTCGCCGTGCAGGCTAACACGAGCACACGCGCAGGGGCGAGCGAATCGTCGAGCAACAGCGACAGTTGCTCCTCGGTCTGGAGCCGTACGAGCGAGACACCCATGACGTGCAAATCGATTGGTAGCGCCAACTGCACGCGCTTGAGCGCCAGGAGATCCGTATCGGCGTGGGACAACAGGGCGATGCGCTGACCGAATGGCTCGTCCTGAGTCGCGGCACCTGGCAACCGCGCCGTTCTGGGCCGCACATCCCAGTCGTAATAGTTGAAGACGTACTCGGCGAGCTCGGAGGGCGGCGCGACGAATCGATCGGCGCCCACCATCGTCTCGATGTAGTCGTAGATGAGCCGGACGTGCCACGGTGTGTTGACCGAATGGAACCAGACCGCCCGTCCGTCGAACACGAGGCTCGCCACGTTGGCGAGCGCGCACGGGCCCAGGCAACCTGCCTTCGTCAGGTGGACAACGTTCCGCAGCTTGCGCCGGAGCCATTCGTCCTTGAAGGTGTCGACCGGCACGGCAGCATAGCCGCGTTCGGTGCGGCCACAACAGCACCCGGTGAAGCAGTACGAGAGATGCGCCCTCCGCTGCACCACGTTGATCGCGCGGCCGTCCGCGCGAACGACGCGAGTCCGGAACATCGTCATCGCAGCCCTCCGCGCCGAATCACCCAGATCAGATATGGGCCGCCGATGCAGACGGTAATCGCGCCAGCCGGAATCTCAGCGGGGGCGAGGAGCACGCGTCCCAGCGCATCGCACGACGCCAGCAGCACGCCGCCGAGCAGGAAGGCGCACGGCATCAGCATCCGGTCGTCTCCACCGAGACGCCCTCTCAAGAGATGCGGCACGACCAGCCCGACGAAGCCGATCGGTCCGGTCAATGCCACCGTCGTGGCCGCCAGGATCGAGCCGGCAACGTAGCCCTGAAAGAGCGCTCGCCGCACCTGTGCACCACGTGTTGCCGCCCATGCTTCGCCGACAGCGAGCAAATTCCACTGGCGGCCCTGGCGAATGATGATGATCCCTGTCGCGATGACCACCAGCATGTAAACCAGAAGCGTTGAGCGTTCAATCGCATCGAGTCCGCCGATCAGCCAACGGGAGATGGCAAAAGACTGAGACATGCCCGTCAGGCCATGGACCAGCAGGATGAGGGCGGCGCACACGCTGTTGATCGCAATCCCGGCAAGCAGGAGGCTAGACGACGAGAGCTGACCGCCGCGGGTTGCCGCTCCCATCACCACGAACAAAATCAGACCGGCACCTACGAGTGCTCCGGCCCAGATGCCAACGACGCCGGCCACCGTGTGCCAATCGAACGCGATCGCGATCACGGCACCAAGCGACGCACCGGTCGACACGCCCAGCGTATAGGGTGTGGCGAGTGCGTCCCTGAGCATCGACTGGAACAGGCTGCCAGCCAGCGCAAGCGCTCCGCCCGCGAACAGACCGAGCAGGGTCCGTGACAAACGCAGGTTCGTGAGAATTGACCAGTCCGGCTCCTGTCGCTGCCAGACACGCGCCCAATCGAGCGCACTCGGGCCAACAAACGGCAGCAATAGAGCCGCTGCCGCAAAGAGCAACCCAGACCCACCCACCCAGGCCACGACGGGGCGGCGCCTCATCAGCATCACTGGTACCGGACCCGAGGACGCGAGTCCCCGTGTTCGACGATCAGTCGCCCGGAGAACGCGCGTAGCCACGCGGGGTCGTCGAGCGCC
Organism: Luteitalea sp.; assembly: GCA_009380045.1. Lineage (GTDB taxonomy): Bacteria > Acidobacteriota > Vicinamibacteria > Vicinamibacterales > CAVVIG01 > WHSN01. The sequence goes on from WHSN01000070.1 coordinate 9,796, forward strand.
GTCTCGGTTGGCAGATCGCGAGCCACGCCACGCTCCGCCATGACGATCAATCGTGTGCAGAACGTCAAGGCGAGATTCACGTCATGGGTGACCGCCACGCACGCGGTGCCGCGATCGGCTTCGGCGCGCAGCACGCTGAAACACTGCAGCTGCTGATCGACGTCGAGGAACGTCGCAGGCTCATCAAGCAGCAGCACAGGGGCTCGTTGCGCGAGGCACGCGGCCAGAAAGACTCGCTGGCGCTCGCCACCGCTCAGCGTGGCCAGTATTCGCCGCCGGAACTCGAGGCATTCGCACCGCTGCATGGCCTCTTCCGCGATCCGACGATCCTCGTCCGACTCGAACCAACGGTCCGCGTGGGCGTAGCGTCCCATCAGGACCAGCGCCTCGGCGCGCATCGAGAGATCGGCGCGGAGGCTTTGGGGCAGATGCGCCAGCGTCCGCGCCCGTTCGATGGAAGTCATCTCGTCAAGCGCTCGGTCGGCCAGCATCACGGCGCCTTCCGTTGGCGCACGCAAGCCCGCAACGATATCCAGCAGCGTGCTCTTCCCAGCGCCATTGCGACCCATCACCGCCACGAACTCTCCGGGGGCGACATCGAAGGAGACATGCTCCAGTACGGGTACCGTCGCCACCCGCCACCCGACGTTGCGCACTCTGAGCACGGGCGGTGTCATCGCGGCTCGACTCCATGGAGCCACCGCGCCATCGTTCTCGCCACCTCAACGATCCGCGGGCCCGGAACGACAAACGCCTCGTCGTGAACGGCGTGGACGCCTCCGTCCCGCACCGCCTGAACCAAGGTCTGGCTCCGCCACAGACCTTCGGTGATCTGCCGCCGGCGGTCGGAGTCCGCCGGCGATTCACCCATCTCGCCCACATCGACGATCACGTCGGGGGCAAGGCTGATCACCGTTTCCATCGAGATGCGCGGATACTCGAGCGTGGTCGACGCCAGCACGTTCGATCCGCCGGCGATCGTGGCGATGCCGTGCAGGTACGAGCCCGGGCCAACGGCAATGACGTCGGTCAGCGTGCCCGTACGACGGCCGACAATGATCAGAAGCTTTCGCGGGGTCCGCCCCGCGACCGAGGCCCTGACCCGATCCAGACCCGCATTGAGATCGCTGACGAGACGCTCACCCTTGTCGGCGACATTGGCGGCCGTGCTGATCTCCCGAATGGTCGTGAATACACCTGGCAACGACCCTCGATCGACGACTGCAGTCTTGATCCCCAGCGTTCCGAGTTGCGCAAGGACGTTGTTCGGGCCCTTGTGGACGAAGACCAGGTCTGGCTTCAGCCGCGCAATCGTCTCCGCATCAGGCTTCAGGAAGGTGCCCACCTTGGGTAGAGCCGCGACGGCCGGGGGATAGCGGCAGTAGGTGGACACGCCGACGACGCGATCGCCAAGGCCCAAGGCAAAGAGCGTTTCCGTGATGCTCGGCGACGTCGACACAATGCGCGCAGGAATCTCCTGCGGCTGTGACCGGCCGGTGGCGCTCGCAAGAAAGACGAGCAGTGCGATCGCGAAGGCCCGTCGGACGTGTCTGGCGATCACACGGCCTCCGGCAACGGACGCTCGGCCATCGCTTCGAGGTCGTCAGGCATGGGCTCGCCGAGAAACTGCTCGCGAAGGCGGTAGTACGTCTCGAGCCTGGACCAGTCCGGCACCTTGAGTAATTGATGGTCGTCACTGATCCGTGGATTCGGCAGAAACACCGTCGTCATCTGTTCGCCATAGCCGTTCCACAGTTTCAGACCCCATGAGCGTCCGCCCGCGCATCCCTTGCCGCGGCGCTCGAAGAAGGCCACTTTCGCAACTGGGCGGTTTCGTCGCAGCTCCTCCGCGCTATTGCCGTTGTGGGGACCGATACACAGATGAAAATGCCACGGACCAAGGTCGACGGTGAGGTAGCCGTCGGAATAGCGAATCTCTGGTGGCGATTGAAACGCGATCTCGAACACGGCGCCTTCAATGCACGGTCCGACGACAACCGAGCGCCAATGGGTTCCGAACAGCTCCTGCGCGAGCTCGCGCATCATCGATTCTGTTGGCGGGAAATACGTGTACGCCGTCACGGCGTCGTCCGGATGGTGTGCGATCTCGTCGAACCGTGGAAGAGTCTCGATGGTCATCAGAGGTCCTCCTGAGCGCTACCAGGCGCGGGTGAAGCGATTGCCGGTCTTTCCGGTCACTTCGCGCAACGAGCCGCTGACGCCGGCATCGTGTTCGAGCTTGCGGCCACACAGCCAGAGCAGGTCGGACAGCCGATTCACGTACGAGAGGATCGCAGGCTGAACAGCGGCGCCAGATTCCTGCAGTCGCACGAGGGACCGTTCCGCCCGGCGACAGATCGTGCGAGCCACGTCGTAGGCGGCAGCAGCTCGATGCTCGCCAGGAATCGACCAGTCGGCGAGCATCCCGTCAATTGCTTCCAGCCGATGCACTTCGGCAGTCAGACGTTCACTGAGCGCCGCGTCGATGACAATCTGTGGCTTCGGGCTCTCTGCGGGGGTCGCGAGCGACGACCCGATCTTGAAAAGGTCCTGCTGAACGCCTTTGGTGAACGCCGCCATCTCGGCGTCCTCGCAGATGGAGCGGCCGAACCCGAGGGATGAGTTCAGTTCATCGACCGTTCCGTACGTCTCGACGCGCAGGGATCCCTTCGACACGCGAACACCGCCGGCCAGACTCGTCTCGCCGGCATCGCCCCGCATCGTGCTGATGCTTCTCATGATTCGATCTCCTTGTCGTGGTTACTCTGGGTCAGCCCTCGCAAATGAGCGGCAAGCGACCTGAATGTGTCACCGCTCATGTCGGCCCCTTCGCCGGACAGGTGCCATCCCACTTCGGACACCGTCAGCGAGAGGCTCTCGGCAGTCACGGGTTCCACGACGAGCCCGTAGCCCTCCCGTTCGAGAACCGCCTTGGCCATCGCGGCTGGCAATCCGTCCCCACGAACCGCCGCCGTCCCGCGGTCGCCCGTGAGCCAGCGAAAACTTCGTTCTTCCGGATGGAAACGAATGTGCCGTCCCTCGAAGGCCGTCGCGATGCCTCCGGAGAGGATGACGTCTTCGGGTGCACCGGTGACGACGTCTCCCCCAGGAAGCAGCAGCCAGACGACGTCGGCCGTCCGCAGCGCCAACTCGAGATCGTGCGTCGAGACGATCACCGCAAGCGAACCGCCACGCGAGAGCCGTCGCAACAATCCCATCAACTCCACGCGTGATGGGACATCGAGGAATGCCGTCGGCTCGTCGAGCACCAGCAGTACCGGCTCCTGCGCCAACGCGCGCGCGACCATCACCCGTTGGCGCTCGCCGTCCGACATGCGAGCGACGTCGCGATCCGCGAGATGATTGGCACCGACGGCATCGATCGCCCACGACACGACTTCGTGATCACGGTCAGTCAGACCACCCAACCAGCCAGAATGGGGATAACGTCCGAGTTCGATGAGCTGCCGAGCGCGCATTGACTCGACCGCGACGCGTTCCGTCAGCACCACGCCGAGACGTCGCGCGAGATCCGAGGTTGACAGCGAGTCGAGTGCGGTCCCGCCCAACTCAACGGCTCCCCAGAGTGCCGGCTGCATCCGGGCCAGCGTGCGGATCAGGGTTGACTTGCCGATGCCATTGGGGCCGAGCAGGCACACGAGCTCGCCCGGCTCCACCGTGAGATTCACGCGCTCGAGCACAGCCCTCCGCTGTCGGCGGCTCCGATAGCCCACTGCCAGATCACGGGTTCGCAGCGTCGGATCACCCGTGGTCGATGGCCTGATGGCGTTCATGCTGCGAACGCTCCGCGTCTGCTTCGCAGCAGAACGGCAACAACCACGGGCGCACCGATCATCGAGGTCACGGCATTGAGCGGCAAGATGCCGGCGCTGCCCGGCAGCAGTGAGACGACTTGCGCGACAAGGGCAACGGCGCCGCCCATCAGCACGACCGCCGGGACGAGCACACGATGATTCGACGTCCCAAGCAGGCCGCGACACAGGTGAGGAATCGCGATGCCGAGAAAGGCGATCGGTCCGCAGAACGCCGTCACGACGGCGCCGAGCATCGACGCACCGAACATGGTCAGCAGCCGTGCGCGCCGGACGGCGACACCCATCGAACGCGCGTAGTTGTCACCGAGGAGTAGCGCGTTCAGCTGTTTGGTCATCGCCGCGGCCATGAGCACGCCGGCAATCGTGAGCGGCGCGAAGAGCCGCAGACGCTGCCACGTCACGCCCGAGAACGATCCGAATCCCCACTGCGCCAGCTGCATCAGACGCTCCGGCGAGCTGACGCCGACCAGGACTGTGACGATGGCCGAGGCCGTATAGCCGAACATGAGCCCGAGGATGAGGACGGTCGTCGGATTGGCTACACGCGAGGACACGATCAGGACGAGGCCGAGAACCGCTAGCGCGCCGGAGATCGCCGCTCCGATCAGCAGCGCATCACCGCGAAGACCAGTGGATGCCCCGAACGCCGCGGCGACGCTCATGCCAGAGCCGAGCACCACAATCGCCACGCCCAGACTGGCACCCGACGAGATGCCCAGCGAAAACGGGTCCGCTAGAGGATTCCGAAAGAGCGTCTGCATCTGCAGGCCGGCGATGCCGAGCGCGGCCCCGGCGAGCAGTGCGGTCAACGATCGCGGCAGACGGATCGCTTCGACCACGACCGCGGCGCCGTCGCGCTCAGTCGATGTGCCAAAGAGCACCTCGATAACCCTGCCGATGGGCACGTTCGTCGAGCCGAGCGCGAGGGAGAGCAAGAAGGCCAGCACAAGGCCCGCGGTCAGCCCACACAACACCAGCGCCTCACGCGTGGCGTACGTCGCGTGCCGCTCGCCACGGGAGGCGCTCTCGACAGCGGGAGGAGAGGTGGCCTGAATGGTCATGATGTGCGACCGTCAGCGCGCAGGCAATTGGAGGTACCACTGGAACTCGTGCTGCGGCACAAGACTCGGATGGAAGATCTTGACCAGATCGGCGAGCACGAGGTCGGGATGAGAGACCGCGCGTGTCCAGTAGTCGTTCCCGCCGGTCGGCGTCAGGCGCCGCTCGTAGACCCACACCTGCCCGGTCCGATAGGCCTTGAACTCACCGTACCTGGGTTCGTCCTTCACCATCGACGCGAGGCTTGGCCAGCCCCCGCCGTTGATCCAGATGTCGGCGTTCCCCGCTCGACGTATCTGCGCTTCGAGGTCGATGGTGGCAGAGCCCTCGGCGATGTTGTCCGCCCAGACGTACCGCCCGCCGGCGTCCTTGATCAACGCTGCCACGTACGATCGGCCGCCGGCGATCACGAAGTCCCCGCGCGTCCCGCGGCCGGTCATGATGGTGGGCTTTCGATCCGCTGGAACGGCCATCGCCCGGCCACTGAGCCCCTTGTAGCGCACCTTCATCTCGCTATACAGCTGTTGGGCCGCGCGCTCCTCGTTCAGAAAGAGCGCCATGTACTTCAGCCACTCCGCTCGCGCGAGCGCCGTCGGCTCGAGCCATTCGTTGTTGGCGACCACGGGAATCCCAGCGCTGCGAATGACGGCGAGTGCAGCACTCGTCGCACCACCCGTCATGAGCACGCCCGGCCGTTGGGAGACGACAAGCTCCGAGTCGATCGTCGAGATCGGCGCAAATTCGCGGACCTGCCCACTTGCCGCCCGCTTCAGGATCTCGTCGCCGGCGAGGTGCTTCAACTGCGAGACGCCGGTCAGCACGTCCAGTCGTTGCAGGTCGACTAGCAGCGGCAGATGCGTCGTCGATGCCGAGTAGAGCGAGGCGATCGGCACGGTGGCGATCTGCGCACCGGCCAGAACCCCTTCGAGTCTCGGCGCTGGGACGCCGCACTGCATGAGCACGTAGCGCTCGGCAGGACCTCCAGCGTGCGCTTCTTTGACCGTGACGACCTTGTAAGACCGTCGGTACTCGACGCTGAAGTTCACGGCGTCCTCGATAGCGACCTTGTCCGGAAAGTAGTCGGCGCTTGCGTCAAACGTCTCGACGCACCCCGTGGTCAGGTTCGAAGCGGCGGCGCGCCTCTCGAGTGTGGGCGCTGCCGCGATCACGCTGCACAGAGCGACGACGCCGAGGCCGGCACAGGTAGCGTGTCGAGCCGCCATCGCCGTTATCCTTGCCACGCGGACCATCGCTAAAACCCCAGCCGGTACGACACCTTGAACGACGCGCCTTGCAGCGGATAGCCCAGTTTTTCGTAATAGAACGCATCGAACACGTTGTTGATCGCGAGGACGATCGCATGCTGCCGCACGAGGCGGTACGTGACGCTCGCGTCAACGACCGTGAGGTTCTCGTAGTCGATGATGGGAAAACCCGGCGTGTTGAAATCGTTGTCCCTGCGGCCCTGCACGTAGCGCCCCGATACGCGCCCGCTCAGCCGCCCGAAGTCCACATCCACGCCGGCGCGGACGGTGTTCAAGGGAACATTAAGAATGTCCTGCTCTGCGCCGGTTGCGAGCCGCTCCTTCCGGGCGAAGTAGTGGGTGGCGTTGGCAAACACCCCCACACGACCGCCAAGTCGCTGCTCCGCCTCCACGTCCAGTCCGCTGATGTGCGCATCCAATCCGTTCGTCACGGAGAGGATGATCGGATCCGGCGGAGCCGGATTACTCACAACGACGTTGGAAATGAAACGATCTTTCACCACCGTCCGGAAGGCGGTGACGTCGAATCGCGTGGTAGGGCGAGTCCATTCGGCGCCGATGTCGAACGATGTGCTGCGTTCCGGCTTCAAGTCCGGGTTCCCCTGGCTGATCTGCGTGCGTCCGCTGACGACAGTGGTCGTGAAGCCGGTCAGCATCGACGCCTCTGCCGGAATGAATGCGCGCCCAACCGCGAAGTGCGCGCGAAGGCCCTCAACGAGCTCGTGCTTGATTCCGAGGCTGGGATTGAAGATGGTGAACGTCGTCTCCGACGGCGTGAAGTTCGTCTTCAGCGGCGTGTCGACAGTCTCGGTGGTGATGCGATCGACACGCCCGCCAACGGCAACAACGGTGCGGCCGTCGCGCAGCTTCAATGTGTTCTCGACGTAGAAGCCCGCAGTGCGCTTGTTGCTGTTTGCTGAGAACGGCGACGTCCGATCGCCCGTGCGTGTGTAGGAACGGCTGACGCTCGTCACCTTCTCGAAGTCGAACCCAAGGACTACGCTGTTAATTGTCGACCAGTGCCATGAATCTTTGGCCTGGGCTCCAACCCAGTCGAGTTCACTTTCGAAGGAGAGGAACGGAAGGAACGGCACGTCCAGAGGGTTGCTCGTCGTGACGTTAGAACTGTGGCTGCTTTCAGCAGCGGTGTACCCGGCGAATGACAGATCGTGCGCCCCCACGCGGCCGGTCACGCGCATCTCCAGTGCTGCGCTCGATGTTCTTGCTGCCTTGGCCGATGGTGCCGGCCACGATGTCGGGAGGCGTGCTGATATCGCGACCGCGGTAGAAGTCAGCGCGGCCGTCCAGCCGCCAACCGCCGTCAAGCGTGACGCCAAGGCGGCCTCCTCCGTTGTACGTTTTGTAGCTCGTCGCCGGGCGCGTGACTCCGTTGCCCATGCGGATATCGTCGCGCTGATCGAAAACGTTCACGGTGGTGTCGAAGTCGAGTGTGGACGACACGCTGCCGCCGGCGCGGCCCGCAAACTCCGTCGCGCCGAAGCTGCCGGCGCCGATCCGCACGTTGCCGCCGACTTTGCCCCGCGACTGCCGTGTGATCACGTTGATGACGCCGCCCATGGCCGAGGACCCGTACACTGCCGACGCCGCTCCTTTGAGCACTTCAATCCGCTCGACGTTGTCGAGCAGCAGCGTGGCGAGATTTGTGACGCCTGACGGCCGACCGTCGATGAGCAGTAACGACCGTTTGTTGATCCCTGAAATCTGCGGCCGGAATCCGCGAATGCCGACGCCCGACAGCGCGCCGGTGTACTGAACGACGTCGACCCCGGCATTCTTCTTCAGCACGTCCGTCAGGTCGGCCGCCACCGATCGTTCGATGTCGGTGGCGTCGATGACTTCGATCTTCTGAGGTGTCTCCGACAGGCGGGTCTCCACGCGCCGGCCAGTGACCACGACACTCTCGGCAAATCCGCCGGCTCTCAGCACAATGCGAAGAGCGGAAACCGATCCGGAATCCGGCACGGTCACGCGGAGCGTGATGGGTGAGAAGAGATGCATCTCGACCAGCACCGAATGGATGCCGGGAGCGAGACCGCCTAGTGTGAACGCGCCCGCCGCATCCGCCGTCGTCGTCTGGACAACGGCGCCGTTGGCATCACTCGCGGTGACGCGGGCTCCGGCGATGGCGCCACCAACTTGATCGACAACGACGCCAGGCACCGCGAGCGCGTTCCGCGTCTGAGCGGAGGCAGTCGGTACAATCAGCCAGGAGATGAGAAGGAAGGGAACAGAAAACAGGCAAAAATACGAACGGTGAATGACGGTACAAGCCATGACGTTGCCTCCGCGGGCGAACGCGGTGGACTAACGTTGGCGAAAAATGGCGCGTGGAAAGACGGCAGGAGGCCGGAGGTTCCAGTGCACACTTTCCGTCGTCGCAGAAAGTCGACCGCAGAACCCTTGGGTAGGTCTCCTGGCTTGGAAGGAGCGAATCGCAACTTACCGATTCACTGGCCGCTTCACCTTCCCCGGCTGTTGGGCCGAGTGGTTATCGAAGCGACGCGCCTTCACTCACAGTGGCGGGACCGCGCCGGATTTTCACCGGACTTCCCTTTTATGCCCCTCGTGGGCACCCAAGGCAAGCGCGGATAGTAGCACACCACGCCGTGCTGCGCCGAATCTCCTCATTTTCAGGTGAAGCGCCGATGCACTTCGATCCACCTCAGCGTAATGCGGCGCTCCCGACCACCGGCGACCGGCCGCAAGGAGCCGACGAGGATCGTTGTCCGGACCGCAGATCTACTGCTGCGAAGGGCACCGACGTGTGATTTCATTCCGCAGCGCTGGAAACTCCATATCTACGCTCAGGCGCGATGTGCGCATCCACAATAGCGATGTGAGTGTCGTTGACGAATCTTATCGAACGGCCCGCCGCGTCGTCGTCATCGGCATTGGCATAAGCAGTTTTTTGGCGTGCGGGAACATCGCCGTCGGCCTGTTGACGCGCTCTACGTCCGTCGTTGCGACGGGATTTGAGTTTGCGGGCGATGTCCTTGCGTCGATCATCGTGTGGGTTGGCATGCGGGCGGCAGCGAGACCGGCCGACGAGCACCATCCCTACGGCCACAGCCTTTGTGAGACCCCTTGCGGCGTTTGCCGTTGGTGCGATCCTGGCCATGGCCGGCGTGATGATCTGCTATCAATCGTTGCAAGCCATCGGGGCGCAACATGGACCACCAGGCCGTAACCCAGCATTGGTACTTCTTGCCGCGATCGCCATGCGCGGCGCGATGTCAGTGGTGAAGTTCCGCGTTGGCCGCCGTCTTCGAAGCGCCGCGCTGATCGCTGATGCCTGGAACGACAGCGTGGATTTTCTCTCCGCATTCGCCGCTCTAACCGCCGTCGCCCTGGCCTGATACGATCCGGCTCGGTTCCTCGCCGCGGACCATTACGGCGGCTTCGCTGTCGGAATCATCGTGATCATCACTGGCGGCTCTCGGGTGAGCAATCGGGAACTGTCGAGTCTGAGGACGCCCACGGAACAGCCGATCGAACGCCTCAACTGTCGTGACACGCGGCGGGAGGGTGGGCGTCAGCGGCCGCAGACTGTTGAGCCGGCACAGGCTGCGTCGCTCTCGAGACTCACCGCGCGAAATCTTGGCGAAGCTGTCAATTAACAGGCCATTTACGCCGCTTCTCGGATCAACCAGGGTCGAAAATCGCTCAGACCATCGAAGAGGGCGCCACGAGCTCGACGCGGTAGCCGAGGCCGCGGAGTTCCCGGATCATCTTGCGCGCGCGGACCTTCTTGGCTTCCACGCTGACGGCCGGCCCTCGTTCTTCGTAGCGCACGCGCTCGTGCAGGATCTTCCAGATCAATCGACACAACCGGTGCGTGATGGCGCCGATCGCCTGGGCATGTCCGAGGCGAGGGACGACCCGACGGTACACGACAGCGAAGA
>WHSN01000224.1 GCA_009380045.1 Luteitalea sp.
CCATCTGGTGGACGGTCGCGAACTCGCCGGGCGCCTTGCCGGCGACGCCGAACTTGCCGACGATAGTGCCGTCAAGCTCCATCTTGTACACCTCACCCGTGAACTCGGCGCCGGCGGCAGGCGCGCTGTCCTGCCAGGAGTTGGACGCGTAGAGGTACTGTTTGCCTGGGCTCTTCGGTCCCGGTCCGCCGGAGACGCAGACCGCCCACGGGTTGCCGACATTCGGGAAGTTCGCCTTCCAGTTGAGATCGTTGTCGAGCACCTGCACGCGGGCGTTTCCGCGGTCGCCGACGTAGACGTTGCCCTGGAAGTCGGTGGCGATCGAGTGTGGCGTGTTGAACTGGAGGTTGCCGTTGCCGCGCGTGCCGACGGCCTTGAGGAACCTGCCGTTCTTGTCGAACTTCACCACGCGGGCGTCGAAGTAGCCGTCGGAGACGAAGATGTTGCCCTGCTGGTCGAAGGCGACGTCGGTCTGGCGGCCGAACCGGTACTTCTCGTTGCGCCCGTGGAAGACACCGCCGCCGGGCATGTTCGAGAGCATGCCAATCGGGTCCTCGCGACGGCCGATCACCATCAGCACCTTGCCTTCGGGGCTGAACTTGACCAGCATGTCGGTGCCTTCGTCGACCGCCCAGATGTTGTCCCCGGCGTCGACCCGCACCGAGTGGGCGAAGGCGAACCCGTAGTTGTTGCGTCCGATCTCGCGGATGAAGCTCCCCTGCGGAGAGTACTCGAACAGGCGCGTCTCATAGGCGCGGTGGAAGATGTAGATGGTGCCTTTCGAGCTGGTCGCGATGCCCATGTTCTCGCCGGTGTAGATGCCCGGCGCATTCTTGAAGAAGTTGGCGACCGGCTCGTGCGGGATCACGGGCACGTTCGTCGCTGTCGCCTTGGTCTGCGCCGATACGGGAAGGAACACGACCGAAAAGGCGCCGACCAGCGCGACAACGGCGAGCGAGAAGGTCAAACACCGCCTCATTGCAGCCTCCGGGGAATATCCGAGCCTTTCAGGTCACGACTCGGGGGCAATGTAACCGAGTGCCGCTCTCAATTCAATGAAGGCCGGGTCCCCGGCTGCCCCGGCCAGGGCGAGCCTGAGCTACGCTTCGCGCGCGAGCACGTCGCGGATCTTCTGCCGAAGGTCGCGCGGAGTAAAGGGCTTCTGCAACAGCACGAGCGGCTGCGCGAGGCCTGACACGCTCAGCCCACCCACCGTGTATCCAGACATGATCACCACGTGTAGACTGCCGCGCCGGCGAACGATCTCGTTGGCCAGCTCGGCGCCGGTCATCCCCGGCATGGTCGAATCGGTGAGCAGCAGATGGATCGCGCCGTCGTGTCCGGCCGCCACCTCCAAGGCTTCCGTCCCCGACGCCGCCTGAAGCACGTGGTGTCCTTCCGACGACAACGCGGTGACCACCAGCGTCCGGACCGACATCTCATCCTCAACCACCAGGATCGTGGCGGGACCAGGCGCCGCCGCCGCCTCCGACCGCTCGGCCGGATCGGCGGCGGGAGGAAAGTAGATACGGAAGGTGGTGCCGCGCCCGACCTCGCTTTCGACGAAGATGAAGCCGCCGCTCTGCTTCACCGTTCCATAGACCATGGACAGGCCAAGTCCGGTCCCCTTTCCGACTTCCTTGGTCGTGAAGAACGGCTCGAACATGTGCGACTGCGTATCGAGGCTCATCCCGGCGCCGGTGTCCGACACCGAGAGCTCCACGTACTCGCCCGGCGCCATCGGCCCGTGCGCCACCGCGAACGTCTCGTCGATGTGGGCCAGCCGCAGCCGTATGCTCAAGCGTCCTCGATTCCCCATCGCGTCGCGCGCATTCACCACGAGGTTGATCACGGCCTGCTCGATCTGACCAGGGTCGCCGTAGATCGGTGGCAGGGTGTCGTCGATGGCGGTATCGATCTCCATCCCGCCGAGCAGCCGCGCCAGCATGCGGCCGAGCGATTCGATCGATCGACTGAGCTGGAACACCCGCGGTTGCAGGCGCTGCTTGCGGCTGAACGCCAGCAGCTGCCGCATCACCGATTCGGCGCGCTCGGCGGCCCGCCGGATCTCACGAACGTCGGGCCATGCGGGATGGGTCTCGGCTAGTGCCGCCTGGGCGAGCTCGGTGTAGCCGACGATGGCGGTGAGGGAGTTGTTCAGGTCGTGCGCCACGCCCCCGGCCAGACGTCCGATCGCCTCGAGCTTCTGCGATTGCCGGAGCTGCTCCTCGAGCATCCGACGCTCGGTGATGTCCTGGATGGTGCCGGCCATGCGGACGGCGGTGCCGCGCGCGTTCCGGACGACGCGCGCCTTCACATGCAGCCACCGCACCTCCCGATCGGGTCGCACGATCCGATGCTCGATCTCGTGCGACTCGCCGCCGGCGAGGGCGGCCGCGGTCGCGCGGCGCACGGTGTCATGGTCGTCGGGATATACCGAGGACAGCAGGGCATCCGAGGTCAGGGCGAAGTGGTCGGGAGAGGCGCCGAAGATTCGACACGCCTCGACCGAACCGCGCACCGAGCCTTCGCCGGGCCCCCGCTGCCACGTCCAGCTCCCGATTTGTGCGATCTCCTGCGCGGCATCGAGCGACATCCGTTCCTGGTCGGCGGTACGAACCCCGTCGCACCACTCCGTGACGTCGCGGTAGATCTCGAGGCGGCCAACCGTTCCGTCCACTCCGGCAACCGGCGTCGAGCGTCGCTCGACGATCGACCCATCGACCGTGGCGAACAGATCCGCCGCCCCGCCGGAGGCGCCGGGCCGGATCTCACGGGTCAGCCGCGCCGTCACGTCGTCGACGCTGTGGCCGGCCACGTGCTCCGCGGCGACGCCGAACATGCGCAGGAACCGCTGGTTGAAGCGGACGACGCGGTTCGCGTCGTCGAGGACGAGAATCCCGTCCAGGCTAGCTTCGATTGTGGCCTCGAGGAGCGCAATCGTCCGATCGGTCTTTCGCACGCTCGTCCGCCACAGTATGACAGGAAACGACAGGCATTCCCGAGCCGCGAGGCGGGTCAGGGGTGCACGTCTTCCACCTCGAGCCGAAAGCACTGACGCCCGGCGCGATGGTGCCAGAAGGTGCCGGTCGCCGCCGACTCCGACGCTCCCTCGAAGTGTGCGCAAAGCTCGAACCGCCGGGCATCGATGACGCGATATTCGTAACCCGCGCCGGTCACGGGATCTTCCTGCGGCAACGCCGCTTGGCCGTCGCGGACGATGTCGCCAAGAGTCGCCGGGATGGCACGGTGGCGGGTCCAGTGCAGGTTGACCGCTCTCGCGATCTGCCCGAGATGCGCGACCCGGGTCTGGTCGCCCTGCCGGCGGCGCTCGGCGGCCGGTGACCCGACGACGAAGAGGCCCGCCGCCACCGTTCCAAGGACCACCAGCGCGGCGACGCCGGCGAGAAGCGGGCCCGGGCGATTGCTCACGGCGCGGGCTCCGCCTCGTCGATCCGCAGATCCCGCAGGTAGTAGCCGAAGATGCCGCCGGCGATCAGGGCCACGGTGAGCGCCTTCAGCAGGAACCTCACGGTCAGCTCGCCACCGAGCAGATTGTATACGAGCGTGGTGACGTCGCCGAGCAGGACCGAAGCGCCAAGCAGGAGCGTGAGATAGGTGAGCTGCTTCCGGATGATCGATCCGCGCTTGGTCCGGTCGAGACGGATGCTCTGTCCGATCAGCCACGACATGTACAGGAACACGGGAAACGCGACGATCAGGCTCGACACCGACCAGCGGATGGCTCGCGCCGTCCACTCGACGGACCCTGAATCGACCGGATCGGGAAAGGCCCGACCAATCAACTAAGACGCGATGCTCCCCAGGTTGTAGGCGCTGACGTACAGCGTGACGAACATCACGATGTACATGAATCCGTCGCGCGCCGACAGATAGGGCCGCGGACGCGGCACCGGAATGGGGAAATCGACGTCGGCGAAACTGGCGAGCGCGTCGCGCACCTGGCCGGCGCTCCAGCCGGCCCCGAGCAGCGCCTGTTCGATCGCCGTGCGCGGCAACCCGCGCGCCAGCCCGTGCTGCACGAACTCGATGACCTCGTCGTCGATCGCCATGATCAGTGTGATGAGAACCTGGTCATTGGGTCATTGGGTCATTGGGTCATTGGGTCATTGGGGCATCTGGTCATTGGTCGGTCATTGGTCATTGAGTCATTTGGTCATCTGATTATTGGGTCATTGAATTGATCAATCAATGGCCAGATGATCAGATTCCCAGATTGATCAGATTGATCAGATTGACCAGATTGCCCCAACGCCCCCAATGACCCGATGACCAATGACCAATGACCAATGACCAATGACCAGATTCCGTGTCCTACCCATAGGTCCGCCAGGCGCGCGTCAGGTAATCGCCCAGCGTCAGCGTCAGCAGGATCCCGAGCCAGAAGACGCTGCCGGCGACGACCGCCCACGTGAGCCGGGTGCTGTACTTCACGTGCATGAAGAACAGCACCACCAGGGTCGCCTTGGTGCAGGCGATCGCCAGTGCGACCACGGTGTTCAGCGGACCCAGATCGACGAAGGCCACGCCGACGGTGATTGCCGTGAACACCATCAGCGCCGCGAAGATCAGGTAGTAGGTCCGTTTGGGAACGATGTGCTCGGACATGTCAGTGAATGTTGACGTGCCGACCGATCAGGTAGAGCAGCGGGAACAGGAAGATCCAGACGATGTCGACGAAGTGCCAGTACAGCCCGCTGATCTCGATCGGGCTGGCGTAGTCGCTGGTGATGGTGCCGTTCCACGCCCAGACCAGCATCCAGGTCATGATACCGAGCCCGATAATCATGTGGATCGCGTGCAGCCCGGTCATCACGAAGTAGAGGGAGAAGAACAGCTGCGCGTGCCGGAAATACTCGGCCTCGAACACGAAACCGGGACCCGGAATGTGATGCGCGTGAAACTTCTCGTAGTACTCGACGCCCTTGATCCCGAGAAAGACCACGCCGAGGGCCATGGTCGCGGCGAGAAACATCAGCAGCAGCCTGCGCTCGCCGGTCTGCGCGGCGTGAACAGCCAGCGCCATCGTCAGGCTGCTGCCGATCAGGACCGCGGTGTTGATGGTGCCGAGCGTGACGTCGAGCTCGTGGCTGGCGAACGCAAAGGCGTCGGGATACCACGAGCGGTAGATGATGTAGGTGAGGAACAGCCCGCCGAAGAACAGCACTTCAGTGACGAGGAACACCCACATCCCCAGCGTCGACGCCTCTTTCTGCTGCGCCAGGTTGTCGAAGTGGTGCGCCAGCGCCGGATGGTGACGGGGATCGTGGTCGTGCCCGACGATCAGAGCTTCAGGCAACGTGACCCTCCACGGGAGTCGGGTACTCGTAGGCGTCCCAGGTGACGACCGGCGTCTGGGCGAAGTTCTCGGTCGGCGGCGGCGAGGTGGTGTTCCATTCCAGGCCGACCGAGCCCCACGGGTTCGAGCCTGCCGGCTTGCCGTACCGCAGCGACCACATCAGGTAGGCCATCGGCAGCAGATACCCGACCGCGAGAATCGAGGCGCCAGCCGACGACAGCACGTTCAGCACCTGGAACTCGGGCGGATAGGCGTGATAGCGCCGCGGCATGCCGAGGTAGCCGAGGACGAACTGCGGAAAGAACGTGAGGTTGAAGCCGATGAAGACCGTGCCCGCGGCGACCTTCGCGAGCAGCTCGTTGTAGAGCCGACCGCTGATCTTCGGCCACCAGTAGTGCAGGCCGCCGAGATATCCCATGATCGCCCCGCCGACCATGATGTAGTGGAAGTGCGCGACGATGAAGTAGGTGTCGTGCACGTGCACATTGAGGCCGACCGAAGCCAGGAACAGTCCGGTCAGTCCGCCGATCGTGAACAGGCCGATGAAGCCGATGGCGTAGAGCATCGGCGTGTCCCACGAAATCGCCCCCCGATACATCGTCGCCGTCCAGTTGAACACCTTCACGGCGGAGGGGATCGCGACCAGGAAGCTCAGGATCGAGAAGATCAGCGCGGCGTACACCGATCCGCCGGCGACGAACATGTGGTGGCCCCAGACGAGGAATC
>WHSN01000149.1 GCA_009380045.1 Luteitalea sp.
CACGAGAAAGCCGAGGGTCCTGAGGTACGCCGCCAGCCAGCGGCCCGCCTCGCCTTCCCGTCCGGTCGTCGAGTCGATATCGACCAGCGACCGTGTGAGGCCGACGACATCGACCGGGTCGGACACAACCTGTCTCATAACGCTGCCGAGCGACGACATGACGGAATCACGATCAGGAAAGGGATGCCGGCTAACGAATCCACGCCTCGAGCTCGGTGCGGGTGTCGGTCCGCGAGTCGCGGTATTTCACGATCACCGGCGTGGACAGCGCCAGGCCCCATTCCGGCCCCTTGCCGGCAGTGACGGCCCGCGCGCCCGGCACGACGACCGCTCCCGCGGGGATGACGAGAGGCCGATCGGCGGTCGGCTTGATGATCTCGCCGCGAACCAGGTCGTACACGGGCGTCGACCCGGTGAGCACCGTCCCGGCGCCGATGACAGCCCGCGATCCGATGATGGCACCCTCGTAAATGCCGGTGTTGCCGCCAATCAGGGCGTCGTCTTCCACGATCACCGGCAGGGCGCCGACCGGCTCGATCACGCCGCCGATCTGGGCGCAGGCGCTCACGTGCACGCGCGCGCCGATCTGGGCGCACGATCCGACCAGCGCGTGCGAATCGATCAGCGAATCGGGCCCGATATACGCCCCGATGTTGACGTACATCGGCGGCATGCAGATCACGCCGGGGGCGATGTAGGCGCCGTCCCGGACCGCCGATCCACCGGGCACGATGCGGATGCGCGCATCGACGCCGGGCCGCTTGAGCGGCAGCGTGTCCTTGTCGTAGAAAGGCCAGCGTCCATGGTCCATCGACGCGTCCACCAGCTCACCGAATCTGAAACCGAGGAGAATGCCCTGCTTCACCCATGGGTTCACGCGCCATCCGAGGACAGATGCGGAGTCCGGTTCAGCGGCCCGGATGGCGCCGGCGGACAGCGCTTCGCGCAGCCTGGCGAACGTCGCACGCACCGCGTCGCGGTCGGCCGACTCGCCGGCCGCAACCTGTCCCTGAATTTCGACTTCAAGCATGTTCGTCGCTGTGGAGCGCCTCGAATCAGTACTGCCGGACACGACGTTTCCATCGCCGGACACAACGTTCCCCTGGCGGCCGCTGAGCACGCAAAGGCTTGGGGGGCTGACCCCATGTGATCCGCCGGGTCAAACCAGCGCGCCCTTGAACAGGTCGAGCTCTCGCAAGACCTTGATGATCTTCTGCTTCGACTCGGGCCGCGGCGGGCACATCGGCAGCCGGTAGACCTCTTCGAGAAGGCCCATGGCGGCCATCGCCGCTTTCACGGGCAGCGGATTGGCCTCGACGAAATTGACCTGCATCAACGGCAGGATCAGGTTGTGCACGGCGCGGGCCTCGGCGAAATCGCCTCGCTCGGCCGCTTCGACCATCCGCACCATCTCCGCCGGCACCTCGTTGGACGCGACTGACACGACGCCCCGGCCGCCGATCGCCATCAACGGCACGGTGATGGCATCGTCTCCCGACAGCACGATGAAGTCGGCCGGCACGACCCGGCACACCTCGCACATCTGGGTGATGTTGCCCGACGCTTCTTTCACGCCGACGATGTTCGGAATCGCCGCCAGGCGCGCCAGCGTCGCCGGCTCGACGTTCACTCCGGTCCGGCCAGGCACGTTGTAGACGATGATCGGCAGCGGCGTGCTGTCGGCGATCGCGCGGTAATGGAGGTAGAGACCCTCCTGCGTCGGCTTGTTGTAGTAGGGCGTGACCGACAACAGGCCGGATGCGCCGGCCTGTCGCATCGCTTCCGCCAGGGCCACGACCTGGCGCGTGTCGTAGCCGCCGGCGCCGGCGAGCACAGGCACGGCGCCATTCGCCTCGTCGGCCAGCAGCTCGACGATGCGCAGGCGCTCGGCGGTCGTCAAGGTCGGGTTCTCGCCGGTTGTCCCGCACGGGACGAGGAAATGGACGCCGCCGTCGATCTGACGCCGGCCGAGCCGACGGACGGCCGCCTCGTCGACCTCGCCCGAGGCGGTGAACGGCGTGACCAGCGCCGTCCCCACACCGGTCCAATTCGTTCTCATCAGCGCACCCCCAGCACATCGTGCATCGTGAACCAGCCGTGCCTGCCCTGGACCCACCGCGCCGCGATCAAGGCGCCACGCGCGAAGGCGCCGCGATCGCGCGCGGTATGCGTGAGCGTAATCGATTCCGACGGCCCGTCGAAGCCAATCGTGTGGACGCCGGGGATGAACCCGGCTCTGGTGGCGGTGACGTCGATCGGACGATCGAAGCCGGCCCCCTCCATCGAGCGCCGGAGCATCAGCGCGGTGCCCGACGGCGCATCCTTCTTCATCACGTGGTGCGCCTCGTGCAGCCACGCCCCGTACTCCTCCTGCCGCGCGAACAGCTTCGCCGCCTGCGTGACCAGCGCCTCGAACAGCACCACGCCAGTCGAGAAGTTGGGCGCGGCGACAATGCCGATCCCGGTATCGGTCACCGCCTGACGCAGTTCCGTCTCATCGCGCTGCCAGCCGGTGGTGCCGAGCACGACGTTGATCCCCCGCCGCGCCAGCGCCGGCACGTTCGACACCACCGCGTCGGCCGACGTGAAGTCGATGGCGGCGCTGACCCCGCTCCAGCGGGGATCGTCGATGCCGGCGGAATGCGCCGGCGACATCGGATCGATCACGCCGGCCACTTCGCAGTCGTACTGTGGCGCCAGTTCGCCGACGAGGCGGCCCATCCTGCCGTAACCGACCAGCACAATGCGCATGATCACAACCCGTCCTCCACCAGGGATGATTCACGACCGGCGCTTCACGACCGGTCTCTCACGACGCCACGCTGGCGGTGAAGAATCGATCGTGCAAGCTGTTCATCGCGTCCGGCACGTCCGCGTCGCGCAGCACGAAGGTGATGTTCCTGCGCGAGGCGGCCTGCGAGACGAGCCGGAGCGGCACCTTCTCGAGCGAAGTGACCGCCCGGCCGAACAGCGTCGCGTCCGCCCGCAGGTTCTCGCCGACCAGGCAGACGATGGCCATGTCGCGCTCGACGTTGACTTCGGCGAATTTCCGCAGGTTGCTGATGACGTCGTCGAGTCGCCGCGTGTTGTCCACCGTGACCGACACGCTGACCTCTGACGTGGTGACGACGTCCACCGAGATCTTGAACCGCTCGAACACCTCGAACAGCCGGCGGAGGAACCCGTGAGCCATCAGCATCCGCGTCGAGGTGATGTCGATCACTGTCACCCCCCGCTTGCAGGCCAGCGCCGTCAGCTCACCAGCGGCGCCCCGGCCCTCCGCCGTGATCATCGTCCCCTTCACCTCGGGACGGCGGGAGTTGAGGATCCGCACCGGGATGTTCTTCGCGACCGCCGGCAGGATGGTGCTGGGGTGGAGCACCTTGGCGCCGAAGTATGCCAGCTCGGACGCTTCGGCGAATGACAGCTGCGGCACGAGCCGGGGACCGGCGACGACCCGTGGATCGGCGGTGAGCATGCCGTCGACATCGGTCCAGATCTGAATCTCATCCACGTCCAGGCAGGCGCCGAAGATCGCCGCCGAGTAATCCGAGCCGCCCCGTCCGAGCGTCGTCGTCACGCCGTCGGCGGTCGCACCGATGAAGCCGCCCATCACCGGAATCCGGCCGGCATCGCGTTCGGCGCCGACCAGGCTGCGGGTTCGCGCGCAGGTCGCGTCGATGTCGGGCACCGCGCTCGTGTGATCGCTGTCGGTCACCAGCACCCGCCGGGAGTCGACCCAGACGCACGGAATCTGTTGCGCGGCGAATGCGGCCGCCACCATCCGGCTGCTCGCCAGCTCGCCCATCGCCAGCAGCGCGTCGGTGGATCGCGGCGACACGTCGCCGTGCGCCGCCCACTCGCGTACCTGGCCGGCCAGCTCGGTGAAGTCCTGCGTCAGCAGGGCGGTCAGCGCGTCGAGCGCCTCGCCGTGCACCAGTGAAGCGGCCACCGCGACATGCCGGGCGAGCAAATCACCGACGACTTGCGCCGCCTGGCCCGCTTGTCGATCTCCGGCGAGGCGGCCGGTCTCGACCAGGCGATCGGTGACCTTCGACATGGCGGAGACGACGACGACCGGCGGCTTGTGGTTCGGATGGCGGGCGAGCTGCTGGCGGACGATGTCGATGACGCGGGTCATGGCTTCAGCGTCGGCCACCGACGTCCCGCCGAACTTCATGATGACGTTCACAGCAAGCCCTCACGGTGCATCAGCTCGGCGTTCAGGATTGCCGTGCCGGCGGCGCCCCGGATCGTGTTGTGTCCGAGCGCCACGAACTTGTAGTCGGCCAACGGGCAGGGGCGCAGGCGGCCGATGCTGATCCCCATGCCGCCGTCGCGGCTGGCGTCGAGAAGCGGCTGCGGCCGGTTCTGCTCGCCGAGATAGACCAGCGGTTGCGGCGGCGCCGACGGCAGCGCCATCTCCTGCGGCCGTCCCTTGAACGTGATCCACGCATCGATGATCGCCTCCGGCGGCGGACGCTGTTCGAGACCGACCGACACCGACGCCGTATGTCCATTCTGGACCGGCACGCGCGTCGTTGTCGCGCTCAGCCTGACCGGATGATCCTCGATCCGCCCCTGCCCGAGCGAACCGAGGATCTTGCGGGTTTCGGTCTCGATCTTCTCTTCCTCGCCGCCGCCGATATGCGGGATCACGTTGCCGAGAATGTCCCACGACGGCACTCCGGGGTAGCCGGCGCCGGAGATCGCCTGCAACGTCGTGACGAGCGCCGACCTCAGCCCGAATTGACGGAGCGGCGCCAGCGCCAGCGCAATCACGATCGCCGCGCAGTTCGGGTTCGTGACGATGCGTCCCGACCAGCCCAGTGCCGCGGCCTGCGCGTCGAGCAGCCGCAAATGGTCGGCGTTCACGTCCGGAATCAGCAGCGGCACCGTGTCGAACATCCGGTAGTTGCGGGAGTTGCTGACGACGATGTGCCCGGCCCGCGCGAAGGCCGCTTCGATCTCCCCCGCGACCGACGAATCGAGCCCCGAGAACACCAGCTTCGGCGCGCGGCCGGGTGCGGCGGTCTCGACCACGCGGTTCGCGACCTCCTCCGGCAGACGGCTCGGAAGGCGCCACGCGGCCGCCTCGCGAAACTGCTTGCCGGCCGAGCGCTCGCTGGCGCCGAGATAGTCCACCGTAAACCACGGGTGGTCGGCGAGCAAGGCGATGAACTGCTGGCCGACCATGCCGGTCGCGCCGAGGATTCCAACAGAGACTTGTGGCATGGAACTTCCAAAAAAAAAGCCGACGCGGGATGACCGTGTCGGCAGGTGACGCTCGAGGATGTGAGTTTTCAGCGAGTGAGCACGACGCCTCCGACACGGGTGATCCGCTTTCGACCAGCCCACTTTCGCGTGTCGGAGATGAAGAGCATGCGACCGTGAGTATAGCATGAAGGACGGATGCTTCAAGCTCTCTTCCATGCGTGGGAGCGCAGACTGGCGTCGATCGCGAAGGATCGCGTGGTGCGCCCGTTCGACTGGGGGCTCGACTGGGTTCCCGAGCCGGGCGATCGGAATGGCGCCGCGCCCGAAGCCATTCTGCGGGACTGGGTGGCGCGTGTCATGTCCGACACCGACGC
Organism: Luteitalea sp.; assembly: GCA_009380045.1. GTDB lineage: Bacteria > Acidobacteriota > Vicinamibacteria > Vicinamibacterales > CAVVIG01 > WHSN01. The sequence continues at coordinate 5,592 of WHSN01000149.1, forward strand.
GTTCTTCACGCCGGAGCCGACCGCCGAGTACCGGGTGAGCAGCAGAACGGGCGCACGAGATGAGCGCCGTCTCACGTTCCCGAGCGCGCTTCGAACACCGCACCCCGAGAACAACACCGTCCACTGCCGGCTGTTCCCGGCGCATGGGCGTGCCGCCCGGCGCGCCGGCGACCGGCGCACCAACGGCGCCGGCAGGTCGGCAGGCTCGTCATGCCGCGCGGCCGTCGTCGTGCTGCCACAATGGAACTCGGAGCCTGGCGGCCACGTCGGGCTCTGCCGCCTGCTGGCGATGAACGGCATGACCGCCCTTCGACTCACGCTGCCGTATCACGATCAGCGCATGCCGCCGGAGCTGACGCGCGCCGACTACATCGTGAGCGCGAACATCGCGCGGACGCTGCAGGTGTGCCGGCAGGCGGTGCTCGACGCGCGGCGCGCCGTCGCCTGGCTGGCGCAGGAAGGGTTCGACCGCATCGGCATCCTCGGCAGCAGCCTTGGCTCGTGCCTGTCGCTGCTGACGACAGCGCACGAGCCGCTCATCCGCGCCCAGGCACTGAACCACATCTCGCCGTACTTCGCGGATGTCGTGTGGCGCGGACTGTCGACGCGCCACGTTCGGGAAGGGATCGACGGCCACATCGAGCTCGATCTGCTGCGCCACCTGTGGAGCCCGATCAGCCCGGCCTGCTATCTGGAACGCCTGCGCGAGCGACAGACGCTGCTGGTTTACGCGCGGTACGACCTGACATTCCCGGTCGACCTCTCGGAGGAGCTGGTGCGGCAGTTCCAGGATCTGACTATCCCGCACGAGGTGGCGGTGCTCCGCTGCGGCCACTACAGCACCGGCAAAACGCCGTTCAAGTTCGTGGACGGCTATGTCCTGACGCGGTTCTTGAAAACGGCCTTGTTGGCGGATTCTGGTCGTCCCTGGCGCCCTGCGACAAGCCCCCTGGTGTGACGACCCACTGGCTCCGGGCAATTAGCGGCTATCACCGTCTGTCGGCGGCTTGAACAGCCGTGTGAAGAGCGCTCGCCGATCGAAGCCCTTGGTGTCCTCGCCCTTCAGCTCTCCGCGCGCCGATTCGAGGGCCGAAGCCATCTCGGTCAGGGCGCGAAAGGCATCGAGCTGCTCGCGCGTGGTATTGGAGATGCCGTTCAGCACCGATCGCATCTGCTCGTACGGCAGCGGCTTGTTGATCCACTTGTCCCGGAACAGCACCGAGCGCCGCTGCTCGGCGGCGCTGTTGCTGGCGAGCTGCCGGATCGCATCGATGTGCGCCTGTTGCGTTCCCTGCGGCAGCTCCGCCGCCACGCGACCGAGCTCCACGGCCCCGCGGCCGAACAGATCGACGAAATAGTCGATGTGCTCGAGCGCGGCGTTCGGTCCTTCGAGCTGCCTCAGGTTCGCCATCACCTGCTCCCGCGACGCGCGGAGCGCTGCGATCGCGGCCGCCGCCCGCGCCTGTTCGCCGGTCAACTGGGTCACCAGATCATCCACGGTGTTCACAGGATACGCTACAAATACTTCAGGAGACCCTGGAGCGCTCGCAGCAGCACGTCGGCGAGATCGCGGATGAACGGCGAGATTTCGCCTTCGTTCACCGCGGTCGCGACGGTCACCGGACTAGTGAGGAACAGCCACACCGTCGCCACCGCGAGGACCACGGCGATCACCGCGACGGCGCCGAACAGACTGACGCCCACCCCTTCGAGGCTCATGACAAGAATCTGGTCATCTGGTCATCTGCTGATTTGGTCATTTGGTGATTTGGTCATTTGGTGATTTGGTCATCTGGTGATTTGGTCATTTGGTGATTTGGTCATCTGGTGATTTGGTCATCTGGTGATTTGGTCATTTGATTGACCAGATGACCAAATGACCAATGACCAATGACCAATGACCAATTCTGAATGTATCAGAAGGTATCGGGTGAGAGGACCACCGCTTCACCCAGATTCAGGTGCGCCAGACCTCCCGCGATGGTGTCGTAGTCGCCGACGATGAGCGTCGTCAGGCGGGAGGGATCGAGGTGTTCGGCGGCGACGCGCGTGACGTCCTCGACCGTGACCCCCTCGACCTTCGGCACGAACTCGGCAAAATAGTTGTCCGGCAGGTCGTAGAGCGCTATCTGCGTCGCCGCGCGCGCCACCTGTTCCGCGGTTTCGAAGCTGCGCGCGTACCCGCGGGTGAGCGCCGCCACCCCCAAGGCGAGCTCATCCGTGGTCACCGGTCGGGACCCGCGGATGGACGCAATCTCCTGCAGCGACTGGTCGATCGCCTCCGCCGTCGCCGCCGTGTGCACGCTCACCTGCAGCGCAAACGGCCCCGGCAGGCGACGGAAGTCGAACGAGGTGCGCGCCCCGTAGGTGAACCCCTTCTCCTCGCGCAGGTTCAGGTTGATGCGGCTGACGAACTGCCCGCCCAGCACCATGTTCGCCGCCACCAGCGCGTGGTAGTCCGGCGTGTTTCTCGGCACCGCGACGTGTCCAATTCGAAGCTCCGACTGCGGCGCCCCGGGCCGGGCGATCACGTTCAAGCGCCCCGGGCGCGGCAGCGTCGTCATCACCGGCAGCGCTCCGGTCGAAGAGCCGTCCCAGCCGTCGAACGCAGCCGCAGCCAGACGCTCGATGTCGGCGTGCTCGCAGTCGCCCGACACGACCAGCGTCGCCTCGGCCGGCCGAATCATCGCCCGATGGAACTGGCGCACGTCGTCCACGCTCATCGAGCCGAGCGACCGCTCGCTTCCGAGCGGCGTGTGGCCATAGGGATGCTCGCCGTACAAGAGCTTCACGAACGCCCGATCCGCCACCGCGCCCGGCATGTCCCGCAGCTGCGTCAGCCGATGCAGACGGAGCTGACGCACCCGCTCGAAGTCGGCCTCGGACAGCGTCGGCCTGGCCACCATGTCGGCGAACAGGGAGAGCGCCGGCCCGGCGAACCGGCTCAACGCCGTGACCGTGAGCAGGGACGCGTCAGACCCGATATCGGAGTCGAGCTGGGCGCCGAGGCGCGCCAGCCCTTCGTGAATCTCAATCGCCGACCGCTCGCCGCTGCCCTCGTCGAGCATGTCGACGCTGATCGCGGCGAGACCTTCCTTGCCCGGGGGATCGTCGGCCGCGCCGCGGCGGACCAGCAGCATGAGCGTGAGCACGGGAATGGCGGTGTGGCGGACGGTCCAGACGCGCAGGCCGCTTGGCAGAACGGACTTCTCGATCGACGGAAACACGAACCGACGGGTCGGACCAGGCTCCGGCAGCCGTGAGCGATCGACGGTCACGAAACCTGCGCCGGACTCGAGTCCGGCATCGCCAGCACGGTGCGGCCGCGCGGCACGATGCTCAACGCGACACGCCCGGCGGTGGTCAGATGGCGGGCGACCGCCTGGCGGAGGGACTCGCGCGTCACCCGCTGATAGCGTGTCAGGTCCCTGGTGAAGAAGTCGGGGTCGCCGATGAAGGTGTTGTAGGCGTTCAACTGATCCGACTTGCCGCCGAACCCGCCGATGGTCTGGAGGCGGAACATGAACTGCGCTTCGGCCTGCACCAGCCCGCGAGCGATCTCGTCCGCGGTCGGACCTTCGGCCGCCAGCCGCTCGATCTCGAGAACAATCGCCCGTTCCAGCTCCGCCAGCGTGTGCCCCGGCGCCGCGGTCGCGGCCACCTGGACGAAACCGGCGATCTCGCGCGAGTTCTGCGCCGCCGAGACATCGGTCGCGATGCGCTCGTCGTAGACCAGACGCTTGTAGAGCCGCGACGTCTTGCCGTTGGCGAGGATGTCGGCCGCCAGATCCAGCTCCGCATCGTCGTCGGCGAACATCGCCGGAGTCATCCAGGCCACATACACCCGCGGCAGCTCCACCCGATCCTCGAGCAGCAGGCGCGTGTCGCCGGAGAGGACGGCGTCGGCCGGCCGTACCGGTGCGACCGCGGGACCGGGCTCGATGTCCTCGAAGTAGGCGCGTGCCAGCGACAACGCGTCCGCCGCGGCGATGTCGCCGGCGATCGCCAGTGACGCGTTCGCCGGATGGTAGTAGCGGCTGAAGAACGCCCGCACGTCTTCGAGCTTGGCGGCGTTGAGGTCGGCGATCTCGCCGATCGTCGTCCAGTGATAGGGATGATCCGGAGGGAACAGGGCCGCCAGCATCGCCATCGGCGCCAGGCCGTACGGGCGGTTCTCGTAGTTCTGCCGCCGTTCGTTCAACACGACGTCGCGCTGGTTCGAAAACTTCGCCTCGGTCAGCGCCGGCAGCAGGAATCCCATCCGATCGGACTCCATCCACAAGGCGAGCTCGAGCGCATTCGACGGCACCACCTCCCAGTAGTTGGTCCGATCGGCGTTGGTGGAGCCGTTCAGCGACGCGCCGGCGCCCTGGAGTGGTGGAAAGAAGCCCTTGTCGTGATGCTGCGAGCCTTCGAACATCAAGTGCTCGAACAGGTGGGCAAAACCGGTGCGGCCAGGCGTCTCGTTCTTGGATCCGACGTGATACCAGAGGTTCACGGCGACGATCGGGCACGAGCGATCCTCGTGCACGAGGACGTCGAGACCGTTTGCCAGCGTGTGCTTCGAATAGGCGATGTTCATCGCACCACGGTCAGTGGAATGGTCGGCCGGGAGTAGCTCGCAATCGACACCTGCGCCGCCGTCCGTTCCGCCGCCGCCATGAACGCCAGCGCCGCCGGCGAGTCGGGCTCGCTGACGATCAGCGGCACACCGCTGTCGCCCCCCTCCCGGATCGGCTGGTAGATCGGCACCCGGCCCAGGAACGGCACGCCGAGCTCGGTCGCCAGCGCCTCGCCGCCGCCGTGCCCGAAGATGTCGGCCTCGTGATGGCAGCTCGGACAGGCGAAATAGCTCATGTTCTCGATGATCC
>WHSN01000120.1 GCA_009380045.1 Luteitalea sp.
AATGCCGTTGGCGGCGTATTGAGGCTCATAGAACGATGGGACATAGAATCCGCGCTCGCGGGCGAGCTGGCGCAGGAGGTCGTCTCGATCCGATGCCTGGCGACATGCGCGCTCGAGCGCCGGCACCAGCACTTCGCCCTCCCCGGCAGCAATCACGTCGGCAAAGAGCGCGAGCGGCTCAGGATTCACGAAGGTCACCGCGCCGCCGATCACGATCAACGGATGACGCGGGCCGCGCTCGGAGGCATACCGCGGGATGCCGGCGAGCCGCAGAAGGGTGAGCACGTTGACGTAGTCCCATTCGAATGAGATCGAGAACGCGAGCACGTCGAAATCGCCGACCGGTGTCTGGGACTCGAGCGTCAGCAGCGGTGTCTTGGAGGCGAGCTGCTCCGCCAGCTCCTGCTTCGGCGGCAGAAATACCCGCTCGCACACGATGTCGTTCTCGGCGTTGAACAGGCGGTAGACCGTCTGGAATCCGAGGTTCGACATGCCGACCCAGTAGGTATTTGGAAACGCCAGCGCGACGCGCAGGCGACCGCCATGCGGCTTGCGGATGTAGCCGATTTCTTTTGCGAGGGTGAGCTGTGCGCGGTCGCGCTGTTCCCAGAATTTCAAGTGTAAGAGTGTTGAACCTCAACCGCCGGCGGTCCCGCCTACCCGGGATCTTCATAGTGTACCACCGGGAACGCCGACGTTCGATTCACTCCACCCGGCTAGCCCTCCTGGCGGCGGAGGAAGGCTGGGACGTCGAAGCCGGCGCCGAGGTCGAGATCGGCGGGCCCGCTCTGCGGGGTTGGCTGGCTGCCGACGCTGGATGAGCCGGCCGGCACGACCGATCCGCCCATCCCCACGGTCGGAAGGTCGAGCAGCGCACGCCGGGCGATCGACAAACGGGGGGCCGCGGCCGCCGCCGCGACCGGCTCGGTGCGGAGACGCGCGACATCGGTGTAAGGGGACATGTCCACCGGCGTCTGGCTGGACGACGCGGACGCACGCGCGTTGCTCATCACCGGACCGAATCCGGTCGCAATAACGGTGATCTTCACCTTGCCGGTCAGCGTCGGGTCGATCACGGCGCCGAAGATGATGTTGGCATCCTCGTCCGCCGCTTCCTGGACGATGGTCGACGCGTCGCTCACTTCGACGAGCGACAGGTCCGAGCCGCCGGTGACGTTGATGATCACGCCCCGGGCGCCGTTCACCGACGCCCCCTCCAGGAGCGGACTCGAAATCGCGCGGCGAGCCGCTTCCAGGGCGCGATCCTCGCCCTCGCCGATACCGGTACCCATCATCGCGAACCCCATGCCCGACATAATCGTCTTCACGTCCGCGAAATCGAGGTTGATCAGCCCGGGCACGAGAATCAGGTCCGAGATGCCCTGAATCGCCTGGCGCAGCACATCGTCGGCGGTGCAGAAGGCGTCGGTCATCGGCGTCGATCGATCGATGATTGTCAGCAGCCGCTCGTTCGGGATGGTGATGATGGTATCGACACAGTCCCGCAGCGCCTCGAGGCCACGCTCCGCCTGGATCTGCCGCTTCTTTCCTTCGAACTTGAACGGCTTCGTGACGACGGCGACCGTCAGCGCCCCGAGCTCGCTCGCCAGGCTCGCGATGACGGGCGCCGCGCCGGTACCCGTGCCGCCGCCGAGGCCGGTAGTGACGAAAATCATGTCCGCCCCGTCGAGCGCCTGGATGATCTTCTCGGTGTCTTCGAGTGCCGCCGATCGACCGACATTCGGATCGGCGCCGGCACCGAGGCCCTTGGTGAGCTTGGACCCGATCTGGAGCTTGATTGGCGCGGCGTTGTGCCTGAGCGCCTGCAGATCGGTGTTGGCGACGATGAACTCGACCCCGTCGAGACCCACCTTCACCATGCGGTTCACGGCGTTGCCGCCGCCGCCGCCGACGCCGATCACCTTGATCCGCGCCCCGGCGTGGCTCTCGTCGTCGAGCTTCAGGCGCAGGCGCTTGCCGTCGCCGGTTTCGTCAGAGCCTGGGTGCGTGCTGTTGAACTGGGCCATGTGCTTCTCCGTGTGAATGCGGCGGCGTGCCGCCCACCGCGATGATCAGAAAAATTCCCGGAACAGGCCGCGCAGCCGGCCGGCCGCGCGCACGAGCGCGCCGGCGCCGATCGGCGCGCGCAGAGATCCGCCGGCCGAATGCCGGTATCCGTAGAGCGCGAGCCCGACACCGGTCGCGAACGTCGGACTGTTCACGTGATCCGCCAGCCCTCCGACCCCGATCGGGGATCCCCGTCGGATCGGCAGATCGAAGATCTGCTCGGCCATCTCCGGCATGCCGTCGAGGATGGCGCCACCACCGGTGAGCACGATCCCCGAGTTGAGGCATTTTTCATAGCCGGCGCGCCGGATCTCGTCCCACACCATGTGAAAGATCTCTTCGGCCCGCGGCTGCAGTATCTCGGACAGAATGCGCCGCGCCATCACGCGGGGCTTGCGGCCGCCGACGCTGGCAACCTCCATGGTCTCGTCTTCGTCCACCATCGCGGCGAGCGCGCAGCCGCACTTCCGCTTGATCTTCTCGGCGTCGGGCACCGGCGTTCGCAGGCCGACGGCGATGTCGTTGGTGAAGTGATCGCCACCGACGCCGATGACCGCCGTGTGCCACAAGCTGCCGCGCTCGTAGATCGCGATGTCCGTGGTGCCGCCGCCGACGTCCACCAGCGCCACGCCGAGGTCCTTCTCGTCTTCCGTCAGCACCGATTCGCTGGCGGCGAGCTGACCGACGACGGTTTCGGCGACGTTCACGCCGGCCCGGTTCACGCAGGCGACGATGTTCTGGGTCGAGCTCTGGCTGCCGGTGACGATGTGCACGTTCACCTCGAGCCGGGCCCCGGTCATGCCGACCGGCGCGCCGATCCCTTCCTGTTCGTCGACCACGAAGTCCTGCGGCAGCACGTGCAGAATCTCGCGCCCGGTCGGCAGCGAGACCGCCTTCGCCGCGTCAATCACCCGCCGCACGTCTTCCCGCGCGATCTCGCGGTTCTTCCCGGCGACCGCGACGACGCCGCGGCTGTTGAATCCCTTGATGTGCGGTCCGGTCAGCGCCAGCTGCACCGAGTCGATCTCGACGCCCGCCATCGACTCGGCGTCCTCGATCGCCTTCTTGATCGAGTCGACCGCTGCCTCCAGGTTGACGACCACACCCCGGCGGATACCGCGCGACTCGGCGACGCCGAGCCCGACGATGTCGAGCCCGGCGCCATCGAGGATCTCCCCGACCACTGCCGTCACCTTCGACGTCCCGACGTCGAGCCCGACCAGATACCGTTCTTTGCGTGCCACTCTTCCTCCGCCGTCTCTTACTCTTGGTGCCGACCGGCCTGGACCGGGCGCACGTAGATGCGTTCGTCGAAGCGCAGGTCCACGTAATCGATCTCGGCGACGCGCTCGCGCAGCGCCGAGGCGAGCTCCAGATACGACTCGAGCCGCGGCAGGAACCGGTCTTCACCGACGTAGATCACCGCCGGATCGCCGTTCAGGATCACCGCCGCGTTGTGCAGATCGCGAACGTCGATCTGCGACACCCGTTTCGCCACCTCGGGCCGGGCGCCGAGCGCGCCGATCAGCCGCGCGGCGAGACGCGCGCGCGCATCGTCTTCGGTATCGGCGGTCGGCGCCGCCGAGAGGCCGTCGATGATCGGCAGGTCGAGCTCGGCGTACATCGGTCCATACCGATCGATCACGCCGCCGCGCTCGTCGACGAGGTACAGGTCGCCACCGATCCGGCCGATGCCGATCGCCTGACGCTCGAACACCACGACTTCCACGGTCGAGGGGAGCGACCGCCGCAGCGACGCATCGCGCACCCATGGCGCCGCCAGGAGTCGAGCGCGCCAGGCTTCGAGGTCGGCGTGAACGAGATTTTCGCCAGGCAGGCCGCTCAGCACTGCCAGCACCTCGCCTTCGCTCAGCCGCTGGTTCCCGTGGACGACGATCCGGTCGATCTGCAGGAGAGGTGACTCCGCGACGATCGCGCTGCCCCGGTGCAGGGCGAGCGCCGCCACTGCCGCAAGCGTCGCGTACTTCATCAGCGGCACGGCGAGGACACGCCAACGAGGACGGCGCCGGGACGGCTTTACGTGCCCGCGATGAAATCGCCTGTCGGCCGAGACCGCCACCGGGCTCACGCCGGCCTCCCCAGCAGCGCCAGCAACCTGTCGGGGACCGTTCCGATCGACCCGGCGCCCAACGTGATCACCACGTCGCCTGGGCGCGCGATCCGCGCCAGCGCTTCTGGCACATCGTCCAGCCGCTCGACGACGTCAACCGGGACGGAAACGGTGGCGCGCACAGCGGTCGCGAGCCGCTCGATCGTGACGCCTGGCCATGGTTCCTCCCCGGCGGCATAGATGCCGGTGAGCACGATATGGGCGGCGCCGGCGAGCGCCGGCCCGAACCCGTCGAGCAGGGCCGCGGTCCGGCTGAAACGGTGTGGCTGGAAAGCCACCACGATGCGCCGGTTGAGCGCCTTGGCCGCGGCCATCACCGCGGCAATCTCGGTTGGGTGATGACCGTAGTCATCGACCACCATCACGCCGCCCGGCTCGCCGCGGACTTCGAACCGGCGTTCCGCCCCGCCGAACTCCTCGAGGCCTTTGGCAATGCGCTCGAACGGCACTCCGAGCTCGAGGCTGACCGTGACCGTTGCGAGCGCGTTCAGCAGGTTGTGGAGGCCGGGGACCTTCAACCGCAGCGTGCCGATCCGAGCCTGCGCCGGCGACGGGTCGTCGGCCGGGCGCACCCGCCGGAGGACCGTGGCGCTGACGCTGAGCGGACCGAGGTTGATGTCGGTCGCCGTGATCTCGGCGCCTGGCGAGGTCACCCCGTAGGTCATGACCCGGCGGGTCATGCGGGGCACAACCGCCATCAGATGCGGCTCGTCCGCGCAGCAGACGACCGATCCGTAGAAGGGCACTCGATTCGCGAAATCCACGAACGCCTGTTGCAGCTCGCCGAAGCTGCCGTAGCTCTCGAGATGTTCGTGGTCGATGTTGGTGATCACGGCGATTGTCGGAAACAGTTTCAGGAACGACCGATCGCTTTCGTCCGCTTCGGCCACCATCAGCTCACTGCCACCGAGCCGCGCGTTGCTGCCGAACGCGCTCAACCGGCCGCCAATCAGTGCGGTTGGATCCAGCCCGGCGCGCTCGAGTACCAGCGCGATCATCGAGGTCGTCGTCGTCTTGCCGTGCGCACCAGCTACGGCGACGGCATACCGGAGCCGCATCAGCTCCGCCAGCATCTCCGCCCGCGGAATCACCGGAATCCGCCGGCGGACTGACTCGACGACCTCGGGATTGGTCGGTCGGACCGCCGACGACACCACCACCACGTCGGCGCCGCACACGTGCGCGGCGGCGTGTCCATGGCTCACGTCGACGCCCAGACGCGCCAGCCGTTCGGTCGCCGGCGATGCCAGCTCGTCCGATCCGCTGACCACGAAGCCCAAATTGGCAAGCAGTTCTGCGATTCCGCTCATGCCGCTCCCACCGACACCGATGAAGTGCACGCGCCGTGTCTTACCGAGCATTCGCCAGCTCCAACGCCCTCGCGACGATGATCCGTGCCGCATCCGGCGTCGCGAGGATCCGCGCCGCGGCTGCCAGCCGGGCCCGCGCCGCGCCGTCGGCGGCGAGCGCCAGAATGCGCGACGCCAGCACGGAACCGGTCGCGTCGCTCTGGAGCAGCATTTCCGCCGCCCCGGCCGAAACCAGCGCTTCGGCGTTCTTCCGCTGGTGATCGTCGGTCGCCGTCGGCAGCGGAATCAGAATCGATGGCTTACCGGCAGCCGTGATCTCGGCCAGCGTGGTGGCGCCGGCGCGGCAAACGATCAGGTCAGCTTCACCAATTCGCCGTCCCATGTCGTAGAGGAACGGCTCGACCTCGCCCGGAAGCCCCGCCGCCCGGTAGGCGCCGCGGACCATCTCCACGTCCCGCTCTCCCGTCTGGTGTGTGAGACGAAGCGTTGAGCCGCGGGCCGCCAGCTCCGGCGCTGCCTCCACCATGGCCAGGTTGATCGCGTGCGCCCCCTGAGAACCGCCAAAGACGAGGACCCCGACGCCGGTCGCGTGCTCGCGTTCCGGCGTTGTTGGCGCTGGCCTCTCGCTTCGAAAGAACTCCGGTCGAACCGGGTTGCCGCTGACGAACGCCTTTCTCCCGAAGAACTCCGCCGTCGATTCGAACGTAACGGCGGCGGCGTCAACCACGCGGGCCAGCAACCGGTTGGTCAACCCAGGCACGGCGTTCTGTTCGAGGAGCAACGTCGGCACCCCTCGGAGCGCTGCCATCAGCACGACTGGTCCCGAGCTGTATCCTCCGACCCCGATCACGAGGTGCGGACGCTGCTTCGAGACGATGCGCCAGGCATCGACGAGGCCGAGCGGCAGCAGCGCGGCCCCTTGTACCCGTCGCGCCAGCGACTTCCCCTTCAACCCGCCGCTTCTGATCAGGTCGAGCGGGAATCCTTCCCGCGGCACCACCACCCGCTCGATGCCCTTCGCCGTGCCCGCGAACGTGATCTCGGTCCCGGGCCGTCGGACGAGCAGCTCTCTCGCAACGGCGATCCCCGGATAGAGATGTCCTCCGGTGCCGCCACCGGCGATCACGACCCGGATCCTCGTCGTCGTCATGTCCGGCAGTCATGCCTCGGACGAGGCGTGCTGCGATACGTTCAAGAGGATCCCCATGCCGAACAGGTTGATCAGCAAGGACGACCCGCCGGCGCTCACGAACGGAAGCGGGAGTCCTTTGGTCGGCAGCAGCCCCAGGACGACGCTCATGTTCACGAAGGCCTGCGCCGCCACCATGGTGGTGAGCCCGAGGGCCAAAAACGCCCCGAAGGTGTCTGGGGCGCGCAGCGCCACTCGAAGGCCGCGCCAGGTGATCACAGAGAAGCAGAGAAGCACGAGCGACGCGCCGATGAGGCCGAGCTCTTCGGCGATGACGGCGTAGATGAAGTCGGTGTGCGGCTCCGGGAGGAAGAACAGCTTCTGCACTCCGTTCATCAATCCGCGACCCGAGAGCCCGCCGGTGCCGACGGCGATCAGCGACTGGATGATCTGAAAACCCTCGTGGAGCGGGTACTGCCAGGGATCGAGGAACACCAGCAGCCGGCGCCGCCGGTACTCCGCCCCCATCGCGATGTAGGCCACCAGCGGCAGCATGGCGAGCGCCGCCCCCAGGACGTAGCCGTAGTTCAATCCGGCCGCAAACACCATCACTGCGGCGATCAGGGCGAGCGACATCGACGTCCCGAAGTCCGGCTCGATCAGGATCAGCCCAGCCAGACAGGCGACGACGATCCCGATTGGCAGCACCGCATAACCGAGCTCGTTGATCCGGTGCATGCGCCGCTCCAGGAGCGCGGCGATGAAGAAGATGGCGCTCAGCTTCGCCAGCTCCGACGGCTGGATCCCGAGCCCGCCGATTCCGAACCAGCGGTGCGCGTTGTTCACGGGACGGCTGAACAGCACCGCGATCAACGACAGCGTGACCACCCCGAGGCACGTCCAGATGAACACCGGCCGCCGGTAGACGTGGTAGTCCACGCGCATCACCAGGCCGAGCACCACCATGCCGAGCGCCGCCCATAGCACCTGCTTGGTCAGGAACAGATACGGCTGCCGGTAGCGCTCCATCGCCACGACCGCCGATGCGCTGTAGACCATGAGGATGCCCAGCGCCACCAGCAGGACAGTGGCGAAGAAGAGCACCGAGTCAGACTTGAGTTTTCTCGCCATCCTCGTTTATAAAGCCACGTCCGGAGCGGCCCGGCCTCCCCGGCAGGCCGCCGCGCGGTGAGTGGTCAGCAGTCGTCAGTCGGCCTTGGATCAAGGCACCGGCTTCGCAGGCCGGGGCAGCCTGCGTTCCCAGCAGCCGGTCCTCCACCGCGGAGACCGACTGACGACAGCTCACCACTCACAGCAGCTTCTTCACCGCTTCCTTGAACGCCCGTCCACGGTCGGCATAGTCGCGGAACATGTCGAAGCTCGCGCACGCCGGCGCCAGCAGCACCACCCCCGCCGGCGTCGCCAACGCCAGCCCGATCGCGACCGCTTCGCCGACCGACGCGGCGTCGTGGACAGCGACGATGTCCGACAGCGCGTCGCGCACCAGCGGCGCGGCTTCGCCAATCGCAATCACCGCCCGGGCACGGGCGCCGAGGGCGTCGCGCAGCAGCCGGAGATCGCCGCCCTTGAAGCGGCCGCCGATAATCGCGACCAGTCCCGACTCGAAGCTCTCGATCGAGCGCAGCGCCGATTCCACGTTCGTCGCTTTCGAATCGTTCACGAACCGCACGCCGTTCACCTCGCCAACCAGCTCCATCGCGTGCTCGAGACCGCCGAACCCTTCAACCGCCCGGGTCAGAGCCGTCGCCGTCGCACCGGCAAGGGCGCTGACCGTCGCCGCCGCCATCACGTCGTAGACCAGGTGCGCACCGAGCAGGTGAATCGCATCGAGCGGCAGCAACGGCGTGCTGCCGCGCCGGCGGCGTTCGACAATCCACTGGTCCTCGATCGCCGTGCCTTCAGCGATACTCCGGTCGCGCGCAAACAGCCGGATCGCGGCCCTGGTTTTTCTCGCCATCTGGAGCACTGTCGGATCGTCGGCGTTGATCACAGCCCAGTCGCCGGCGGTCTGGTTCTCGAAGATGCGCGTCTTGGCCGCCGCGTACGCCTCGACGTTCAGGTGCCGATCGAGATGGTCCGGCGAAAAGTTCAGCATCACCGCCACCCAGGGATGGAAGGTGTCGATCGTCTCCAGCTGAAAGCTGCTGGTTTCGACGACGTGCAGGGTATCGGCGGTCGAGACCGACACCTGCGCGCTCAGCGGCGCGCCGATGTTGCCGCCGACGGTGACCTTGAATCCCGCCGCTTCGAGCATCCGGCCGGTCAGCGACGCGGTGGTCGACTTCCCCTTGGTCCCGGTAATCGCGATCACGCGCCCGGCGAGCCATCGAGAGGCGAGCTCGACTTCGCCTATCACCGGGATACCTTCGGCGCGCGCCCGCGACACGCCAGGCGCGGTCGCCGGCACGCCCGGGCTCAGCACGATGAGCTCCGCCGACGTCAACGTCTGGTCCACATCTCCGCCAAGCGCCAGGGTCACGCCGGCGCTCCGCAGCCGTCCCGCCTCCGGCACCTCGGCTCGCAGATCGGTCAGCGTCACCCGCGCGCCCCGCTCAATCAGCAGCTCCGCCGCGGCAATGCCGCTGCGGGCCGCCCCCACCACCACCACCCGCCGTCCCGCCACCGTGAATGCGCTCCTCACCGCAGCTTCAACGTCGTCAGGCTGAAGAGCGCGAAGATGATTCCGACGATCACGAAGCGGGCAATCACCTTGGGCTCGCTCCAGCCGATCAGCTCGAAGTGATGGTGGAGCGGAGCCATCTTGAAGACGCGCCTGCCCGTCAGCTTGAACGACGCCACCTGGATGACGACCGACAGCGCCTCGAGCACGAACACTCCGCCGACCACGACCAGCAGCAGCTCCTGCTTGATCAGCGTCGCCACGGTACCGATCGCGGCGCCGAGCGCCAGCGACCCGACGTCGCCCATGAAGATCTCGGCCGGGTAGGCGTTGTACCAAAGGAACCCGAGGGACGCCCCGACCAGCGCGCCGCAGAAGACGGTCAGTTCTGCCGACTGCGGAAACCTGACGAGCAGCAGGTATTCGGCCAGGACACGGTGGCCGGTGACATAGGCGAGCGCGGTGAACGTGGCGGCGGCAATCGCGAAGGTGCTGATGGCCAGGCCGTCCAGGCCGTCGGTCAGGTTCACGGCATTCGACCATGCGACCAGGACGAAGACGGCGAACGGCAGGTATCCCCATCCCAGGTCTGGAATCAGGCCCTTGAAGAAGGGGAAGATGAGCCGGGTGTTGTACGCCCCGTTCTCCTGCATCACCAGCAGCACGATGCCGACGACCGTGGCCACCAGAACCTGGCAGCCGATCTTGTAGCGGGGGCGCAAACCGTGGTGATCGCGCCGCACGATCTTCAGGTAGTCGTCGAGGAATCCGATCCCGCCGAACGCCGTTGTCGTGAGCACCGCGATCCAGACATAGATGTTGGTGAGGTCGGCCCAGAGCAGCGTCGGCACGAGGGCAGCGGTCAGGATCAGCAAGCCGCCCATCGTCGGCGTGCCGGCCTTCGCCCGGTGCGAGGTCGGCCCCTCCTGGCGAATCACCTGACCGATCTGGAACTCGCGCAGCCGCCGGACCATCCACGGGCCGAGCACCAAGCTGATCGCCAGCGCCGTCAGGCTCGCGGCGGCGGTCCGAAAGGTGATGTACCGCGTCACGTTCAGCACCGAGAGCTGGGTGTGGTACGGGTAGAGCAGGTGATACAGCATCGGTCCTACACGACACCGGAGTTGCTGCGCCTCCGGCTCAGCGCTTCGCGCGCCACCGCGACGTCGTCGAACGGGAGCACGCTGGTCCCGATTGCCTGATACTTCTCGTGGCCCTTGCCGGCGATCAGCACGAGATCGCCGGCTCTCGCCAGTTCAACCGCCTTGAGAATGGCGTCGCGGCGATCGACGTAAGTCAGGATCTGCTGCTCGCTGTCGCGCCGTGTGTCGGGCGTGATGCCGAGCCGGATCTCTTCGATGATGCGCCTGGGGTCCTCGTGGCGCGGATTGTCCGAGGTGATCAGCAAGACGTCGCTCAACCGCCCGGCGACGACCCCCATCAGAGGGCGCTTGGTGCGGTCGCGATCGCCGCCGCAGCCGAACACGGTGATCACGCGGCCGCGGGTCAAAGGCCGCGCGGTTTCGAGCAGGTTGCGCAGGGCATCGTCGGTGTGCGCGTAGTCGACGACCACGGTCACGTCGTCGGTCCCGCCGGATGCCAGCTGAAAGCGCCCGGGCACTCCTTCCAGGGCGGCGATGCCGTTCTCGATCACCTCGAACGGCACGTCCAGGGCAACCGCCGTCGCGACCGCCGCCAGGATGTTGTAGACGTTCGGCCGACCGACGAGCGACGAACGGACGCGAAGCGACCCGCGCCGGGTCCGGACGTCGAATGACAGCCCGCCGAGCGAGATCGACAACGGTCCCGGCATGATGTCGGCCGGTCGACTGATCGCGTAGGTGACTGGCCGTGCCGCGAGCTCGCAAAGCGACGCACCGCGGGGATCGTCCAGATTGATCAGGCTGGGCGAGTCGCCGGGGAGGATCTCGAACAGGCGCCGCTTCGCCTGGAAGTAGGCTTCCATGTCGTCGTGGAAGTCGAGGTGGTCGCGGGTCAGGTTGGTGAACACACCCGCCGCGAACACGATGCCGTCGGCGCGCCGCAGTGACAGCGCGTGGGAGGACACTTCCATCGCGCACGCGCCGCAGCCTCGGTCGACCATGTCGCGCAGCAGACACTGCAGATCCGGCGCTTCGGGCGTCGTCCGTGTCGCCTCGCGCACCTCATCGCCGACGCGGTACCCGACCGTCCCGAGCAGACCGCAGCGGACGCCCGCGGCGTCGAAGATGCTAGCGACCAGATACGCCGTGGTCGTCTTTCCGTTGGTGCCAGTGATCCCGATCACCTTCAGCTCGGCGCTCGGGTGTCGGTAGAACGTCACGGCGAGAATCGCGAGGGCGAGCCGCGAGTCGTGCACCACGGTCCACGGCACCTCGGCCCCCGGCGGCGCCGGCGCCTCCGAGACGATGGCGGCGGCGCCGCGCGCGAGCGCCTCCCGCGCGAAGGCCGCGCCGTCGACATGCTGGCCCTTCAACGCGACGAACACGCTTCCCGGGGAGACGCGCCGGGAGTCGTAGGCGACGCCGTGGACCTCGCGGCTGGCGGCGTTCACGCGCGGCGCGCCGCCGGCGCGGATCTGCCCGCGCTCTCGCAGCGCGCCGTGCAGCTCTGCCCAGGTCATGGTTGCGCCGCACTTGTCGCCTGGCGTTCCGGTTGTCGGCCCAGAATCAGGCGGCACTCGGCGCCGTCCCGGATCGGCGCGCCCGGATCTGGGGTCTGGGACCACACGAAGCCGTCGCCCTGCAGCTTCGGGGACAGGCCGAGCCTGGCCAGGCGGCGCATCGCGTCGCGCGCGCTCATGCCTCGCACGTCGGGCATCGTGTCCGGCGCCTCGCCGACAATCACGTCGAGGGTTGTCGGCGACTCCGCCGAGATCGACTTCGACGGCGGCCCGGGTTCGGGCCCGCGCGCAACCAGCACCGGCGGCGCCGGGCTGATCGTCGGCGCAACGCCCAGGTGACGGAGTGTCGCCTCGGCGATACGCTTGAAGATCGGGGCCGCGACGACACCACCGGTACTGCCTCCGACGTGCGGCGCATCGATCATCACGATGATCGCGACCGCCGGGTCTCTCGAGGGCAGGAACCCGGCGAACGACACGTTGTTCTCCGACCGGGAATACCGCTTGTCAATCAGCTTCGATGCCGTGCCGGTCTTGCCGGCGATTGAGTAGCCGGGGATCTGCGCCAGCGTCGCGGTGCCGCGCTCGACCACGCCTTCCATGATCGTCGTCACCGCGGCGGCGGTGTCCTTGGTGATGGTGCGGCGGACGATACGGGGCTTCACGGTGTAGCGCCGGCCGTCGCGGTAGACCGCGCGCACGGCGCGCGGCTCGACGTAGTCGCCGCCGTTGGCGACGGAGCTGAATGCCGCCACCATCTGCAGCGGCGTGACCGCGACCTGGTACCCCATCGAAACCGACGCCAGCGCCCGCTCGGTCCACTGTTCGGGCTTCCAGACGATTCCCGGGTTCTCGCCGGGGAAGTCGGGCGACACGCGCTTGCCGAAACCGAACCGCGACACGTAGCGGCTCAACCGTTCGGTGCCGACCTTGAGCCCGATCTTGATTGCACCGACGTTGCTCGACCTCACGAGGATGTCGCTGAACGACAGCCGATGGTAGTTCTTCCCGCCGTACTCGTCGACCTGGCTGTTGCCGATGCGGATGTAGCCGGGGGCGGTGTCGATCATCGCGTCGATCGGCATCACCTTCTCGTCGAGAGCGGCCGACGCGGTGACGATCTTGAAGGTCGACCCCGGTTCATAGAGATCCTGGACCGACCGGTTCCGGCGCGTCGCTTCGGGAACGTCACGGTAGGTGTTGGGGTTGAACGTCGGCTCGTTCGCCATTGCGAGGATCTCGCCGGTGCGGGGATCGATGACGATCACCGAGCCGCCGGCGGCCCGGTGCGCCAGAACGCCGTCGTGCAGCTCGCGCTCGGCGACGTGCTGCAGATACGCGTCGATCGTCAGCTCGATCGTCGAACCGGTCGTCGGTGGCCGCTCGGAACGGCTGAATACCTCGCCGCGCGCATCGGTGCTGATCAGGACCTCGCCGTCCTGTCCGCGAATCTGCGAGTCGTACGCCGATTCGAGTCCGCCAAGTCCCTTGTTGTCGATCCCGACGAAGCCGAGAAGGTGCGCGGCGAGCTCCCGGTTCGGGTAGAAGCGCCGGCTCTCTTTCATCAGTCCGATGCCGCCCAGATTCAGGTCTGCGACCCGCCGCGCCTCCTCC
>WHSN01000102.1 GCA_009380045.1 Luteitalea sp.
AGCCCGAGCCGTTCGCCAATCCGCGGGTCACCGACCAGCAGCACCTCGGTCGCCGAACCCGCCTCCACCCGTTCGGCGACGACGTGGTCGACCGGCAGCTCGATGCGCATGCCGCGCGCCGCGGCTGCGGCTTCGATGTCGCGGGCCGCATCGAGCTTGTCGTCCTCGACGAGCGATCGCCCGACCGGCAGCCGGCGCGACTTGAAAAAGGTATACGCCATCGCGCCGCCAATCAGCAGGCGATCGACCTTGCCGAGGAGGTTCTGGATTGCGCCGAGCTTGTCCGACACCTTGGCCCCCCCCAGGATCGCGACGAACGGCCGTTCGGGCGACTCGAGCGCCTGACCGAGGTATCGCAGCTCCTGTTCCATCAGCAGACCGGCCGCCGCTCGCGACACGAAGCGGGTGATCGCTTCGACGGAGGCGTGCGCCCGGTGCGCGGCGCCGAACGCGTCGTTGACGTAGAGGTCGGCGAGCGCCGCCAGCGCTTTTGCGAAATCCGGATCGTTTTTTTCCTCGCCGGCGTGAAAGCGCAGGTTCTCGAGCAGCACCACCCGCTCACCTTCCTGCGCCTCGCGCACCGCCCTTGCCGCCGGTGACCCGATGCACGCGTCGGCGAAGACGACTTTGGTCCCGAGGATCTCCGACAAGCGGGTGGCGACCGGGCGGAGGCTGTACTCCGGATTCGGCTTGCCCTTGGGACGGCCAAGGTGGCTCGCCAGGATGACGGTCGCGCCGTGCTCGAGCGCATAGCGGATGGTCGGCAGCGACGAGCGTATCCGCGTATCGTCGCCGATCACGCCGTTCTTCAACGGCACGTTGAAGTCGACGCGGATGAACGCGCGCGCGTCCTTCAGCTCGAGGTCGCGGATGGAGAGTTTTGACACTTCAATTTCAGGATTTCAGGATTTCAGGATTTCAGGATTTCAGGACTTCAGGATCTCAGGATCTCAGGACTTCAGGATCTTGAGATCAGGGCCGGAGATCAGGCTTCCGATCGTCAATCCGTCCTGGAGCTTCAAATCCTCAAATCTGGGATCCGAAAAGTCCAGAAATCCTGAAGTCCTGAGATCCTGAAATTTCCATCTCTCCATCTCTCCATCTCTCTATATACCCTTGTTGACCAGCATCCGCAGCAGGTCGACGCAGCGGTTCGAGTAGCCCCACTCGTTGTCGTACCACGAGAGCAGCTTCACGAAGTCGCCGTCCATCACCTTGGTATAGGCCGAATCGACGATCGAGGAGTTCGGATTTCCCTTGAAGTCGATCGACACGAGCTCGTCGGTCGAGTAGGCCAGAATGCCCTTCAGCGGCCCCTCGGCGGCTTCCATGAGCGCGGCGTTCACCTCGTCGCCGGTGGTCTTCTTGTCGAGCATCGCCGCCAGGTCGACCACCGACACGTTCGGCGTCGGGACGCGCATCGCGAACCCGTCGAGCTTTCCCTTCAGCTCCGGCAGCACTTCGCCGACCGCCAGCGCCGCCCCGGTGGTGGTCGGGATCATCGAGAGCGCGGCGGCCCGCGCGCGGCGAAGGTCCTTGTGAGGCAGGTCGAGCAACTGCTGATCGTTGGTGTAGGAGTGGATCGTGGTCATCCAACCCTTGCGGATGCCGAAGCGCTCGTGAATCACCTTCGCCAGCGGGGCCAGGCAGTTGGTGGTGCACGACGCGTTCGAGATGATCTGATGCTTGGCGGGATCGTACTTGTCGTCGTTCACGCCCAGCACCACGGTCAGGTCCGGACCCTTCGCCGGGGCGGTGATCACCACCCGCTTCGCGCCGGCGGTCACGTGCTTCGCCGCATCGTCTCTGCCGGTGAAGAGGCCGGTCGATTCGAACACGATGTCGACGCCCAGATCCTTCCACGGCAGTTGCGCCGGATCGCGCAGCGACAGCACCTTGAACTCGTCGCCGTCGACGGCGATGGTGTCCTTCGTCGCTTCGACCCTGGCGTGCAGGTTTCCCAGCACCGAGTCGTACTTCAGCAGATGGGCCAGGGTTGCCGCGTTCGTGAGATCGTTCACCGCCACGAAGTCGATGTCCTTGTCGTCGAGCGCGGCCCGCATGATGTTGCGGCCGATACGCCCGAACCCGTTGATGCCGACTCTCACAGCCATCGCAGCTCCTCCTGGGGACAAACGCACCATTCTAATGAAGGCGCTTGCGCGGGGTCAAACGGCGCCGCTATACTTCGGTGTCCTTACGCGTTGTCCTTGCGCATTGTCCTTAAGTCTCATTCAGTCCGGCACTTACCGAGCGGCATGTACCTCGCCTACAGTCTGCTGACGCTCGCCGGCGTCATCGTCGTGTCGCCGTATTTCCTGTACCAGGCGGTCAGGCACGGCAAGTACGTCGGCAGCCTGCGGCAGCGGCTCGGATTTCTGCCGATTGCCTTCAACGTCGACGGCGAGGAATCGATCTGGATCCACGCGGTGTCGGTCGGCGAGGCGCTGACCGCCCGGGCGCTGGTCGCCGACCTGCGCGAGCGTTACCCTCGTCTGCGGCTGTACCTGTCGACCACGACGATGGCCGGGCAGCAGGTGGCGCGGAGGAACCTGCAGGGAATCGACGCGGTCTTCTATTTCCCCTTCGACTGGATGTTCATCGTGCGGCGCACGCTGGACATCGTGAAGCCCAGCCTGTTCGTGATGATGGAGACCGAGATCTGGCCGAACCTCCTCCGCGCCTGCCGCGCCCGCGCGGTGAGCACGATCGTGATCAACGGCCGTATCTCGACCCGTTCGTACCCGCGCTACCGGATGATCCGGCCGTTCTTCAGGCGGGTGCTCGGCGACGTCGATCGGTTCTGCATGCAGAGCGACGAGTCGGCCCGGCGGCTGATCGATCTTGGCGCCGATCCGGCGCGCGTCACGGTGACCGGCAGCCTCAAGTTCGATTCGCTGCAGCTGCCGACGCCGATCGTCCACGGGAAACCCCGTGAGCGCGTGCTGCGATTCTTCCGGTTGCCGGCCAAACGGGTGGTGATCGTCGCCGGCAGCACGATGAAAGGGGAGGAAGCGGCGGTGCTGCGCGCGTTCGAGCGCGTGAAATCGATCGCACCGGGCGCGTTGCTGATCGTGGCGCCGCGCAATCCCGAGCGGTTCGCCGAAGCGGAGCAGCTCGCGCGCGAGACCGGCCTGGTCACCGTCCGCCGGTCCGACCTGCCGATCGATTCGGACCCGCGGGCGGACGTGGTGATCCTCGACACGGTAGGCGAGCTGGCGCAGCTCTACCAGCTCGCGACCGCGGTGTTCGTCGGCGGCAGCCTGGCCGACTACGGCGGCCACAACATCCTGGAGCCGGCGATCTTCGGCAAGCCGATCGTGTTCGGGCCGCACATGCAGAACTTCACGGAAATCGCCGACACGTTCCTCGCCAACGGTGCGGCGGTCGAAGTCCACACCGAGCGCGAGCTCGAGCAGGCGATCCTCGGCCTGGTCACCGACCCGGTGCGGCGGGCGCGGCTGGGGGCGGCGGCGCGGGCGCTGGTCGAAGCTAACCGCGGCGCCAAGGACAAGACGCTCACGGTGGTCTCCGAGCTGTTGCCGCCGGGCGGCGCCGGCGGTGTGGTCCGCCGCTTCCGACTGGTGCAGTGATCCTGACGGCCGCGAGCAGCCTCTACGGTGCGGTGGCCTCGTGGCGCCGCGGCTGGTACGCGCGACAACCTGGTCGCGCCCGCACGCTTCGGCAACCGGTCGTCAGCGTCGGCAACCTCACGGCGGGAGGAAGCGGCAAGACGCCGTTGGTGGCCCACATCGCCCGCCTCCTGCTCGCGCACGGCGAACGTCCGGCGATTCTCACGCGTGGGTATGCGCGGCGATCGCCACGGGACGGCGTGACGGTGGTGTCCGACCGATCGGGCGTGCGCGCCGGGCTCGACGTCGCGGGCGACGAGCCGCTGATGCTCGCCCGAGCATTGCCCGGCGTGCCGGTGCTCGTCGGCGCCGACCGGTTCTTCTCCGGACGGCTGGCGGAAGAGCAATTCGAGGCCACCGTGCACCTGCTGGACGACGGGTTTCAACATCTCGCGCTGGCGCGAGACATCGATCTGCTGCTCGTCGATGCGCACGATCTGGGCGACCACGTGATTCCGGCGGGCCGGCTGCGAGAACCTCTCGCGGCGGCCGCGGCGGCCGACGCCGTGCTGGTCACGGCGGAGAGCCGTTCGGACGAGCATGCCGCCACCGGAACTCCCGCATCCGTAGGTCTCGAACTCCGGGTGCCGGTCGCATTTTCGGTGATCCGTACGGTCGGGCCGCCGCCGGCAGATTTGCGCGGCGTGCCGGTGCTGGCGGTGGCGGCGGTCGCGCGGCCCGAGCGCTTATTCGCCGACCTCGCCGCCACTGGCTGGTCGGTCGCCGGCGCCCTCGCCTTCCGCGATCATCACGCCTTCAGCGCCCGCGACCTGGGCCGCATCGCCGCCCAGGCGCGCGGCCTCGGCGCCGCATCGATCGTCACCACCGACAAGGACGCGGTGCGCTTCGAAGCCTGCGATGTCGGGTCGCTGGCGCTCCGCCCCGTGGCTCTGACGGTTGCGATCGAGCCTCGGGCCGCGTTCGAGGAGTGGCTGCTCGAGCGGCTGCGCGCATCGCACCGGTCATGTCGAACTGGGCACGCGCCCGCCCCGCGCCGCACCCGGTCCGCCACCGCGGCGGACCGCCCCGCGCACCCGCTGCCCGCAGTTGCACGCCAAACCCTGATCCGGCACCGCCTCGAGTACGTCGCCGTGCGGACGGTGATCGGGTTCGTGCGCGTGATGCCGAGCCGGCTGGTGGACGCCTGCGGCAGCCTCCTGGGCCTCGTCTCCTACACCCTGGACCGGGCGCACCGCCGCATCGCCCAGCGGAACGTGGCGGCGGCGTTCCCGGCGCGCAGTGCGGCCGAGCGGCGTCAGATCGTGCGCGGCGCCTTCACGCACTTTGGCCGGCTGCTGTTCGAGCTGCTGAAGTTCAGCACGCTCTCTCCGGAAGCGATGCTGGCGCGGGTGGAGTTCGAAGGTGAGGAGCGGGTGCGGTCTGCCTACGCGCACGGCAACGGCGTGTTGTTCGTCACCGGACACTTCGGTTTCTGGGAGCTGCAGGCGATGGTGCACGCGATCAAGCTGCAGCCGATGGCGGTGATGGCGCGAGCGCTCGACAATCCCGCGCTCAATCAGCTCCTCGAGCGCATCCGCACGCGCACCGGAAACAGCGTCATCTACCGTCAGGAAACGATGCGCAGGGTGTTGCGGCAGCTTCATGCCGGCGGCGGAGTCGGCATCCTGATCGATCAGCACATCCAGAGCCGCGACGCCATCTACGTCGACTTCTTCAATCGTCCTGCCGCAACCACGTCGGCCGTCGCCGCGCTGGCCCTACGCACCGGGGCTCGCGTCGTGCCTCTCTTCGCGCTGCCGCTTGGCGGCGGGCGCTACCGCATGGTTTACGAGCATCCGATCGAACCACCGCCGAGAGACAGCGCGGATCCAATCCACGAGTTCACGCAGCGATGCACCGACGTGCTCGAGATGTACGTGCGTCGCCACCCCGAGCTCTGGATGTGGATGCACCGCCGGTGGCGCGACAACGGCTCTCTCGGGGACGCCGAGCGCAACCTGTTCCCGTCGGTCGAGCCGGGCTAGAGGGGGCCAGCGCAGCGCGCTGTCACGACCGCGGATCGCCAGGCCATGAAGAACCACGAAGCAGCTCTCGAGCAAGAACGAACCGCCCTCACGGATCCAACCTCGCCGCAATCGGCATCCGCCATCCGGTGCCGAATGCGCGGTCGGTCACCTTCAACCCAGGGGCCGCCTGCTTGCGCTTGAACTCAGCGGATCGGACCAGGCGGAGCACGCGACGGACGGTCAGCGGGTCGAAGCCGGCGCCGATGATCGTGTCGGCCGGCTGATGCTTCTCGATGTGTCGCTGCAGGATCTCGTCGAGGACGTCGTAGGGAGGGAGCGAATCCTGGTCGGTCTGGTTCGGTCGCAGCTCCGCCGACGGCGCTTTGGTGAGGATCGCTTCCGGGATGACCGGCCGGCCAGACGCGCCGTTCAGCCACGCCGCCACCCGGTAGACCATCGTCTTCGGGACGTCGGCGATCACGCCGAGCCCGCCCGACATGTCGCCGTAGAGCGTGCAGTAGCCGACCGCCAGCTCCGACTTGTTGCCGGTGGTGAGGAGCAGCGCGCCGCGCTTGTTGGAGAGCGCCATCAGCAGGTTGCCGCGGATGCGCGCCTGGATGTTCTCTTCGGTCACGTCCCGCCCGGTGCCCCGGAACGCATCGGCCAGCGTCCGTTCCATCGCCGCCATCGCCATCTCGATCGGCAGCGTGAGCGTCTCGACGCCGATGTTGCGCGCCAGCGCGAGCGAGTCGTCGATGCTGCCGCGGCTCGAATAAGGCGAGGGCATGAGCACGCCGAGCACGTTGGCTGCGCCGAGCGCTTCCGCGGCAATCGCCGCTACGATCGCGGAGTCGATGCCGCCCGACAGGCCGAGCACCACTTTCGAGAAGCCGCACTTGCGCGCGTAGTCGCGCGTGCCGAGCACGAGCGCCCGCCAGATCTCGCCCTCCGGCTCGAAATCGGGCGCGTCCCGAATCGGCGCCGCGCCCGGATCGCACAGCACCACGTCGCCATCGAACGAGCGCCCGCGGGCAATCAGCGCCCCCGTCCGATTGAACCCGCAGCTGCGGCCGTCGAACACCAGGTCGTCGTTGCCGCCGTACTGGTTCACGTAGACGATCGGGACCGCGTACTTGGCGGCCATGCTGCTCAGCATCTGCTCGCGCCGGGCAGGCTTTCCGACCGAGAACGGCGACGCCGACAGGTTGACGATCGCCTGTGCGCCGGCCCGCACCAGGTCTTCGACCGGGTCGTGATGATAGCGGCGGCGCTTCCAGAAATCGCGATCGTTCCAGATGTCCTCGCAGATGCTGACGCCGAGCCGCTGGCCGCAGATGTCGAGGACCTGCGCGCCGTGGAACGGCTCGAAGTAGCGGTCTTCGTCGAACACGTCGTAGGTCGGCAGCAGCCCCTTGCGGAAGCGCTGGTGCACGCCGCCGTCGCAGAGCAGCGCCGCGCTGTTGAAGAGCGGCCGGCCCTCGTCCGAAGGGTTGGGCTCGGGCAGGCCGACGATTGTCGGCGGCCCCTTCGCGATGTCCGCGGCGAGGGTTCGCAGGCTGCGCCAGCTGTCGCTGATGAAATCGCTGCTGAGGAGCAGATCGCGCGGCAGATATCCAACCAGCGCCAGCTCGGGGGTCACCGCCAGATCGGCGCCGAGCGCGGCGGCCCGTTCGGCGGCGCCGGCAATCAGCCGTGCGTTGCCGGCCAGATCGCCGACCGTCGGGTTGATCTGCAGCAGGGCAATCTTCACGCGGTCGTCACGGACAAAGGCGTCGGCGGACGCGGACTAGTCGACGAATCGATACTTGAGCAGCACCCACAGGGCGACCAGTCCAGCCGTCCAGGTGATCTTCTTCCCTTCATGGTATCCCCGTCCGGCATAGGTGATCGGCACTTCGTGGATCCGGTAGCCGCGCCGGAAGATCTTCGCCGTGATCTCCGGCTCGATGCCGAAGCCGTCGGATTCGAGCCGCAACGATCGCAGCACGTCCACCCGGAGCGCCTTGTAACAGGTTTCCATGTCGGTCAACATCGTGTTGTACAGGACATTGGTCGCCAGCGTAATCAGGCGGTTGCCGAGGTATTGCCTGAAGAGCAGCATGCGCTCGGCGCCGAGGAGGCGGGAGCCGTAGACGACATCCGCGCCGCCGCTCCGAATCGCTTCGATGAGCACCGGATACTCCTCGGGGGAGTACTCGAGATCGGCGTCCTGGATGACCACGATGTCGCCGGTGACGGCGGTGAACCCGCGGCGCAGCGCCGCGCCCTTGCCGGCGTTGGCCTGGCGGAGCAGCGTGAACGGCAGTTCCTGTTTCAGGCGGTCGAGGATGTCGCTCGATCCATCGGTCGACCCGTCATCGACCACGATCAGCTCGATGCGCAGCGGCACGGCGAGTACCCGGCGGATGATCGCCTCGACCGTGCTACGCTCGTTGAACACTGGCATGACGACGGCGAGGAGCGGATCGGCGGCGATGTCGCGGCGGCGCCCGGTGGTCATCGAATTCGGAACGCTAGCACACAGCAGAGAGCGCGGGGAAGTCTGATTGATGCGGTTGGTCGTGTTCGCGCCGAACTGGCTCGGCGACGCGGTGATGTCGCTGCCTGCGCTGGCAGACCTTCGGCGTGCCGCGCCCGACGCGCAGATCGACGTCGCCGCCCGGGCAGCAGTCGCGCCGCTCTTCACCCTGGTCCCAGGCATTCAGGAAACCATCACGATTCAGGATCGCGGCGAGGCGGTTCGCCGCTTGCGCGAGCGGCGCTACGACGCCGCCCTCCTGCTGCCGAACTCGTTCAACGCCGCATTCATCGCCAGGAAGGCGGCCATCCCCGAGCGCTGGGGATACCGATCCGACTGCCGCGCCCTGCTGCTCTCCCGGGCGATCGCGGTGCCGGCGCGCCTGCACCAGGCCGAGTACTACCAGCACCTCACGCGTCGCCTCGGGTTCGCGAGCGGACCGCCCGAGCCGCGGCTCGAGGTGCGCGCGGAGCTGCGCGACACGGCAGCGGCCCTCCTCACCACGGCAGGCTGGGACGGCCGTCGGCCGCTCGTCGCCTGCGCGCCCGGCGCCGCGTACGGCGGCGCCAAGCGTTGGCCGGCCGCCTCGTTCGGCGAGCTGACCGGCGATCTGTCGGGCCAGGGTGTGACCGTCGTGCTGATCGGGAGCGCGGCTGACCGGGCCGCGGGTGACCAGTTGCTCGCACTCCTGAGGCCCGGGACCGCGGCGCTCGATCTGATTGGCCTGACCAGCCTGCCGGATCTTGCCGCGGTACTCACGCAGTGCCGGGCCCTGGTCACGAACGATTCTGGCGCCATGCACCTGGCTGCCGCGCTTGGCGTGAGCGTCACGGCGATGTTCGGGCCGACGAACGAGCGCGAGACCCGTCCCCTCGGTCCCGGCCGCCGCATCGTGCTCACCCATCGGGTATGGTGCCGTCCCTGCATGCTGCGCGAGTGTCCGTTGACGCACCGCTGCATGCGCGGGATCAGCGTCGACGCGGTGCGCGAGGCGACGCAGGCGGCGCTGTGACAGCGGCAGTCTTCCTCGACCGCGACGGCACGCTGATCGAGGAAGTCGGCTATCTCGATCGCCGGGATCGGATGGCGTTGTACCCGTGGAGCATCGACGCCGTCCGGGCGCTGAACCGCGCCGGCATTCCGGTGATCATGGTCAGCAACCAGTCGGGCATCGCCCGCGGATTCTTCTCGGAGGCGGCGCTTGGGGACATCCACCGGCACCTGGCATCGCTGCTGGCAGCCGGCGGCGCGCGGCTCGACGCGTATTACCATTGTCCGCATCATCCCGACGGCCGGGTGGCCGAGTACACCCGCTCGTGCGAGTGCCGCAAGCCCGGTGGCGCTCTCGTCGAGCGCGCCGTTCGAGAGCTTGGCGTCGATCCGCGGCGGTCGTTCACGGTCGGCGATCGGTGGGTCGACGTCGCCCTTGCCCGCACCGTGGGCGCGCGTGGCCTGCTGGTTCGTACCGGCTACGGCGCTCTGGAGGAAGCCAGGCCCCCTGACGGCCTGACCGCTGACGCGGTGGTCGACAACCTGATCGGAGCGGTCAGCTGGATCCTGTCTCAATGAGTCTCCCAGATCGGTTGCTCGCGCTGGTCGAGCGCTTCGCCGGCCGCCGCGTCCTCGTGGTCGGCGACCTGATCGCCGACGAGTTCGTCTACGGTCAGGTGGCCCGCGTCTCGCGCGAGGCGCCGGTCCTCATTCTGAAGTACGACGCCACCGAGGTGGTTGCCGGTGGCGCCGGCAACGCCGCCAACAACGTCGCCTCCTTGGGCGGCCGCGCCGCGCTCGCCGGCATTGTCGGGACCGATGCGGAAGGCCGCCGGCTTCTGCGAGGGTTCGCGCACGGTGTGGATCGGCGCCAAGTGGTTCGCGCGCGCGAGTACCGCACACCGGTGAAGACCCGCATCCTCGCCGGGGGGATGCACTCCGCGAAACAGCAGGTCGTGCGCATCGACCGCGAAACCGGATGGCCGTTGTCCGCAGAAGTGAGCCGCGCCTTCGAGGTGAAGCTGATCGCCGCGCTCGGCGACTGCGAGGCGGTGCTCCTCTCCGACTACGGCTCGGGTCTGGTCACGCCGGCGCTCGCTGTCGCCATCCAGCGTGCGCTGGCCAGCCGGGCACGCACGCGGTCGATTCCAGTGCTCGTGGACAGCCGCTACCGGGTGCTCGAATACAAGGGCCTGACCATCTGCACGCCGAATGAGTCTGAAGTGGAGCAGGCGCTCGGCCTCCACATCAACGACGACGTCAACCTGCTGGAGCAGGCCGGCCGCACGATCCTGCGCCGGACCGGCATGCAGGCCGTGCTCGTCACCCGCGGCAGCCGCGGCATGGCGCTGTTCCAGCCCCGGCAGCCGACGGTGCACGTGCCGATTGTCGGGTCCGATGAAGTGGCCGACGTCACCGGCGCCGGTGACACGGTGATCGCGACGTGCGCGGTCGCCCTCGCCGCCGGCGCGTCGTTCGACGAGGCCGCCCGCCTGGCCAACTATGCCGGCGGCGTGGTGGTGATGAAGCGCGGCACCGCCACGGTCGCGGCCGGCGAGCTGGCTGACGCCATCGAGCAGGACGTCAAGAAGGACGGTGCGGCCCTCCGTGATCCTCACTGACACCGAGCTCGTCGAGGTCGTCGCCCGGGAACGCAGGCGTGGCCGGACGATCGCGCTCGCGAACGGCTGCTTCGACCTCCTGCACGTCGGTCACGTGCGCTACCTTCAGGGAGCGGCGGCCGAGGCCGATCGGCTGATCGTCGCGGTGAACGACGATGAATCGGTTGCCGGGCTCAAGGGCCCGGGGCGGCCGATCTTGAGCGCCGCCGACCGCGCCGAGCTGGTCGCGGCGCTTCGCGGGGTGGACTACGTGGTGATCTTCGGCGATCCCACCGTCGAGCGGCTGCTGCTGCTGATCGAGCCGGACGTGCACTGCAAGGGCACCGACTACACCGTGGAGACGGTGCCGGAAGGCGCCATCGTGCGGGGGTACGGCGGCCGCACGGCGATTGTCGGCGATCCGAAGAATCACGCCACGCGCGAGCTGCTGGCCCGGATCGCCCGCACACGCGACAAGCCACCACCGATCAGGGACTGACGGCCAACGACCAGTGACCGACCGACGAACGACCACCGACCGGGCCAACCAACCGATGACCCACGCCTGAAGATCAGCTTGTCCCGTTTCCTCATCGTCCGCCTCGGCGCCTTGGGCGACATCGTGCATGCGATCCCGGTCGCGGCGGCGCTGCGCCGCGCGTATCCCTCGGCCGAGATCGATTGGCTGGTCAGCACGAAGCACCGGGAGATTCTCGATCTGGTCCCGGCGATCGACCGGCGGATATCGGTCAATGATCGGGCGGCGGGCGCCGGCGGCGCGACGTTACTGTCGTCGATTCGACTATTGCGCCAGCGCGAGTACGCGGTCGCCATCGACCTGCAGGGGCTCTTGAAATCGGCGATGGTGTCACGACTGTCCGCTGCCCGGCGCGTCCTCGGCTTCAACCGCAAGTACGCGCGCGAATCGCTCGCCAGCCGGTTGTACACCGAAGTTCACGATCCCGGTGGCGAGGGCATGTACGCTTTGTCCGAGGTCCGCCATGTCGTCGACATCAACCTGGGCTTGCTCGCGCACCTGGGGGTTCCCGCCGGGCCGCCGGAGTTTCCGATCACGGTGCCGGATTCCCCCGTGGCGCGCGCGATGCTCGAACGGACCGACGGCCGGTATGCGCTTCTCAATCCCGGCGCGGCGTGGCGGAACAAGCGATGGCCGGCAGCGCGGCTCGGCGCCCTCAGCCTCGCGCTTCGGGAGCGTCACAACCTGCGTTCGGTGATCCTGTGGGGACCGGGTGAGCGGCCGCTGGCCGAGGAAGTGGCGGCCACCTCAGGCGGCGCGGCGGTGTTGTCGCCCCAGACCACCGTCGCCGACATCGTCGCGCTGGCGCGGCACGCGTCGGTGATGGTGTCGGGCGACACCGGGCCGACGCACATCGGCGCAGCCGTCGGCACGCCGCTGGTCGGGATCTATGGCCCGACCAGGCCGGAGCGGAATGGTCCGTGGCTTCCCGGCGATCGGGTGGTGTCGAGGGCGGATGTGTGCGAGTGCCACCACCTGCGCCAGTGCCGGCGGGCGCGCATGTGCCTGCTCGACATCGAGGTTGCGGAGGTGCTCGAGGCGGTGGAGCACCGGCTCGAGGCGGTGGAGCGCGCGCGTCTCCGATGAATCCCGACTCCGGCGCCGATGCGATGCTGATAGCGGATCCAGCATGAACGAGCATTCGACTTGAGGAGTTGGCCGCGGGTGCGGAGCTGGCTCACCGGAGCGCTCGCGCGCAGGCGCGTGCCGCTCGGGTTTGCGTCGGCGGCGATCGTGCTCTGGCTGGCGCGGCCGACGGCCGCCACGCTGCTGTCCGGTGGCGTCGTTGCGGCCGCCGGGGAAGCGCTGCGCATCTGGGCCGCCGGTCACTTGAACAAGTCACGCGAGGTGACTTCGTCCGGGCCGTACCGGTGGTCTGCGCATCCGCTTTACGCCGGCTCGTCGATCATGGGTGGCGGGCTGGCGGTGGCCTGCAACAGCCTGGTCGTCGCGCTGATCATCGTTGGCTATCTCGGCGTCACCATCACCGCGGCGATTCAGAGCGAGGAGGCGTTCCTGCGCGACCGGTTCGGCGCGGGCTACGATCGGTATCGTCGCGGCGCCGATCGGGCGTCGAGCCCTGAGGACGGCGGCGTTCGGCGCTTCAGCGCGGCGCAGGCGATGGCGAACCACGAGTATCGCGCCGTTGCGGGACTCGTGGTCGCGATGTTGCTGCTGCTGATCAAGGCAACGTATAATGGGACGTTTTGGCAGGCAGCCGGAACGTCGCTGGTCAGGCCGG
Organism: Luteitalea sp.; assembly: GCA_009380045.1. Taxonomy (GTDB): domain Bacteria; phylum Acidobacteriota; class Vicinamibacteria; order Vicinamibacterales; family CAVVIG01; genus WHSN01. Next base: position 12,988 of record WHSN01000102.1, read on the forward strand.
GCGGTTAGCTCAGTGGTAGAGCACCGGCTTTACACGCCGGCTGTCACAGGTTCGAATCCTGTACCGCCCAATCTCAGGGAGAGTGTCGCCGAAGCGGTCGGATTCCGATCTGAAGTGTCGGACGAAAAGGGGTCGTAGTTCAGTTGGTTAGAACGCCGGCCTGTCACGCCGGAGGCCGCGGGTTCGAGTCCCGTCGACCCCGCCAACATCTCGCTGAGCAGCAACACGTTGGCGCCTCGAGTTTTTCCGTGACATGCCTACCGCGCACGTGCCGGTAGGTAGGTGTGCCACTTTCTCGTTCCATCCGTGAGTCAACGCACGAGTGAGATTGGCGTGCGCCTGGCACTCGGCGCCGAACCACGCGCCGTCGCCGGGATCATCGTGCGGCAGGGCGGGTTCGTGGCGCTGGCTGCCATCACGGTGGGCCTCGTGACCGCCTTTGCCGCCACGCGACTGATCGAGTCGCTGCTGTATGACGTCGGCCCGCGCGACCCAGGTGTCTTCGTCGCCACGACGTTAGTCCTGATGGGCGTGGCGCTCCTGGCGTGCTGGTTGCCCGCACGCCGCGCCGCCCGGATCAGCCCGCTCGAGGCACTGCGTGCGGACTGAACTTCAGGTTGCCGACCGTGATCCGCTCGCTGGTTCTCCGTGGAGCAGCCCGGGCACCGTGGCTGGCTTCACACGGTCGCCACCGAACGACGCGCTGATGCAGCTCGCCGAACGCGAGAGGAGCGCCGGCTCCAAGCGACTGCTGGACATTGGCTGCGGAGCGGGTCGGAACGCGGTGCCGCTCGCGCGTCTCGGGTGGAGCGCCTTCGGTGTAGACCTCTCCCTGGCCATGCTCGCCGCCGCCGCGATCCGAGTGCGGGATGAACGCCTCGAGAGTCAGTTGCGGCTCGCCCTGGCCGCGATGCACGGGCTTCCGTTCGCCGACCGCAGCTTTGACTTCATCGTCGCTCACGGCATCTGGAATCTCGCCCGCTCGGGCAGCGAGCTCAGACGAGCGCTCGCGGAAGCGGCTCGCGTCGCACGGCCACGGAGCGCTCTGTTCGTGTTCACGTTCTCGCGGAATACCCTGCCGGCGGAGGCGCAGCCGGCCCCGAACGAATCCTTCGTGTTCACGCAGTTCTCGGGACAGCCGCAGTGCTTTCTGACCGCTGAGCAGCTCGTGACCGAGCTCGAGGCGGTTGGATTCGCGATTGACCCGTCGATTCCGCTCCGAGAACTGAATCTGCCGCCGCCGGGAGCGCTCCAGACTGGCGGCGCGCCAGTCATCTACGAGGGCGTCTTTCGGTGCACGCGAGGCTGAGGATCACGGCGTCGGCCGCTGTGACAAGTGAGCGTGCGCGATCCGGACCACGCGGTCACGGCCCCATGACACTGGGCGACTCCGGCGACGATCATTTTGGGGTGCCGTTCATCGCCCGCGACAGGCGGGTTGCCCCTGCCCGCTCGCCCGAGTACCCGAAGCGCCTTCTTGATATCGCCGTTGGCCGCGCTCCGCAAAGTAAATGTCGGTGCGCAGTGCCGAGACGTTCTCAGCAACAGCCACGTTGATCGACTGGTTCATAGCAACGCGTTCGGCGGCCAGCAGCTACTTCGACGGGTGCGCGCCGGCGACCAGCACCGGAACCGCACGGTACAGGTCGGGAAAGATTCCCTTCAGATCCTCGATCTTCGGCAGGTCGTTGATGGCGATGTAGGGGTTTCTCGGGTTGCGCGTCAGGAAGTCCTGATGATAGCTCTCGGCCGGATAGAAGGGGCGGTCCGGCTCAATCCTGGTGACGATGGCCTTCTTGAACGCCTGCGCCTGATCGAGCTGCGCGATGTAGGCCTTGGCGACTTCCGCCTGCTCCGCGTCGAGGGGGAAGATCGCCGAGCGATACTGCGGTCCGATATCCGGGCCCTGCCGATTGAGCTCGGTTGGATCGTGAACCACCGAGAAGAAGATGTGGAGCAGCCGTCCATAGCTGATTTGGCGCGGATCGTAGGTCACCTGCACGGCCTCCGCGTGCCCGGTCGTGCCGCTGCCGACGCGGTCGTATTCCGCTGTTCTCTTCTCACCACCGGCATAGCCGGACACGGCGCTGGTGACGCCCTGGACATGCTGGAACACGCCCTGAACACCCCAGAAGCAGCCGCCGGCGAGGACGGCAACCGCGGAAGTCGCCTGCCCCGGCGCGAGATCGGCCGCGGGCATGGGAAGCGCGCGTGGGCCTTCGGCCGCGGCCGGGCCGCTTCTGATCGCCAGCCCGGCCAGGACCAGCAGCGCCATCACGAACACGGCGGCGGGTGCGCTCCGGAGAA
>WHSN01000006.1 GCA_009380045.1 Luteitalea sp.
AGCTACTCTTCAGGCGTCGCCGCGACGATCGCCGGCCGCCGCTATGCGGTGTTCTTGACGCGCAACGGGCTCCTCGGCCTCGATCCGGCCACCGGTGCGGTCGCGTTTCAGCGGAACTGGCGGGCGCGGGTTGCGTCGTCGGTCAACGTCGCAGCCCCGCTCGTCATCGGCGACCTGATCTTCATCTCGGCCCAGTACGGACCTGGCGCCGGCGTGCTGCGTCTCGAAGGTTCGAAGCTCGTCGACGTGTGGACATCGGACGAAGTGCTGTCGAACCACTACGCGACCAGTGTCCATCGCGATGGATATCTGTACGGCTATCACGGACGCCAGGAATTCGGCCCGAGCCTCCGGGCGGTCGAGCTGAAGACCGGGAAGGTGCTGTGGAACGAAGAGCAGTTTCGCGCCGGCACGATCACGCTGGTCGGCGACCGCCTGCTCGTGATGCGTGAAGGCGGCGAGATGATCCTGGCTCCGGCCTCGCCACAGGCATTCCGTCCGCTGGCGCGGGCGCAAATCCTGCCGGGCACGGTGCGGGCGTATCCTGCCGTGGCGGACGGTTTCGTCTACGTTCGCAACGACACCACGCTGATCTGTTTGGATCTGCGCCGCTGATGAGACCCACAGCCGGACGGTCGTTCAGGATCGTGCGGGGTCCCCGGCGCGCGATTCAGTTGTGGATTCAAGCATCGGCAGCGATCCTGTTCGGCGTTGCCGCAGCCGCGCAAGCGGTTCCGCCAACCGCGCGGACGCTGCTCGACAGGGCCGTCGCTTCGTTCGCCGCCGGGCGGCTGGCACAATCCGCGACCGAGTTCGACGACCTGGCGCGCCTCGTGCCCGACCAGGCGCCGTACCTATGGCAGCGCGGCATCGCGCAGTACTATGCGGGCCGCTTTCGAGACTGCCGCGCGCAGTTCGAGTCGCACCGCACCGTCAATCCCGACGACGTCGAGAATGCGGCGTGGCACTTCCTGTGCGTAGCGCGCGGCGAATCGGTGGCTGCGGCGCGGGCAGCGCTGCTGCCGGTCGGTCCCGACGGCCGGGTGCCGATGCGCGAGATTTACGAGATGTTTCGTGGCGTTCTCCAGCCCGATCGGGTGATGACCGCCGCGGGAGCGCGTCCGGACGGGCAGTTTTACGCGCACCTCTACGTCGGGCTGTACTTCGAAGCGCTCGGCAATCGGGGCCGGGCGCTCGAGCATCTGCAGGCGGCCGCCGATCGTCGCTACGCGGGCGTCGGCGGGTACATGCACATGGTCGCTGGCGTGCACCTCGCGCTGTTGCGGGGCGCGCGCTGACGAAGGCCGGCGGGACGCCTCGCACGACAGCCGTCGCTGGAGTCGGCCCGCTCGCGGCAACGCGGCTCCCGCCGGTCGCGGTGATCGCGTTGTCGGCTGCCGTCGGACTGTTCATGCGCGGATAACCTCTGACCGATGGCCACCTCGTGCGTCGGATCTCTTCGGCTCGTCGCAGCCGATCAGCCGCGTCTGCGCCTTTCATGCTGCTCCACGGCATGTTGCCATCCTTGTCATCACGGCGTGATTGAGACGTCACACCCAACCACTAATCTCCGGGGGTCCCGCCACAGGGACACTCAGGAGGACGAGACATGAAGTTGGGACGTTGGCAGGGCATCACCCTGTTCCTGGTGACTGTTACGCTTGCGGGCGCCGGCGCCGGTGCCCGCGGAGCATTCGGAGGCCGCTACGACGATGACGAGCCCCAGGGTCGGCGGCGCGCGCGAAACGTAATCTTCTTCGTTGGCGACGGCATGGGCGTGTCGACAGTGACGGCGACGCGTATTTTCTCTGTGGGAGTGGCGGGTCAGCTCGTGGTGGACCAATTCCCATACACGGCGCTCTCCAAGACCTACTCGGCCGACTCGATCACGCCGGACAGCGCTCCGACGATGACCGCCATGATGAGCGGCGTCAACACCAACCAGAGCGTGATCGGCCTCGACAAGTCAACCGAGCCGAACGACTTCAACCATGACGGCGACGGACAGGCGCCCTGGACGCTCCTCGAGGAGGCGAAGGCCCGGGGCATGAAGGTCGGTGTCGTGTCGACTGCCCGGATCACCCACGCGACTCCAGCGGCCACCTTTGCCCATATCAACCAAAGGGACAACGAGAATGCGATCGCCCTGCAGGCGCTGCGCTCCGACGCCACCTACAATCGCCGGCTCGAGCGCGGCATCGATGTGCTGATGGGCGGTGGCCGCCAGTTCTTCGTCCCGACCACGGTCGTCGATGAGGAGGGCGGCGCCGGCTCGCGGACGGACGGTCGTGACCTTCGGGCCGAGTTCGCGACCGCCGGCTATACCTACGTGTGGGACCAAGCCGGGTTCGACGCCCTGACACCGGCCAGTCTGCCGGTGCTCGGTCTCTTCGAGCGCGGCCACATGGAATATGAAGTTGACCGCCCAACCGACCTTGGGGGGGAACCGGGCATCGCCGAGATGACGACCAAGTCGATCCGGTTGCTCGAGCGAGCCACCCGGCGCGGTTCGGATGGGTACTTCCTGATGGTCGAAGGCGGGCGCATCGACCACGCCCACCACGAGGGCAACGCCTACCGCGCGCTGACGGACGCCGAGGCATTCGACGAAGCGATTGGCGCCGCGGCGCAGATAGTCGACCTTCGAGAGACGCTGATCATCGTGTCGGCGGACCACAGTCATGTGTTCAACATTGCGGGATATCCTTTGCGGCCGCTGCAGGAACTGCCCTACAAGATCCAGTCCTCTGTGCCGGAGTATGCGGACACGGGGACACACGGGCACGGGCTGCTTGACCTCGTGTACGACGTGAACCAGTCGACCGGTCACGTGTCCGAGAGCACGGACCGCGATGGCATTCCCTATACGGTGCTCGGCTATCTCAACGGACCGGGTTACCGCGGCACGCCCCGTCAGGATCCGAGGACCGATGTGACTCCCGGCAGGAACGGAGAGATCCCGTCAGGGCCGTGGCACCAGACGTACTTCCAGGAAGCGGCAGTTCCGCTCGGTTCCGAAACGCATGCGGGCGAGGACGTCGCCATCTACGCGATCGGCCCTGGATCCGAACGGGTGCACGGTACGGTGAAGAATGCCCAGATCTATCACGTGATGAAACGGGCTCTCGGGCTGCGGTAGTCGATCCAGTTGTGGCGGTCCTGCCGATCATTGGTGCGGGACCGCCGGCATTGCCTTACCATGCGCATCCATCCGAAGGGCGAGAGCCTCGGTCACGAGTGGCTGGTCGCGGCCGTATTCCTGTCCGCCATCAGCGTCGGCGCAACTGCCACGCAAAGCCGTGAACCGACGACCCCCACGACACCATTCGCCCTGGTGCAGCCGGCACGGCGGTCGTCCGACGCGCCACTCATGCCGCCCGAACCCCTGCCGCCCGCCGCGCACCGCATCACACCGATGGCGTTCGACATCGTCGTCAGGAGTCGTTCGCAGGCGGGGGCATCCACAATCACCCGCCAACGCGTCACACGCACCGCCGAACGGATCCACATCGACGACGGCGCCGGGCGGGAGTGGCTTTTCGAGCGCAATCCGGTTGACCCGCGGCGCGTATCAGGCTCCGCCATCTATCACGCCGCTCGCGAAATTGTCGTCTATCAGGAAAGCGAAGTGCGTAACACGCTCGGCATTTCCGGGTGGGCCGACGTGCTGATGCCGGGGATACGCGCCGGTCAGATTCGCGAGATGAAGCCCACCAGGCAAGCTCGTACCATCGGCGGCCTGCGGTTCGTCCGCTTCACGGCATTGGACCCACGGGGCGCCACGAAAGAAGCATGGTGGAACGAGGACGAGGTGCTGTCGGCTGGCGTCGTCAGCTCGTCTGGAGCGATGTCGGTCGAAATGAGCCTCGAACGTCTGATTGCAGTGGTTCAGCCGGAACTACTGCGTGCCCCGGCGATGCGCTTTCCCAGCTACCGGCAGATTGACTTTCCCGACTCGCTCGAGCGTCACTGATGGGGTGGCGAGCGCCTTTCGATCGGCCGTAGCAGTCGTTCATCTGATCACGAAGGTTCACGACGTTTCTTTGCCAGAATCGCCACCCTAAAAGTTGATCAGTGCGTGAGCGCCGACGCTGTGGACAGGCAGCGTCGTGATGTTGTCGAATCTTTGACCATCGTAGTCGACCATCAGAGCCGAGGAGACGGTTCCCTGCAGGGGGAACCAGTAGGCGACGCCAGCGATCAGGCGATTCTGCTTCTGTGAGTTGAGCGTGGTGGTCGCATTCGGCGCCGTCCCGGCGGGAGCAAACACCGATCGGTTGTCAGGGGTGTGGTGGTCATAGCGCAGCAGAGCCTCCCAGCCTCTCGATGATCGCGGGGTCACCCAGATCGAGTAGCCGTTCCCGCGTGTTTCAACAGCGTCAGCCGCGGCAGATGGTCGATCCCTGGCGTCGAGGTATTCGAATCCACCACTCAGGTACTTGTGCTCGAAGGTGGCCTGGCCGACGAGCCGCGTGCGCTCACCGTTCGCGATGTAGTGGTCACCGTCGTAGAAGACTGTCGCGCGGATCCCTTGGAGGACACCCGCCAGCGTCGCGAACGGGCGGATGGTCGCGCGGACCATGAGCGCTTTCTGGTCGTTGACCTCGGCCTTGTTGTAGTTTTCACCGTTGAAGACGCCGACATGGATGTCACCGTAGTTCGAGGGAAGGGCGAGGCGCCACGACGCGCCCGCGTCGGCTGAAGCGAAGTACCCGGCCCGCTCTACGAACATCGTCCCCTGGAACCGGTAGCGGTAGATTCCTTCCGAGTAGTCGAGATACGGCGTCGGCTGGATTCCGAATCTGGCGTACGAGCCACTCGGCATCCAGTCGTCTAAGTTCGCCTGGAGGTATGCGAACTTCAGCCGGAATTGGAGGCTGCCCGACAACGAGCTCGCCGTGCTGGTTTCACGGCTGACATCCGGGGTGATCCGGAACGCCAGAAGGCGTGAGATGGTTCCCGTGACGTTGATGTAGGCACGCGTCACGTCGAAGGAATTCTTTTTCACGATGTTACCGTCCGCGTCCGTGGTCGGCGGGCTTGTCTGATAGGTGTAGTTCGTGAAGAGGGTCCCGCCAATCCTGATGGCGGGCGTGCTGTCAGGCGGCGTATCGCCCGCGGCAGGCGTCGTCACCACTTGAGCCAGAGCGATCGTTGGAATGAGCGCAGCCATGGCCAACGTCCACCACATTCTCAGAAGCCGACCAATCAATTCATCCTCCTTGCGCGGCTGGTTTTCGGCTTTCGTGACGACTGTAGGAGCCAGCGTGTCATTCGCGTGTCAGTCTCGTCGGCGCGAGTCCGGCGCCCATCAAAGTGAGGTCCTTCGCAGCCCCTGAAGTGCCTGGCAGCGGTCACGCATGCGCCGATGCGGCCACGACTCACTCGCGATCCAGCAGTGCGGGCACTTCGTTGATTTGGACGAGCTCAGGCTCTCGCGTCCCCAGCCGGCGCGTGATGCGAGACGCTCTATTCGACCGAAGCCATGATTCCGATTCTGATCGGCATGAGGTTCAGGCGGCTTCGAGCGGTTTCCGCATCACCGTGGCGCTCGACGGGCATGCAGACGCGAACTCGACGGAGCGCTGAACCCCAGCCGGAACGCCGGCTCGCGGGATGCGCTCGAAACCAAACTTCGGAAAGTACCGCCCGGCGGTCGTCGTCAGCAGATAGATCGCTGGCGCATGAAGGTCGTGCGCCATGCGGATCGCCGTTCTGGTGAGGTCGCTCCCGAGCCCCCGACCTTGCATCTCGGATGCGACGGCGACGGAGCGAAGCAGCGCGCCATCTGGATACACCTCCAGGGCCGCGCTCCCCACAATCTTCGTGCCTTCCCGCGCCACGATGGTCGTCCTGAGATGATCCACGAGGCCTGCGGTCGGCAGCTCGCTGGCTCGCAGGAAGTCCAAGAGTGCGTCGGTATCGCGCTCACGTGCGCGCTCGATGCTCGGTGCCATTGCTCCCTCCCGGCGCGGCGGCGGTCGCTCTGGCGCAGCAGGCCGCACCCGGCATGCGGCTCGGCGCAGCGACGCAGCTGCCAGTCTTGTGCTGCAGGCGCTTGACATCCCGGCGCACCGCGTCGATGTGCGTCAGGGCGTGCCGCACCGTGTCACTGATCGTCCTGAGCACGGGGTCGGATAGATCCGCGATGCGGTAGTGAATCCAGAGGCCATCGCGCCGGGTGGCGACCAGCCCCGAGTTGCGCAGGTACGCCAGATGGCGGGACGCCTTCGGCTGCGGGATCTTCAAGCTCTGGTGGATGTGGCAGACACACACCTCACCCGTCATCAGCAAGCCCAGGATGCGCAGCCGTGTCGAGTCGGCGAGCGCTTTGAACAACGTCTCCATTCCGGGGAGGAGCTCGTTCATATATCTGTCTTGACAAATATATCATGGCCCGCGGCGAGGCGGGATCCCGGTGAGCGGATTTCCGGCTTGACACCGGCGCAGGAGCGTATGTATAAAACCAATGGGTTAATTAACCGTAAGGTTTATCAAAGATGTCGACCGATCAGCTGAGCACAACGTTTGCCGCCCTGGCGGACCCGACGCGCCGGGCCATCCTGGCCCGTCTGTTGTCAGGCGAGCGCTCGGTCTCCGAGCTCGCCGAGCCCTTCAACATCAGCATGCCCGCGGTCTCGAAGCACCTCCGCGTGCTCGAGCGCGCCGGCCTCATTGCCCGGCGAAAGGAGGCGCAGTGGCGGCGGTGCCGCATCGCGGCGGGCCCCTTGAAGGAAGTCGCCAACTGGACCGAGCATTACCGGCACATCTGGGAAGAGCGGCTCGATCGGTTGGACCAGTATCTACAACATGTCACAACCAAGGAGGAGAAGAGTCATGGTCGTAAGCCACGCGGTAAATAGCGACAGCTTCAAGGTGACAACCCCGTCGGACCAGGAAATCCGAATGACGCGCCTGTTCAGTGCCCCGAGACACCTGGTGTTCGAGGCGATGACCAAGCCCGAGCACGTGACACAGTGGTGGGGGCGCCTCGGCGAGGGCTATTCCGTGCCTGTATGCGAGATCGACCTTCGCGTCGGCGGTCGGTGGCGGTTCGTGAACAGCCACCCCCAGGGAGAAGCCGCCTTCTCCGGCGAGTACCGCGAGATCACGCCGCCGAGTCGGCTCGTGTTCACCGAGATCTTCGAACAGTTTCCCGACAGCGTCTCGGTGGTGACAACCGAGCTCACCGACGAGGGCGGCAGGACACGAATGACGGCGACCGTGCGCTATCCGTCGCTGGAGGTGCGCGACATGGTCCTCGCGTCCGGCATGTCCCACGGTGCGGGCATCAGCTACGATCGCCTCGACGATCTGGTTGTGGCGCTGCAGCGATCCTGACATCGTCGGCGCTCGCTCGTGAGGATGAAAGACTCGGGGCGGCGTATGCTGGCCCCCTGTGACCGACGACGGGCGCCGATCGACATTTCGGAAGAGCTGACCCGCGGCACCGAGAACACCACGTTCTCGGTGCCGACAGTTGGGACCGCCCGCCTCCCCGATCACTCGACTCACAATCGAAAGGAGACAGTCGAGGCCGCGAGCCACCGGGTATAGGGAAAACGAGTCACGACGTGAGTCGAAGATGCGCCCGCTCTCCACCGCGCGCACCACCTCGCACTCAGGGAAGGATTCAGTCTTCGGGCTGAGCGGACACGCACGCCCTATGAGGCGAAGGGGTTCTCGTCCGCACTCGGGCCGTAGATCGAGGGGATCGGCACGTCAAGCTCGCGCAGGTACACCGTCAACTGCCCGCGGTGATGGTACCAGTGGTTGAGCATGACCGACCGCAGCATCGCCACCCGGGGCACCGCCAACAGCTCCCGTTCGCCTTGCATCAGTCGCCACGTCGCCATCAGCGCGGCGTCGTCCATGCCGCCGAGCGCCTTCTTCGCCGTCGCGATACTCTGGTCGAGCGCTGGAACGAGCTCCGAGGCGCTCTTCGGGCTCGGGTCGGTAAACTGGGGCGCTTGAGCCGGTGACGGCGAGGCCACGAGCTGAGCGACCCCGCCGGGCACCGTGGCGACATGCAGAGCGAGTTCCCCGAGCGTCCTCGCCTTTTCGTGCGGCCGCCACGCCAGATGACTCTGGGGAACACGCTCGAGAACGCGGCGCGTCGTCTGCGTTTCCTGCTCGAGCTCCTGCAACAAGCTGTCGATCAACGCCATGGCTCGATCCTCCGTTCTCCGTTCTTGGATGTCAACCGTGTGACGTGCTACGGCTGTTCAGCTCTTCGCCGAACGCGGTCGAACAGGTTTGGCCAGCCTTGCGACAGCGCCTCTCGATACCCGTCTGGAAACAGGCCAAGCGCGGTGTGACGCAGCGTGATCAGCGTCCCGCCGTCGACCTGTGTGAGCCGGTACTGCAGATTCGAAGCCACGGCGAATGACATCATCAGTGGCCCGGTGATCTCGAGCAGGGTTGGCTGCTTGATCGCTTGTACATGACCCCAAAGATGCCCGTTGTTGTCGCCGAGATCGCGGAACCAACGGCCGCCGGGCCAAGGCTCGAGGACCATCGGCATCGGCGCGCCGTTATGTCCTTCGTTTGACCGGCCCATCTCCTCCAAGAGCGCCGCGAACGTCGCGGTGGGAGAGGAGCGGACGCGGACTTCCTCCGTGATGTTGAGTGACAGATTCTCGATGGCTGGAGCGATCGCAGTCATGATGTCTCCTCTCGGTCATTCCTCAGGCGGCCTCAATTGCGCTCGGCGCGTTCCTTGACCCGCGCGAGCTGGTGGCGCCAGTACCGTTCGAATCGGCTGGTCCATTCGTGGAGCGGTCGAATCCCCTCCGCGTTCGTGCGATAGAACACATGGCGGCCGTCTCGTCGCACCTCAACCAGGCCGACGTCGCGAAGCACCCGGAGGTGCTTGGAGACGGACGGTTGCGCCAGGCCCACCGCCAGGACGATGTCGCCGACCGGACGCTCGCGTGGCGCGAGATAGTCGAGAATGTCGCGACGACGCGGTTCGGCGATGGCGTTGAAGGCGTCCGACGTCGTGGCGGCCCGAGGCATGGTCCCAATCATATGCCTATACAGGAATGTGTCAAGTCCCGGTCGCTCCCGGCACGTCAGCGCGTCGATGAATCGAACCTCGGCTCCGTCAATGAATCGAATCCACACCTCGAGCGGGAGGAGGAGTCTTGTTCAGGAGCGTGCGGCGCGCACCATCACTGGCTGATCGCCCCATTCGATGCGACCGTGAGCGCGAACCCCGGTTCATCGCCGTTGCCCGGTGTGGTCGCGTTCTGACTCAAACGGACGTCGTTCACGAATACGTTTCGGGTCACCGCTCCGGTGGGGTTTTCGTCGCACGCGTTGTGATCGTTGATGCGGAACGAGACCCGGCGGTTGGCGGGCAGATCGGCAAACGAGATCTCGTACCGGTTCGGCGGAATCGGTTGGAGAGCAACGGCGGCGAAACCCCGCCAGCTTGGATGGATGTGCGTCGGCCCGACACCGTTGACGCACGCCTCCGCGGAGGAAGGAAGATCCGCCCGCCTTGCTGTTGCACCCAGGAACACGATACGGGCGGTCGTTACCGGGTCGCCGGGCTGCGGGTCGGGGGTGGGAGAGGAAGGCGCATTCGTGTCGTCGCAACCCACGGCTGCGACCATGATCGCAGCGGCCAGCCAACGGGCCGGTGCCTGCACGCCACGAGCATACCCGAGAAACCCGCCGCGAGCCGGGCGAGCCTGAGCCCACCCGCGCCAGGGCGCCCAGGCGCGCTCCCGAAAGGACAATGATCAGCTGCTGCGGCCTCCACACGGTGTATGTTCTTGCGGACGGCCATTCACAACGGTTCTTTGCTCTGGAGGAAGGCGTGATGACCCCACGGCTTTGGTCAGCGGCCGGGCGGCTGCTGGTGGTGCTTGCGGCGTGCGCGGCGGTGTCCGGTGCGGCGGCGGACGATCCAGCGAAGGGCGAATGGCGCTATTACGCCGGAGACAATGCCTCGACGAAGTACTCACCGCTCGATCAGATCAACCGCTCGAACGTGTCGAAGCTCCGGGTTGCCTGGAGACGGCCGCACATCGATCCCGAGCTCGTTGCGGCGAACCCGGGCCTGCGGCTGTCGAACAATTACCGTTCGACGCCGATCATGGTGGACGGCGTGCTCTATGCAACCAACGCCGTCGGATCGGCAGAGGCGTTCGATCCAGAAACCGGCCGAACGCTGTGGACACAGAAGACCGCCGCGGGCGTGGCCGGCAGTCCGGGGCTCGGCGGAGCGCTACGCGCGGTCGCGTATTGGAGCGAGGGCGGAGACGCCCGGATCCTGACCTACCAGAAACAGTATCTATACGCGCTCGATCCCAAGACCGGGGAGCCCTTCAGCGGGTTCGGTGACAAGGGCAGGGTCGATCTCAGCGTGAATGGCCAATACCTCTGGAACGCACCACCGCTGGTCGTTCGCGATCTCGTCGTGGTCGGCTCGGCGATGGCGGACCAGGATTCGGCCACCAAAATGGGCGGCCCGGCCGGTGAAGTACGGGCGTTCGACGTGCGCACCGGACAGCCTCGCTGGACCTTCCGCGTCATACCGCGCGAGGGTGAGCCCGGGATTGAAAGCTGGGGCGACGAATCGTGGCGCTTCGTCGGCGCCGGCAACGTGTGGGCGCCGATGAGCGCCGACGACGAGCTCGGGTACGTCTACGTGCCGACCACGAGCCCGACCAACGACATGTACGGCGGACACCGGCCGGGCAACAACCTGTTCACCGACAGCGTGGTGTGTCTCGATGCGCGAACCGGCAAGATGGTCTGGCACTTTCAGACGGTCCATCACGACCTGTTCGACTACGACAACCCGGCGGCCCCGATCCTCGCCGACATCATGGTGGGCGGACGTCCGGTCAAATCGGTCGTCCAGGTCACGAAGCAGTCGTTCGCCTACGTGCTCGACCGGGTCACGGGCAAGCCGGTGTGGCCGATCGAAGAACGACCGGTTCCGCAATCGACAGTACCTGGTGAACGGTCATCCCCGACGCAGCCGTTTCCGACCAAGCCGCCACCCTTCGACCGTCAGGGCGTCACCATCGACGACCTGATCGACTTCACACCCGAGCTGCGGGCCGAAGCGATCGAGATCGTCAAGCAGTACCGCTACGGCCCGGTTTTCACGCCGCCGTCGGTCGTCGGCGACGGCCCGGACGCGACGAAGGGCACGATTCAGCTGCCGGGATCGGTCGGAGGCGCTGACTGGACCGGAGCGGCATTCGATCCAAACACGAAGATTCTCTACGTACCGTCGATGACCAACCCGTTCGTCGCCAACCTGCTGCCGGGCAACCCGGGGCAAACGGATCTCCGCTTCCGAGCGTCCAACCGCGCACTGCTCCTCGGCCCGCGCGGCTTGCCGCTGATGAAGCCGCCGTACGGCCGCATCACGGCCATCGACCTGAATCGGGGAGAGCACATGTGGATGGTGCCGAACGGCGACGGCCCGCGCGATCATCCGTTGCTCAAATCGCTCAAGCTGCCGCCGCTCGGGCACGCATCGCGTGGCGCGCCGCTGTTAACGCGAACCCTGCTCTTCGCGCCCGACGGGGATCAGGTGAACGTGAGGACCCCAGAGGGCGGCGGCGGCAAGAAGTTTCGGGTGCTCGACAAGGAAAACGGCGAAACCGTGTGGGAGACCGAGCTCGGCGCGGGTGTCACGGGAGCACCGATGACATACATGCACAAGGGCAAGCAGTATGTGGTCGTGGCAATCGGCGGACGGGACCATCCCGCCGAGTTCGTGGCGTTGAGCCTGCCGTAGCCGGCGATCTCACGTGGACGCGACCAGCCCGCGTCAACCCGTCGTGGGCACCATGGCACGACGTGTCGGGGCGGGAAGTATGATGTATTGCCCGGACGGCCCGGCGCAGCCGCCGGAGAACCCTCGAACAGCATGGTGCGCGCCGCGACCAGGACTGCGCGAGGCACATTCAGATGAACATCATGAAGCAGACTGCTCTATTCGCCGTTTCGTTCGCGTTGCTCGCATCGGCCTTGCACGCCGCAGAACCGGCGATCAAGACGGTCGGCTATGACAATGTTCACATCCGGGTATCGGATCCTGAGAAAGCCGCCGAGTGGTACGTGAAGACTCTCGGTGCGACCCCTTCCCCGCCTCCTGCGCCGGGAACCGGACAGGTGCTCTTCGGGAACGTCGTGGTCACTATCGTGAGGACGCCGCAGGTGCAGCCGAGCGCCGGCAGCGTCATCGATCACATCGGGCTCTCGTATCCCGACATCGAAGCGAAGATCAAAGACTTCGAGGCGAACGGCGCGAAGGTGCTGTCACCGCCCAGAGACAGTCCCGGAATCTTCAAGTACGCGTACATCGAAGACCCGTGGGGAGTGAAGATCGAGATCGTCGACGACTCGGAACGTCGCGGCTTTCACCACGTGCATCTACGGGTGCGGGATCCGCAGGCGACCTTGGCGTGGTACGAGGAGAACTTCGGAGGCGAGCGCGCCAAGCTCAGGGACCGCGTGGACGGGCTGCGCTACTCCGGCGTCTGGCTGCTGGCGGCCAGCAGCGGCGCCGACACGCCGGCGCCGAGCTCCGACCGCGCCATCCAGAACATCGCGCTGCGCGTTGACGACGTGGACGCGGCGATGAGCGCGCTGAAGGCCAGGGGGGTGAAGAGCGTCGTCGAGCCGCGCAGCCTCGGCACGCTCCGATACGGCTTCGTTGAGGATCCGAACGGGGTGAGGGTCGAGCTCATCAGCCGGGCGCCCAACTGATTCTTCGCCCGAACCGCATGTCGGTCGAGATCACCAGGCGACCGGCGCGAGCTCTCGACGCCAGCTACGACCCGCTACAGTAGACGCGCGCGACGGAACAGTAGACGCGCGCGACGAGTTCCTCCGACGAGGCTGCTCGCGCCGGCTCGCTCGACCCGCATCGATGCGGCGCCCACGGCTTCGCGCGATGCGATCCATCGACCGCAGCCCTGTCCACCGTGAGACCGCTCAATCACTTCGAGCTTCGCAACTGCTCGGCCGTCAGCGCGTTCGGCGGCGTGGAGGTTGACAGCCCTTTGAAGGCGAACCGTTGCATCCGCGCGCCAGGCGACACTTCCCCGGTGTAGATATTCCCCTTCGAGTCGACCGCGAGGTGATGGAGGCCCTGGAAGTCGCCAGGTTTCTCGCTCCGCTGGCCGAGTTGATACAGCACGGTGAGTGTCTTGCGATCCACGACCGCGATGCGGGAATTGCCATAGTCGGCGACATACATGAACCGCTGCTCCGGATCGGGCGAGAAGGCCACGCCGGCCGCCGATCCGTTCGAAGGACCGCCGCGATTGAGGAACATCTGGGTCACGTACTTGCCTTCCGTGGTGAAGACCTGCACACGTCGATTCCCGCGATCCGCCACGTACACGAGCCCGTCGTTCGAGACCTTGATCCCGTGGACCGGACTGGCAAACACGGGCGAGCCGGGACCTTCGGTATCGAGCGGCGCCTGGGCCTGGCCACGGCCACGCCCACGACCGCCTCCCGCCGGCTGCCCGGGCGGGGCCGGCACCGGAAGGACGTCGACTGGCACGTTCCCGAAGGCACCCCAGGACCGCTTGAAGACGCCGGTGTCGGCATCGAAAATGACCACCCGGCGGTTGCCATAGCCGTCCGCCACGAAGGCCTCGTTCGTCTTCGCAAACACGAACACGTCCGCTGCTTGATGAACGCTGTTCGGATCCTTGTTCCCGCCGACGACCGGTGGCTTCTGGGACGTCGGGCTCTTGTCCCGTCCGCCGATCTGCAGGAGGAACTTCCCGTCGTGGGTGAACTTGAGCAGCATGTCGTCGTTGCGTTCGAACAGCGACGGCGCCACCGGCGCGCTGCCGCCAATCCAGACGTTGTTCCGGTAGTCGACCGAAATCCCGTGCTCGCTGTCCGGCCAGTCGAAGCCGGCGATGCCAGGCCCGCCCCAGGCGCTGACGAACTTTCCGTTCTCGTCGAGCTCGAGCACCGGAGGCGCCGAGCGCGCCCGAGTCTCAGGGGGCAGGGTGTTGGGACGGGACAAGACGAACACGTGATCGCGCGAGTCCACCGCCACTGACGGCACGTGGCCCACCAGCCAGTTGTACGGCAGCGGCGGCGGCCACGTGGTATCGACCTGGAACACGGGCATGCCCATCGTCGCGGCGGACTGAGCCGCGGGGGTTTGGCCGGCGCTGCCCCCGCCGATGAGGACGGCCACGACCGCGGTCGCGCCGATGATGTGCCGAAGCATCACAACTGCTCCAGGGCCACAGACCCGAAGTCCTGGCCGGTTACTTGGTCCAATTGGCATCCCATCGGATGTTCAGCCAGGCCGCCACATCGTTGACCGCGCTGAAGCCATGTGACAGGTTGGCGGGGACAAAGAACACGTCACCGACCTTTGCCGGTGCGCTGACGCCCGTGTTCGCGACCGGCTTTCCGCCCTCGGTCTTGAAACCGGTGCTCACCGTGCCGCCCCCTTCGAGCACCACCCAGGTGTCAATCGTGATCGGGTGCACCTCGCTCGAGGGCGCCTTGACCCGGCGGATGTTCACGTTGAAGTGCCCACCTTCGATCATCCGCACCGTTGAGATGTTCTTCGCTTCCATGTCCTGCCGATACGCGTCCAGCTTCTCCTTCGGAATGTAGACCGCGCGATCGGTGGGCGCATACTCGATCGGCTGCATCCCGCCGCGTCCCGAGCGCCCGGCCGCGGGGGGAGCCGCCCCACGGCCGCGGCCGGCCCCGAGCTGTGCGTCGGCCGGCCAGTCGCTGTCCCAGCGGACGTTCAACCAGGTGATGTTTCCGTTGACGCCGCTGACCCCATGTGGGACGCCGTTGGGGATGAAGGCGACGTCGCCGACCTTCAGCGGGTTCGACTCGCCCCCGACGATCTTGCCGTTGTTGAGCTTGCCGCCCGTCGTCAACGTTCCGCCGCCATCCAGCACCACCCACAGATCGATCGTATTCGGATGGACCAGCGCCGTCTCCGCGTTCGTGATCCGGCGGATGTTGACGTTGAACTTTCCACCTTCAATCATTCGAAGCGTTTGGAGCCGCTTGGCATCCATGTCCTTCAGGTACTGCGCAAGCTTCTCCTTCGGGATCGGGATCGCACGATCCGTCGGCGCCTGTTCGAGGATGGTCGTGCCCCTGCCCCTGCCTGCCTGCCCTCCTGCCCGAGCGACCGTGACGACGGCGCTGGCCAGGAGCAGGACTAAGCAGGCACTCGCTGCTCTTCGCATTGTGACTCCTTGTCCGATCGCACGGCTGGCACGAAGTTCCTCGTGCCAGCCATGCCGCGTGCTTAGTACTCTAACCCTTGCTGATTCAGAAACAGCGGGTCACAACGATCACCGCCGCCCGCCCGGCTCCAGAGAGAGAACGACCAGAAGAAAGCCTCTCTGTGCCCGGCACTAGAAATCGAATTGCACGCTGAACTTCGCCAGGCGGCCATCCATGATCTGGGTTGGCGACCTCCAACGCAGGCCTCCGTCGGCCAGATTGTAGGTGCTGAAGAGATTGATCACGGCGCTCGAGTTCATGGCGTTGTACAGGTCGGCGTTCAGCTGAATCCGGCGCCCGCCGGGCAGACGGAAGATCTTGCTGCCCCGCACGTCAAATTGCGTGATTCGTTCCCCGAACTGTGAGTACGGATCCGCGACCTCGATCGTGACACTACGCGTTCCGCCCGAGAGCGGCCGGCCGAGCGACGGCGCGATCTGTGCGGTCGTGTAGCTGATGTTCGTGGTGTAGTGCGGTCCGGGGTTGTTCTGGTAGACCACCGCCAGTTGAATCTCCTGCCACGGGATGAGATACGACGCGTTGGTCTTGAAGCGGCTCTGATAGGGGTTGTTCACTTTGCAGTGGAACAGCTCCTGCGGTGAGTCAACCACGTAGCAGGACTCTGAGCCGGATGACACCGCTCCGCCGGCCGTCGTGCCGAGTTGGACGGAGTTGCCGACGTTCCAGCCGCCGCTGGCCGAGAAGCGGCCGCGCCGAGCCTGAAACAGGACATCCACGCCGTTGTAGACGTTCTTCTGATCTCCATACTGGTCCGCAAGGGTGACCAACTGGTCGACCTGGCCGAACTTGTTCGGGTTGATGTCGTAGAGTCCGGTGATCTGCTGGCCCCTGATGTTGGCGGGAAGCCGCGGATCGTCGGGCACCGTGACGCTGTACGGGCTGTAGTCAGCGGGGGTCACCGCGAGGTTGTCAACGGCGATGAAGTTGCCGTACCACGTCCGATAGTAGCCGGCAGTGACCGACATGCCCTGCATGAGCTCGCGATCGACGGACATCGACGCTTGCCAGCTGTAGCCGCGTTTTCCCCACCCGTTGATCCAGTCTGGATCGGGGTTCACCGTCGAGCGATCCTGACCGAACGAGGCGTTGGCGAGTGCGCCGCACTCCCCGTTGGCCGCCGCGCTCCGCAGATTGCAGTCCGGGAGGAAGTTGGTGTTGGCGTCGGCCCATGAGCGGGTCGTGCTGCTGACGGTGGCGTTGACCGGGGCGAACGCGGTGGCGGCCCCGGTCGTGGCCCCGGCGACGTAGCGGTTGAGGCCGGCTTTGATCGCGGTTCTGCCGTCCCCTGTCGGATTCCAGACCGCGCCCATCCGTGGATTCAGGTCCTTCCAGTTCGGCACGTTTTCCAACGCGTCGTAGCAACGGGCGGCCACCAGCAGGCCACCGGGCTCGCACGTTTCCGGCACCGATTCGCGGACCCAATCGAGCCGCAGGCCAAGGCTGACGGTGAGCCGCTCGGTCGCCCGCCACTGATCCTGCACGAAGATCCCGAGGTCGGGTTTCAGCTGGGCGATGGTCAACTGAGGTGAGGCATACTGCGTGAGCCCCGTCGGGACGCCGCGGAGAAAGCTGTAAGCGACCGGCAGGTTGGCCACCTGCGACGGCGAGCGGTCAGAGAACACGCGGTGCCCGCCCCCGAGGCCGTACATCCACGACGTGCCCAACTTGAAATTGTGGGCGCCGCTCAGCAGCGACGCCGAGAACCGGCCGTTGGACTGGTGCGACAGGCTCAGGGTCCTGTTCCCGCCACCGTTGTAGGTGTAGCCGAACCCGGTGTCGTTGATCGACACGTTGCTGTCGATCTGCTCGCCGCACTGCGAATAGGTGCTCAAGTCGAGCTTGGTGCCCCAGTCGCCGAAGTTGAAGCGGCTGACGGTCACCCCTCCTTCGAAGAGCAGACGGTTCGACTGCGGGCGGACCCAGGTGCCCTGGTAGACGGAGTGCTGCTGGCAGTACGGCCCGTTGCCTTCGACCTTGGTGGTGCCCAGGTTGAGCGCGCCGCTCAGCGAGTCCTGGAAATTCTTCTGCCTGTCATAGGAGAACGTGAACTTGTCCTTCGACGTGGCTTGCGCCGTCAGCCTGAAGCCACCGCCCTTGTCGATCTCCCGCTGGTCCACCGGTTGGCTCAGGTCTGGCGCATACTGCCACACGGCGGCGGGCGCCCCGATGACGCGGGCATCGATGTTCGCGTCGCGATAGAGATCCGCCGGCCGGCCGTCGACACCCCAGGCCCTCGTGTGACCGAAAAACCAGACGCGGTCCCGTACGATGGGACCGCCCAGCGTGAAGTTGGCATCGTAGATCTTCCGCAGCGTGTTGACCTGGCTGAGACCCGCGCTCTGCAACTCGTCGCTCAGGTTGTCGGACTGCAACTGGTGGCCGGTCCATGCCCCGAAGATCGCGCCGCTGAAGACGTTCCCGCCGTCCTTGTAGATGGAGTTGCTCTGCGCGCCTCCCACTCCGTACTCCGCCGAGCCCATCGTCCCGGCGTCGATGACGATCTCGCTGGCCGCCAACGGGTTGACGTAGTAGCCACGGCCGGTCCCTTCGAGGCCGGTCGTGCCGTAGTCCCCTCCCGGCGTCAGGGCGTTGTAGATCATCCCCTCCTGCCGCAGGCGCGCGTCGGAGGTCTTCGATCCATGGATCGAGATGCGGACGGATCGTTCGCCCATGCTGCCGCCCACGTCCTGCGCGTTCGGCGGCTGGACCACCGACGGCATCAACGAGGCGATTCCGAGAGCGCTCTGGGAGGTTGGCACCGCCGTCAGCAGCTCGCGCGTGATCGTTTTCTGCTGCGTCAGGGTCGACGTGTCGATGAGCGGCGTTTCCCCGGACACCGTGATGGTTTCCTGGAGACTTCCCACCATGAGCACGACGTTGATGGTGGCCGTGAAGCTCGGGCTGAGCTCGATGCCATCGCGGACGAGGACCGAAAAGCCTTGAAGGGTGTAGGTCACCCGATAGGTGCCCGGCCGCAACTCTGCGATCCGGTAGGCGCCATCAGTGTCCGTGATGGTCGATCGGACTTTCTCGATCAAGACCGGGCTGGATATCTCGATCGTCACACCTGGGAGTACGCCGCCCGACTCGTCCCGCACCACGCCGGTGATGCTGGCGGCGCTCGTGCCCTGGGCCATTGACATCAATGGCGTGAAAAATACGGCTAGCGACAAGACGGCGCCGATTCTCGCAAGTAGCTTCATATGGGCCTCCCCGTGGAGCTCAGCCAGCAGGAATTGGATCCGCCGGCACGTGTTTCCTGACACGAACTAAAAAACTTCAGGGCTCATTTCTTGACGAACTTCTGCAGGCACCCCCCTGACGCGCTGGTATCGCAACCGCCAGTCAGCCCGCCGAAGATGTTGC
Source organism: Luteitalea sp. (assembly GCA_009380045.1). GTDB lineage: Bacteria > Acidobacteriota > Vicinamibacteria > Vicinamibacterales > CAVVIG01 > WHSN01. The sequence continues at coordinate 18,655 of WHSN01000006.1, forward strand.
CAAGTTCGTCCGCTCCCAGCCCCTCCGGCCGCGTCCCGTCGATGAAGTGCGTCAACGATCCGTCTTTGGCGCTGCCGATACGGATACCGTTCTTCCATCCGGGATTGCGAATCGCGTTGCCGCCGCCTTCCGGCGCGTCAGCCGCGCCGCCGATGCGCCGGTTCGACTCCGAGTCGGCGACCAGCAACGTGTCGTCCTTCAGGATCCAGAGGTTGCTCGGTCGCCCGAAATGCGCCCACTCGTCGACGACGTTCATGTCCTTGTCGAAAATCTGGATCCGGTTGTTCGAGCGGTCGGCCACCAACAATCGACCCTGGGAGTCGAACGCGAGCCCGTGCGGGCCCATGAACTCGCCCGGGCCCCTGCCGTGACGGCCGAATTCCTTGAGGAACTTGCCGTCGCGCGAGTACCACACCAGCCGGTCGCCGTCCTGCTGGATGGTGGTCGGGCGGGGCCAATGGCCGTCGGCGATGAGAATGTTGCCGTCCGGTGTCTCCCGACAGGCGCTCGGCTGAATGAACGTGTCGGTGCCGGCCTTGCCGACGCCGGCCTGGCCGAGCGTCAGCAGCAGCTTTCCGTCCGGGTTGTATTTGAAGACCTGGTTGCCCCTGACACCGACATCGGGCCCATCGCCGAAGGGCCCGCTGTCGACTGCCCAGAAGTTGCCGTCGCGGTCGCGACAGAGACCGTGCGCCTGGGAGAAGGTCACGCCTTCGAAGCGCTTGGTGATCTTGCCATTGGTATCGATGCGCAGCACGCCCGGATCCGATCGGTGCTGGAGCCAGAGCCCACCCGTGCCGTCAGGGACGATCCCGATGGCGGCGCCCGGCTTGATGCCCTCCAGGTTCGGCCAGTTCGGGAGCATCCGATACGGATTGGCCATGGTGTTGGTCTTCACCAGCTCAATCGGCGGCGCCGGCGCCTCGCGAGCCGGCGCGGCCTGGCCGCCGCCGGCCGCCGCCACCTCGCTCGACTCGGGTCCGGTCGTCCCGCCACACGCGCCCGCCACGGCAAGGCCGACGCACCACACCACGAGCGAGACCACATGCCGGCCACGTCCTACCATGTTCGTTCTCCTCACGTTTGATGATCGGTTCGGCGGAACGGCGCCACCCTCGGCGCTCGTCATCGCAACCATTAGGTCCTGCGCGCTAGTTTTGTCCGGGCTCATCGCCAACGCTATTTCTTCACGGCCGGGTGAACGTACCCGGCCGGCAGGATGTGACCCGCGTCGGGCCGAACGCTGACGTAGGTGACGTGGTCCGGCACCTCGGCCCACCCGTGAAGAACGCCCGGTGGAATGATGACCATGTCGCCGGCAGATACCTTTCGGGTCTGGCCGCCCTGAAAGGTGCCGTTGACGCTGGGCCCAACCGCCACCTTCACGACCTCGGCGTCCGCGGCGAGCGGCTTCGGATTCAGGATCGTTCCACCGGTGACCAGAGTCCCTCCGCCCGACGTGATGTAGTAAACCTCCGTCACCTCGGTATGTGCGATGCCGTTCACCGTCCCGGTGGCGCTGGGCTTGACGGCATTCCTGTGGAGGACGCCGATCGCGACGTTGTACTTGCCCATGTCCACGACTTTGATCTGGCGATCGCCTCCACCCTGCGGGTGTTTCAAGACCGCCTCAATATCCGCCTTGGTCACGTCGGTGGCCGCCGTCGGAGGCGTCCCGGACTGAGCAGACGTGGAACTCGACGACAGGGCGATCAACATCGCCGCGAGCACTGAACCGACGGCACGTCTCTTCATGGGCTCTCCTTGTTTGCAGCCGCCGCTTGTCGGCTCGTTCACTGTATCGGGCCCTCCCGCGAGGACACCTTTGTTTCGACGCGAAGGTCCCCACGACAGGCGGCGACAGGCGGCGATCTCTCGTTCTGCTCAGACTCTGACTACCGGCTCAGCGCCGGCGGGGGCGCAATTCCGAGGATCTTCGCCGGGTTGACCCTGAACAGCAGATCCAGTTCCTTATCCGTGAATCCCTGCGCGCGCAGCGCCTTCGCCGCCATGGCCAGCGCATCGGGTTGATAGATGGAGTTCAGCTGCCCCGTGTCGCTCGACACGAAGGCGTGCTCGACACCCGCCGCACGGATGCCGTCGACATAGTTCTTGAGCGTCTCCGCCGAGGCGTTCTCGCGACCGAACTGGGAGGTGAACTCGGCGTAGATTTCAGGCCCCATACCCACGACTTCCTTGATCTGGGCGTGGCTCATGCCGACGGCCGAAAGGAGCGGATGCGTGATGATGATGTGCTTGACGCCCACCTTCACCGCTTCCTCAACCATCAGCTTGACCTCTTCAGGTCCGTTGTGGCCGGTTGCCAGGATCAAGTCGCCGTTGCTGTCGCGCGTCTTGGCCTTCGCGATGACCGACATGGCCTCCTTCACTTCTGGCAGGAGCTCCGGGTTGGCGCACGGCTTTGGATAGTTCGCCCAGAACGGTCCGCCGCCCGGGCACCGGGCCACGGAGACAAACGCCGGCTGCTTCCACCCCTTCACCTCGTGCGAGCTGTGCTCCGAATCCCAGCTCGGCATCCACACGATCCGGCCCCAGCCGCCCTTGATCTCGGTCATGTGCGTGATCGCCCACGGGTTCACTTTCGGCCCGATGGTGAGGTTCGAGCCCATGCCGCCGAAAACCTCCATCTCCGGGTACAGCTTGCGAATGTAGTAGGCGAGTCCGGCCGTCTGATCGAGATGCTGCTTGATGACGAAGCCTCGCATGCCAGCCATCTTGGCCCGCTTGACGAGATCGATCGCGTCGATCGATCGCGCCGCCTGGCCGTAGCTCGGGCCCCGGCTGTCGGGATCCTGGTGCGCGTGCATGTCGATGGAACCTTGAATGATCGGATCCGTCACCAGCGGATCAGAGAGTGATCGCGTGACTGCCTGCCCGCGTCCTTGCGCGCTGGCACGCGGGATCATCGCGACGCTCAAGGCGACTGCCGCGAGCGCCAGGCTGACGCTCACTGCCTGCCGCGTTCGTCTCGTCACATCCATGGTTCTTCACCTCTTCTGACGGCCACAGTGCATCGCTCGCGATGGTCCGCGCGAACCTGGACCTGTTGTAACTTCGAGTCGTTCCAAACTCAGCGGATTATCAGTGCCGCTCGTCGGGGGGATCAAAGCCGCATTTGTTACCAATTGTCATGGGCGCCTTCGCGAACCCCTCCCGTCCAAAAATCCGCACGTCGCTGCACTGCAGAGACGGACCTGCAGGCTCGATCGGCGCCTCATCAACGCCGGCGGATTTGATGCGGCTCGGCCGTCGCGGCTGTTCGACCGATCGAGGTGCGCGACTGGCCTGCCGCATACCGGCTAGACTGGGGCTACGTGTCCGATCCCGTCTTCTTTGGTCGTGACGTGAAATCCAGCAGCACACACTTGATCCTGGGCCTGGCAGCCGGACTGACGCTGTTGGCGTTGACGGCTGGCGTCTATCTCGTCAGTCAGCGGAGCGACCGGCTTCCAGCTCCAGGCTCGGAGGTGTCCGAAGGCGCGACGCGCAGCTTCTACCTCGGTCTGGCGTCGCTTCAGGTCGGCCTGCTCGACCGGGCGAGGCAGGAGTTCACGCGCACCACGGAACTGGTCGCCGCCGAGCCAGCGTCGTGGGCGAATCTGGGCCTGGTGCATCTCCGGCTTGGCGACTTCGACGCCGCGCAGCCACCGATCGAGCGGGCGGCGGCACTCGCACCCGAGAGCAGCGAGATTGCCTTCCTGCTGGGACGAATGGCCACCATGCAGGGCCGGCTCGAGGAGGGCATCGCCCATCTTCGGCGAGCGGTCGACCTGAATCCCCGCAACCTGCAAGCCCGCTTCACACTCGTTCAGGAGATCGAGCGCTCGAGTGGTCAGAATGCCGATGCCGAAGCGCAGCAGGAGCTCGAGGAGCTCCTCGGCCTGGAACCTGACAACCTGGCAGTGCTTGTGGAACGCACCCGCCTGGCTGCCAAACGCGGCGAGATCGCGGCGCTTGGCGATTCGCTCGCGCGGCTCGGCGGGCTGCGGGCCGCCTGGCCCGCCACGACCATCGAGCACTACGATTCGCTGCAGCGCGCGGTTACGGCGCAGGATTTCCCGGGAGCGGCGCGGGCAAGCACGTTTCTCAGGAACGTCCTGCTGCCGACACCAGCCTTTCAGGAGGGCCGTGTCCGTGTGAGCCCCGGGGATGAGCTCATCGCCGAGCCGTTCGAGCGTTTCCTGAAACTGCCGTCACCGAGCTCGATGCCGTCACCTGCCGATGAATCGCTCACGTTCAGCCGGGAGACGGTTGGTGCGGCCCGCACCACCCCATGGACGGCGGTGTTGGCAGTGTCACTGGACGGCAGCAGTGCCCCTGCAATCTTCGCCACTGCTGGCGCCGAGCTGCGACGAATCGACGGGCCCGAGATCATCCTGCCGTCCCCATCCGACAACCCGCCCGTCGAACCGGCATCGCCAGGTGGGCTGCTGGCGCTCGATTGGAATCACGACTTCAGGATGGATCTGGTGAGCGCGGGCCGCGGAGGCGTTCGGCTGCTGGTGCAAGGGGAAGACGGAACGTTCGCCGACGCCACGGCGAACGCGGCAGGGGCGAGCACCGCCGGCTTGACCGACTGTTTCGGCGCCTGGACCGCCGATGTCGAGATGGACGGCGATCTCGACATCATCGTCGGCATCGAGGACACCGCGCCACTGGTGCTGAGGAACAACGGGGACGGCACCTGGCGCACCCTGCAGCCATTTGCCGGCGTGTCGGGCCTTCGGAGCTTCTCGTGGGGCGACCTGGATGGAGACGGCGATCCCGATGCCGCGCTGCTCGACGCGCGGGGCGAGATGCACCTGTTCATGAATCGGCAAGCCGGCGACTTCCGCCGCGTCGACACCGCGCCGGCCCGGCCCGAGGTGATCGCGCTGACGGTGGGCGACGCCAACGCCGATGGCGTGCTCGACATCGTGACGCTTGATGCGCGCGGAGCGATCCGGCGGGTCTTTGTGAATTCCGACGTCTGGGAGGAGCAGCCGCTGGCAACGTGGCCCGATTGGTCGGGCCAGCCGCTGCCGGGAACGTCTCGACTGTTTCTCGCGGATCTGGACAACAACGGAGCGCTCGATCTCGCGGCATCCGGTGCCGGGCGCTCCCGCATCTGGCTCGCCGATGAACGAAACGAGCTCCGGCTGCTGCCGGCCACCCTCGACGCCGAGATTTTCAGCGTCATCGATCTCGACAACGACGGTCACCTCGACCTGGTCGGACTGTCGGACGGCCGTGCCGTGCGTATCGCCGGGCGCGGCACGAGCGGCTACCACTGGCAGGTGATCCGGCCGCGTGCCCAATCGGTGGCCGGCGATCAGCGGATCAACTCATTCGGCGTCGGCGGCGACATCGAGATTCGATCCGGCCTGCTGACGCAGAAGCAGACCATTGCCGGTACCGCGGTGCACTTCGGCCTGGGCGCCCGCACGAGCATCGACGTCGCACGAATCGTCTGGCCCAACGGCGTCGCGCAGGCCGAATTCGACCGCGAGGCCGATCAGGTCATCGTCGCCGACCAGCGTCTGAAGGGTTCGTGCCCCTGGGTCTTCACCTATGACGGCACCGGGATGCGCTTCGTGACCGACTTCCTCTGGCGCTCGCCGCTCGGACTGCGCATCAACGCGCAGGACACGGCGGATGTCACGCAGACCGAGGACTGGGTGAGGATTCGCGGGGATCAACTCGTCCCGAAGAACGACGCCTACGACGTGCGGATCACCGCGGAACTGTGGGAGACCCATTTCTTCGACCATGTGTCCTTGATGGCCGTCGACCATCCAGATGACGTGGAGGTGTTCGTCGATGAACGGTTCTCGAGCCAGCCTCCGGCGCTTGCCACCCGGGCAGTCACCCGGCCGCGCGCGATCGCGCGCGCCTGGGACGAAGCCGGCCGCGACGTCACCGATCTGCTGGCGCACCAGGATGGTCGCTATCTGGCCACCTTCACGCGCGGGCCGTACCAGGGCATCGCCCAGGATCACTTCGTCGAGTTCGAGGTCGGCGCGGAAGTCCCGCGCGACCGGCCGCTGTGGCTGGTCGCCAACGGGTGGATCTACCCGACCGACAGCAGCATCAACGTGGCGATCGGACAGGGGCAGCACGCGAGGCCGCGCGGGCTGGCGCTCGAAGAGCGGGACGAGGCGGGCCGTTGGATGGTCGTCAATCCCGACCTGGGGTTTCCCGCTGGAAAGAACAAGACCATTCTGATCGATCTGAACAACACCGCCGGCGCTGGCGCGGCGCGCACCCGGCGTCTGCGCCTGCGGACGAACCTCGAGGTCTACTGGGACTGGCTCGCTGTCGCCAATGCCGTCGAGAACCCGTCGCTGGTGACGACACGACTGCAGCCGACGCGCGCCGAGCTTCGTTACCGGGGGTTCTCGCAGACGAGCTACGAGAGGCGCGATCTCCCGGAAGTGCCGCTCTACCAGACGATTGCGAACGTCGGCCAGCGCTGGCGCGATTTGATCGGGTATTACACGCGCTTCGGCGACGTCGTCGAGCTGCTCGATCGCGTGGACGACCGCTACGTGATCATGAACGCAGGCGACGAGCTGCAGCTGTCGTTCGCGGTGCCGCAGCCGCCGGCCGCCGGCTGGCGCCGCGATTTCGTGCTGATCGGCGATGGCTGGGAGAAAGACGGCGACTACAACACCGGCTTTTCCAAGACGGTGCAGCCGCTGCCGTCGCACGACCAACCCGCGTATGGACGGGCGGTTACGACGCTCGAGCTCGATCGCGATCCCGTGTATCAGCGGCACGCCGCCGACTGGCGGACGTATCACACCCGGTTTGTGACGCCGCGTGATTTTCTCCGGGGCGTCAGGGTAGCGCCATGACCGGGATCCCGTCCGAGCGCCCGCTGCGGCTGCTGTGGACCGTCCTGCTCGTCGCGTCGCTGGCCGCAGTCGTCGCGCTGAATCGGACGGCCGGGACGGGACGCGGGGCATCTGCCGAGCCGTCGGACGCCCTGGCTCGCTACGGGTTCCAGCTCGAAGAAGGCGCGGCGCGAGCAGGCGTCGCGTTCCTCCACCAGGGACCAACCTTCGATCGGCAGCTGGATCACATCATGCCGCAGGTCGCCTCGATGGGAGCTGCCGTCGCCGTCGCCGACTTCAATCGCGACGGCTGGCAGGATTTCTATGTCACCAACAGCGCCGAAGGAAGCCTGAATCGCCTGTACCGGAACGCCGGTGACGGCACCTTCAGCGATGTGGCCGCCGAGCTTGGCGTGGCAGACGTGAATCGGCTCGGCACCGGCGTTTCGATGGGCGCCGTCTGGGGTGACTACGACAACGACGGGTACGAAGATCTGTTTCTGTACAAGTACGGGCGACCGGAGCTGTATCACAACGACAACGGACGCGGCTTCACACCGCTCGGCGAGCAGTCCGGACTCCCGCAATGGGTGAACGCCAACAGCGCCGTCTGGCTCGACTACGACCGGGACGGCTGGCTCGATCTCTTCCTGGCGGGATACTGGCCGGAGGAACTGGACCTCTGGAATCTGAAGACCACCCGCATCATGCCCGAAAGCTTCGAGTACGCCGAGAACGGAGGCAGGAAATACCTGCTCCGCAACCGGGGCAACGGCACGTTCGAAGATACCGCCGCGGAGGTCGGGATCGGCTCGCGCCGCTGGACGCTTGCCGCCGCGGCGGCCGATCTGTTGGGAACCGGGTACCCAGATCTGTTTGTCGCCAACGACTACGGCGTCGCCGAGCTCTACGCCAACCAGGGCGGCAAGCAGTTCGTCGAAGTGAGCCGCGAGACCGGCGTCGGCCGCACCCCCAAGAGCGGCATGAATGCGGCCTTCGGCGACATCTTCAATGACGGCCGGCTGTCGATCTACAAGACGAACATCTCGGAACCGGGCGTGCTCGTCCAGGCCAACGATCTATGGGTGCCGAAGCAGGCCGGGGCGCGAGGAGGACTCGAGTACGAAAATCTCGCCTCGAGCATGGGCGTGGATCTGGGCGGCTGGAGCTGGGGGGCACAGTTCGGCGACTTGAACAACGATGGAACGCTCGACATCTATCTCGTGAACGGCTACGTCTCGGCCGGGGACCGAACGAGCTATTGGTACGACTTCTCCGAGATCGCGGTGGGGCACAGCGGCATCATCTCCGATGCGCGGAACTGGCCCGCCATGAGAGGCCGAAGCCTGTCCGGGTATCAGCGCAAGCGTGTCTGGATCAACGATGGCGTGGGTCGCTTCACCGAAGTGGCGCAGGTCGTCGGAGCGACCGACACCCATGATGGTCGCGCCGTCGCGCTGGCGGATCTGTCGAACGCCGGTGTGCTCGATGTGATCGTGGCAAACCAGCGTGGTCCGCTGCTGCTGTACAAGAACAGGGTGGAGCCCGGGCGCCACTGGATCGCCTTCGAGCTCGAAGGCGGCGCCAGCAACCGCAGCGCGATCGGCGCTCGCGTCGAGCTGCATTGGAACGGCCAGCGCCAGGTGCAGGAGGTCAGCGGTGGAAGCGGGTTCAGCTCGCAGAACCAGCGCCGGCTGCATTACGGGCTGGGCGCGTCGGGAAGTGTGGACCGCGTCGTGATCCGGTGGCCGACAGGCCGTGATCAGACGGTGGTCAATCCCCAGGTCGACATGCTCCACAGGATTGCGGAACCTCGATGAGCCCCGGGACCGCGGCACTGTCGCCGGCCGAAGCGCTGCCGTCCCGGCAGCGATCCCGCCGGGCGTTCGACAATCGCCTTCTCGGCCCGATTCTGATCACGTGCATCCTGATTGCCGCCCACCTGTCCTTCGGCATCCTCGAGGGGTACGAGGGAACCGCGCTCGCAATCGTGACGGCGATTCTGGCGGAGATGGCGCTCGGGCGCCTCACCTACGGCCGCTGGCCCCACCTGGCAAGCGCCTACATCACGGGCATCAGCGTCGGGATTCTGGTTCGCTCGCCGTTCATGTGGCCATACGCGCTCGGCAGCCTGATCTCGATTGCGACGAAGTACGTGCTGCGGCTGAAGGGACGGCATCTCTGGAACCCGTCGAATTTCGGCGTCAGCGCCGAGCTCTTTCTCGCACCCGCGACGGTGTCCCTCCTCAGCATCCAGTGGGGCAACACGGTGTGGCCGATGGCCGTCATCTGGCTGCTCGGCGCCGTGATCGTCTGGCGCGTCGGGCGTCTGCACATCAGTGCGACCTACGTCGCGTCGTTTCTGCTCTTTTCGGTCGTGCGCAGCGGCGTCACGGGAAATCCGTGGCTCGCCAACGTGGCGCCGATCACCGGGCCGATGTACCAGTTGTTCATCTTTTTCATGGTCACCGATCCGAAGACGACGGTACGCCCGCGGTGGGCGCAGTGTCTGGTGGTGTTCCTGGTCGCATTCGTCGAGATGCTGCTGCGGCTGGCGGAAGTGGTCTATGCGCCGTTTTACGCGCTGTTCCTGGTCGGGCCGGCAGCCATGGCGACCGAGATCTGGCTGGAGTCGCGGCGGCAGGTATCCCGGGGACCTGAAGCACCCGCATCGTAGTTAGAAGCGATCCGGCAGCGACATCTTCGTTGCCGCCGAGCTCACCAACCCGCAGCATTCGAGCAGACGGTGGATCTCCTCCACTGACGAGTCGAGCTTCGAGGCCGAGCTGAGGAGATCGTCGGCCAGCACCGGGTACCAATCCCGGCGCGTGCGATCGAGGAGGCCCGCCGTGTCGAACGGCTCGATCGCACGGTCGATGCGACCGAGCAGCGCGTCGTGGCCTCGACCATGCGGCGATGCCGTCGCCAGCGCCGCGCACGCCCGAAGCTCCGGGCCGAATCGCGGGTGGGCGTGAAGAAGAAATCCCGGCGCGAGCTCAGGCCTTCCCAGCCGGCGCGCCGCCTCGCTGAAGCTCGCGGCGGCGAAATACAGCAGCGACAGCCGCTTGAAGAGCGGAACGTCGGACATGTTCGCGTACAGCGCCGCGACCAGCTGCTCGGTCGCGTCCAGCTCGAGCTCGGTCACCCGCGCATAGGCGGCGAGGGCGGTGTCGCGCTCGGACCCGCCGGAGGTACCTTCCAGCACGTCGAGCAGCCGCCCGATGCCGAGCAGCGTCAGCGGAAATCCGGTCGAGAGCAGCGGATCGATCACGCCCGCCGCCGAGGGCAGCATCGCCCATTTGTCGCCCCACATCACGTGGGTGCGAAAGGCAACCCGGGGGGCGTGCACGAAGGGATGCACGACCCGAGCCTCGCGGAACTGGTCGCCGACCGACGGCAACGTCTTCAGCAGCCGCTCCCAGGCTGCCGCGCCGTCGCCGGCCCCGACCGCCTGCGCCACCCGATCGGTCAGCGCGGCGCCGGCGCTCGTGATCCCGTTGTTGAACCGCAGCACCCAGATCCACCCGCCGGGGAACACATGATGAAGTGCCGCAGCGTCGGGCGGATACGGCGGCGCCCCATCGGGCGGCATCATTTCATCCCATCGCCCCACATCCTCGAAGTGGGCGTAGAGACCCTGGGTGCGCGGCAGCCAGCGGAGCGGAGGGTCGGCGAGGCCGATCGCCCGATGCAGGAATCCGCGCGGCCCGCTGGCGTCTACCACGAACCGCGCCGAGATGCGGATCGATCGGCCATTCCGCGTCCCGTCGAGAACGGCGCGATCGCCCTTGTTGCGCATCCGCTCGAGCCGCGTCTCGTCGAGATAGACGGCGCCTTCAGCTTCGGCGTCGCACGCGAGCGCCTGATCGAAGTCCGGCCGGTACCAATGGGTGTCAGCCACCTCGTCGCGCGGGCTGGCCGCGACCAGGAGCTGGCATCGGTGCTCGCCGTCGTCGGCAAAGGGCTCACCGGGACGATGGAAGAGGAAGGTGAAACCGCGCTTCACGCCGCCGGCGACCTCCGGCCGCTCGCGCTGCCAGGTTCCCCACTTCGAGAACGGACGGATGCGCCGCAAGTCGTAGCGATCGGCCAGTTCCTCGAGCAGCAGGTTGGCCAGCGGAGTGGATGACTCGCCGATGGCGAACCGCGGATGGCGTCCACGTTCGACGAGCGCCACGCGGCGACCGCGTCGGGTCAGCGCGAGCGAGACCAGCGCGCCAGCGAACCCGGAGCCGATCACCGCGACGTCGGCATCGACGTGCTCGATCGGAGTAATGGTCATGAAGAAACGCCGAAGCCGCACCTGGTGCAGGAAGGCCGTGAGCGCACACGCTGTTCGAGATTGATCGCGTGGAGGCGGGCGCGCCGCGCCTCGAAGCAGTGCCGGCATTGAGCGAAGCGCTGGAGGTCCCAGAGATCGACGAAAATCCGGCCGCGATCGGGACGCGGCGTGAGCGCCGACTCGATGCTGCGCTCGATGTCTTCGAGCCGTGGCGCCCGAAACGCTCCCGCCGCGGCCAGGGCATCGAGCGCGCCGTTCCCCGAGCGGGTCGGGATGACCGACACGGCCGAGGCGCCGCAGGCGAAGGCGACGTCGATCGATCGCAGCAGCCAATGGTCCTGCTCGGCGGGCGGGACAAACGGCGGCGAGATCAGCAGAAAGACGCGCAGCGCCGCTCCCCGGCTCCGCAGTTGCTCAGCCGCGGAGGCGAACTGGTCGACGGTCATTCGCTTGTTCAAGCGATCGAGAGCCTCCGGGTGCACGGTCTCCAGACCCATCGCAACCTCGAGTTGTGTGGTGTCCGCGGCGCCCTGACGCTGCAATGCGCCCAGAAACCGGTCCACCCTGGAGCCGACGAAAGCCGGGTGTGATTCCACCACCACGCGTGCGAGCCCGGCCAGCTTGACCGCCACCTCGTCGTAGTCGTGCTCGGGGACGGCGTGGGGATCGAAGAAGCTGCCGGCGTTGTAGAGCTTGATCTGCGTGATCGGGCTGGACTCCCCGCGCAGTTCCTCGCGCGCGGCGCCCACCTGCGCTGGAATGGCGCCTCGAGGTGTGTCTTCAGCAATCGTGTGTTGCCACAGATCGCACATCGCGCACCGCCAGGGGCACTCCCGCCCTGTCAGAAAGACAGTCGCCGCACGAGCGATTTGCCGGTCGGCCGTACGCTCGTCCTCGACGATGACGCCTTGATGGCGCCAGGGGCTGTGGAGCGGCTTCGGCCCACGTCGATCGAGGACGAAGCGGTCGCGAGCGGTCGCGCTGACAGGATAGAATCGCATCGGAGTCGCGGGCCGCCGCTCCCGTGCAGGGGCCCCGGTAATCTTTTTGGATTATTGAGGGTTGACGGACGCCCTTCATATACTAATTCACTCGAATCCCGGTCCGACACGGAGAGAGAATGGGGGACGTGGACGCAGTGCATGCCGGTGCTCTCCAGCCCGGTTCGACCATGACGTTCGTCGAGCGACTGAACGGTCCCCGGCACGAGCTCGCGTTGCGTGCGTTCATGGTGATCGTCCTCGCGCACTGGGCCGAGCACCTGTTACAGGCTTTTCAGATCTACGCGCTCGGCTGGCCGGTGCCCGAGGCGCGCGGCGGGCTGGGGTATTTCTTCCCCTGGCTCGTGGCGTCGGAAACGCTGCACTACGGGTACGCGCTGGTGATGCTTGCCGGCCTCTGGTTGCTGCGATCGGGCTTCACCGGCGTGAATGACCGCCGCTGGTGGACCATCGCTCTGGCGATCCAGTTCTTTCATCACATCGAACATGTGCTGCTGCAGACGCAGGCGCTCCTCGGCCAGAATTTCTTCGGTCAGCCAGTACCGACAAGCCTTGTCCAGCTCTGGGCGCCCCGGGTCGAGCTGCACCTTTTCTACAATACGGTGGTGTTCATCCCGATGGTTGTCGCGATGTACTTTCACATGTTTCCGCCATCACCAGAGACCACCACGCGGAAGTGCAGTTGTGCGTGGCATGCCGGTCGGGTCCCCGCGGCCGTGTGACGGCGGCGCCTGCTTCTTGCTCATTCTCGCCGCTGCCTGCTGCATGGTTGCGGCATGCAGTGGCCGACCCGCTCTTGCGGAAGACGTGACTGTCGAATGGACGATCAGGCCCAGGCCACCCGTCGCCGGTACAGCGGCGCTGGCGGAGCTGACACTGCGCGACCGGGCGCGCCGGCCGGTTCGTGGGGCCAGGCTGCAGGTCGAGGGGCACATGGCGCATCCCGGAATGGCGCCCCTCGTCGCCACCGCCGCAGAACGGGGCGACGGCGTCTACCAGATCCTGCTGCGGTTCACGATGCGCGGAAACTGGATCCTGCTCGTGACCGGCAAGCTGCCGGATGGACGCAGGATCGATCATCGAATCGATGTCAATGCCACCGGCCCGGCAGGCTGACGTTTTACGGTGGCCCGTCATCGGGGCCTTCCTGCGCTGGCGGCATGCGCGCACGTCACTCCAGCTCGTTGTCCTCCTGATTACCGCGACGCTGGTCGCTCATGGGCTGTTCGGTTCCCAGATCGGACCGAGGAACCTCGCCACAGTCGTCACCTGGGTGCACTATCGCGGATTGCTGGTGATTGCGCTGCTGGCGGCGGGCAATCTGTTCTGCACCGGCTGTCCGTTCGTGCTGGTGCGCGACGTCGGACGTCGGGTTCGCCAGCCGTGGCTCCGCTGGCCCCATCGACTCCGCACGAAATGGATCGGCATCCTGCTGTTCGTCTCGGTCCTCTTCATCTACGAGCTGTTCGACTTGTGGGCGCTGCCGCGGGGCACGGCCCTTCTGGTGCTCGCCTACTTCGGCGCCGCGCTGTCGGTCGATCTCGTCTTTGCCGGAGCGACGTTCTGCAAGTACTTGTGTCCGATCGGGCAGTTCAACTTCGTGGCGTCGACCGTGTCTCCGCTGGCGCTCCAGGTTCGCCAGCCGGAGACCTGCAGGACGTGTCGTACGTTCGATTGCATCAAGGGGCGCCCGGAGACGAACCAGCGGGGCTGCGAGCTCGGCCTCTTCCTGCCGGCCAAGATCGGCAGTCTCGATTGCACCTTCTGCCTCGACTGCGTCCAGGCGTGCCCGCACGACAACGTGGCGCTGGCGGTCGGCGTCCCAGGCGCCGAGCTGCTCGACCTCCGTCGGCGTTCGGGAATCGGCCGGCTGACCGAGCGGTGGGATGTCGCGACGCTGACGGTTCTGTTTGCGTTCGGCGGCCTCTTGAACGCCTTCGCGATGACCGCGCCGGTCCTCGATCTCGAGCGGTGGCTGGCGCGCGTGATGGGCAGCACGTCGGAGGCGCCGGTACTCGCGGTTCTCTTCGTTGTCGCGCTCGGTGCGGTTCCGCTCGCAGCGCTGGGCGGCGCCGCAGCCGTCACGCGGCACCTGACGCGGCCGACCTCGTACTCGGTCGGGCAGATCGCGGTTCGCTACGCCTGCGCGCTCGTCCCCTTCGGGTTCGGCGTGTGGCTGGCCCACTACGGGTTCCACCTGCTCACCGGCGGGCTGACGATCATCCCGGTGGCCCAGAGCGCCATCATCGAGGTGGTCGGTTGGGCCGCGCTCGGCGCCCCGATGTGGCAGTGGACCGGGATGCAGCCTGGCGCCGTTTTCCCAATCCAGCTCGGATTCATCCTGTTGGGATCGATCGGATCGCTGGCACTGTCGTATCTCATCTCCGAGCGCGACTATCCGGACCGACCGGTCTTCGCGGCGGCTCCGTGGCTCGGAGTGGTGCTCGTGCTGGCCGCGGCTGCGGTGTGGATCCTGTCGCAGCCCATGGAGATGAGAGGATTGGGCCTCTCGGGATGAGGCGGCGGACCGGCTTGCGGGCGGCCGCGTTCGCGGCGGCAACCGCCGTTGCGGCAGCCATCGCGCCCGCCCAGGCACACGACGGCCCGCCGTTCCCGATCGTGTCGGACGCCGTCGCCGGCCCGTATCGCATTTCGATCTGGACCGATCCCGACACCACCGATGATGGCACGCCGGGCGGGCAGTTCTGGATCGTCATCGAGCCGGTGGATCGGGCGGTCTCGCTTCCGCCGGAAACGCAGGCAAGCATCTCAATCGAGCCGCTCGATCGAAGCGGACCGGCACGGACGGCCCGGATGGCGCCGGTCACCAACGATGTGGCGCGTCAGTTCGTCGCGCTGGCGATCGATCACGAAGGCCGCTTCGCCGTGCAAGCGGCGATCGACGGGCCGCTGGGCAAGGCGGCGGTGGATGGAGAGGTCGAGGCCACCTACGATCTGCGGCCGCCGCCGATGATGCTGGCCGTGTACCTGATGCCGTTCGTCCTGGTCGGCCTTCTCTGGGGCAGATTGCTGCTCGCGCGGCGGCGCCATCGGAGTGAGAGATGATGCCGGGTCCCCGGAGTCAGCGTGCCGCCGCCGACGGCGCCGGGGCGGTCGTGGGCGCCGCTGTGGAGTAGAGGCGGTCGAACGTCCGGCGGTAGCCGCTCTCGTCCTGTCCGATGCGGGCGCGCAGTGTCTCAACCGGCATCGCGCCGTGCTGAAAGCGCCGCTTCGGAAACACCGGCATGTCCACCCCGGCGATCGCCTTGATCCCGCGCCGCACGATGTCACCTTTGAGCGCGTAGAGCGACGGCACGTCGTACTGCGTCAGGCTGGCGAAGGGAATCGCCTCGGCCACTTCGATCACGTTTCGCTGCGTGTAGGGGCTGAAACCGGCAAACCCGTAGCGCTGCCCCGGCGCATAGGTGCGGACGTAGCTTCGGCTCAGTCCGCCGCTGTAAGTGAGTGAATGTTTGATGCGTCCGACGCCCCAACCCTCCTGATACAGCATCAGATTGTCGATGACGCTGCGGATCGTCAGCTCGGCGTTCTCGTCGATCGGATAGTCCTTGAGGTTCTCGTCGCCGCCGTCCCCATCGGCGAGATGGCGCCAGCCCGGATACCGGTCGCGAATGCCCTTGCAGAGCCGCAGGCCCATCGCCGCGCACTCGACGTCGAGCGGCTTGTAGTCCTCGAGAACACGCACGGTTTCCTCGACATCGAGATCCTCGGCTGTGGCGTCGATCTCCTCGAGGAACAGGGACAGGCCGGCCGCGGAGAGAAACGCGCGGGCTTGATGCAGGTCTGGGCCGTCGCCGAGATTGAGCACGAATGCCTTGAGCCTCGACGGCGACATGCCGAGGCGCAGCATGGCGTGATAGGTGAGGAGGAACACCGATCCGCTGTCGACGCCGCCGGAAAAAGCGACCCCGATCGGTTCCGGACCCGACCCGCGCGTCTCGATGCCGCGCAGCCATTGCACGATCTCGTCCTCGAGAGCGCCGACATACCGCCGGCCGATCTCGTCGAGGTCGGCAGCGAGCGTCGCCCTCGGCGGCGTGAAGAAGCGGGTGTAGGCCGGATCCGGATCAGGACACCCGACCAGCGCGAGTTGGACCACGTAGTGGGCCGGCACCATGCGGGTGTAGCTCGGGTGGAACTGATTCGCCAGGCCGTCGTTCGCCAGCGCCTGGTGCAAGGTGTCGATGCGATCCGCGACATACAGCGCCGGGCCTTCCTGGCGTTTGGCCAGGAAGTAGCGCATCGGCCGATCCATCGAGCGCGCCAGGCGGACGACGACCCCTTCGGCCGCCACGAGGGCGAACGATCCATCGATGGCGCGGACGGCGGCCGGGTCGCCGCTGAGCACCGAGCGCCGTGCGGCTTCCACATCCATGTTGGGGATTCGATTCAGAGCCGGGTCGAGGAGATCGACCACACGGCTGACCGGATGACGCATGCGGCGATTCTCCGGTACTTGTCAGGTGGAATCAAGAACCAGCGCCTTTGTTCTTCCGCTCGTCGAACCGGCGAAACGAGGTTGCCCAGATATCAAGGCAATGACGTTGCCGCCGACGGTATCGTCCTTGCCTCTGCCGCGTACGTGGGTCGCGGTCCGCTGCCATCGACATACGACGAGCCGACCGTCATGTGGCGCATGCAACGGTCAGGCGGTCTGTCGGCTCACGTGGTGATCGGCTTTCAAGGCCGTGGGGCCTGGTTGATTTGGTTCCTGAACGATCGGCCGATTGGCATTCGCGACTTCGCGGACTGGAGGACCGCCATCCAATGGAGTGAGCGAATGCAGTTCCAGAACTGGACGACCGGCTGGCGAGATGCCCAACTGTCGGCGAGCACGGAGTACTGACGTCATCGACACGACCACTCGAGTCCCACGCAGAACACTTCAGTCTATTTGACTGCGAGTAGGCGGGGGCCCGAATTCAGGATGATGCTGGTGCAGCCACTCGAGCCCTGCATCCAGCTCTGGGTGCGATGGCGCCGGTTCAAACCTCGGGGTCGGTCCACTCCGGGCACATTGAGATCCCGCTTGAGCTGTTGGGAAAATCGGCGGTGAACAAGAGCAGCCGATGTGATCCGTGGTGAAGGTCGCAGCCGAGGCACCCGAAATCGACGGGTCCGAACGGCGAACTGAGCCGGAGGTCGGCGGGCGCGCCGACTTCGGGAACACGCCGATGCCAGATGACCTGCGGCGGGAGGAGAAAAGTGCCGCCAGGTTCCCCCCAGCTTCGGCGGCTTCCCCTATAATTGCCCCGGATCCTTTCATGTGCGGTTGGCCAATCGACGTGCGGCGACTAGGGATTCCAGATCGGCTCGTAACAGGAGGTCACATGCGGTATCGACTTCTGGTGGCAGTTGGTGTGTCGGCGGCCGTCATGTCGGGCGCGCTGGTCGCGACGGCTCGGCTGGACGCGCAAGGTCTCGGATCGAAGACGACGTCGGCGGCGAAGGCGGCGCGCACACCTGACGGCCAGCCGGACCTGCAGGGCGTGTGGACGTTTGCGACCGTGACGCCGCTGGAGCGGCCAAAGGAGTTCGAGGGGAAAGAGTTCCTCACCGAACAGGAGGCGGCTGCGTTCGAACAGAGGGCGGCTCGGGACGTCGACCAACGGGAGGAGTCCTCGCTCGGGACGGCGGCCGACGTCGGCGCCGCCTACAACCAGTTCTGGTGGGATCGGGGCACCAAGGTTGTCGAAACGCGCAGGACGTCGTTGATTGTCGATCCGGCGGACGGCAAGCTTCCGCCGATGTCAGCGGAGGGCCAGCAGCGAGCCGAGCGGGCCGGCCGCCGCGTGAACCCGCCGGCTGGTCCGGAGGATCGCGGCCTCTGGGAGCGCTGCATCACGCACAGCGCGATCCCGCGGATGAGCACCGGCTACAACAACAATCTGCAGATCTTCCAGGGATCCGGATACGTCGCGATCGTGTACGAAATGATTCACGAAGTCCGCATCATCCCGCTGGATGCGCGGCCGCACGTGGCGAAAGGCATCCGTCAGTGGCTGGGTGACTCACGCGGGCGCTGGGAAGGGGACACGCTCGTGGTCGAGACGACGAATTTCAGCGACAAGACGAGCTTCAGAGGCGCGAGCGAGAATCTGCGGCTCGTCGAGCGCTTCTCGCGACTCGATGCCGACACGCTCGACTATCAGTTCACGGTTGACGACGCGTCGACATGGGCCAAACCCTGGACCGCCTCGCTCCCGATGCCGCGCGTCGACAACCTCATGTTCGAGTACGCCTGCCACGAGGGGAACTACGGCCTCGTCGGCCAGTTGTCCGGCGCCCGAGCCGAAGAAAAGGCGGCTGCCGAAGCGGCCAGGAAAGGCTCGAAGTAAGTCACGCGCGCGCTTCCGTCCATGCCTTGACCGTCTACAATACGATCGTATATTGTAGACTGTCGAGGTGTCGTCGCCTGTGGGAAAACCACACGATCTGGTGCAAGGCACGCTGGATCTGCTGATCCTCAAGGTCATCTCGCTCGAGCCCAAACACGGCTGGGCGATTGCCAAGCGTATCCAGCAAATCTCCCAGCACGCGCTGCAGGTGCAGCAGGGCTCGCTCTACCCTGCGCTGTACCGGCTCGAGCAGCAGGCGTGGATCAAGGCGGAGTGGAAGAAGACGGAAACCGGACGTCTGGCGAAGTTCTACGCGTTGACGGCCGCCGGCCGCAGACAGCTCCAGAAGGAGCTGGCGAGCTGGAGCCGGCTGTCGGGTGCGATCAACCTCGTGATGCGCACCACCGAGTGAGGGCGTATGCGGTGGTTCGACACGCTTCGTTTGACGACGCGGTCGTTGCTGTTGCGCAATCACGTCGAGAACGAGCTCGAGGCCGAGCTGCGGTTCCACATCGATCGGCAGACCGACGAGAACATCCGCGCCGGGATGAGCGCCGAGGCCGCGCGCCTGTCAGCGCTCCGCACGACCGGAAGTGTCATGCGCATCAAGGAGCAGTGCCGCGAAACGTTCGGGGTGCGGCTGCTCGACCAGTTGCGGCAGGACGTGCGCTACGCGTTGAGGTCCTTCAGGCGCACTCCTGGATTCACCGTCGTCGCGGCTGTCACCCTGGCACTCGGCATCGGCGCCACGACGGCAATCTTCAGCGCCGTGAACGCCGCGCTGATGAAGCCGCTGCCCTTCACGAGTCCGGAGCAGCTCGTCAACATCCGCGAAACGGACCGGCGCGGCCGCGGCAGCGTCTCCGTGTTTTCGGGAAATTTCGTCGAGTGGCGAAACCGGGCATCGTCGTTTCAAGAGGCGGCCGCTTGGAGACTCGAGTATTTCAACGTCACCGGGAACGATGAACCAGAGCAGGTGCAGGGCCTGCGCGTGTCCGAGCGCGCGCGACGCGGTCCTCCGAGCGGAAGGTTCCCAAGGGGGGGCCTCTCCCTCGGCGCGCGCGCAACGAACACGTTCGAGGAGAAACCGACATGGAACCATTTCTCGGCCAGATTCAACTCTTTCCCTACACCTTCGCGCCCAGGGGGTGGGCGCTCTGCGATGGGCGGAGCCTCCCTATTTCGCAGAACCAGGCGTTGTTTGCGTTGATTGGCACCAACTTCGGCGGGGACGGCCGAACGACCTTCGCGCTGCCAAAGCTCGCAGGCCCAGCCGCCGACCTCGGCTACTATATCGCGCTGCAAGGCATCTTCCCCAGCCGCGAGTAGCCCTGACGTGCTGAATTCCGGCAACACGCGGGAGCCCACGGCCGGGCCGATGTGATCGGAACCGCGGCCCGCCGCTCTGCGAGCTCCTGTGTTGATCGGCGTTCGGCCAGCGTTCACGCACCGCCGTCGCCGTCGATCCTGGTAGGCCAACGGGCCTGTCCGGGTGACGGCTCTTGGCAAGTCGGTTCTACTTGACCCGCGTCGCTACGAACTCGCGCAGCGTGCCAAGGCTCAGATCCTCGGGCCGCCGGCCAAAAGCGATTCGATGGGGGTTTCATCACCACCTGCGAGTGCGATTCTGCCGGTCACCTTGCCTTCGTTCGTGACCAGCGTAATCGTCAGGTTCTCATTGCCCGCCTGCCCTGTCCATTGGCCATCGAAAGGAGTCGCGGCGAACGACACGGCGGCAGACAGCCACAGACATGTTCCGACTATCAGAGCTCTCATGAGATTCACCTGTGAGCGCTTGCGGCCATGGGGGCACGATTGACGATCTTCCACGCGACGCGACTGCAGCTTCAGCAATCAGGTTGACGTCGTGGCCGTGGCACCGCACAGACAAGTCTCGGCACCGAAATCATGGGACGCATCTGGCGATCTTGTTGGATGGGTCATCCGGAGTCCCGCCTGGCTTGTCACGGTACGCCTCATGACACAACAAGCACGCGTCCGCCACCCTGTTCGTCGCTTCGATCACCGCGTCTTGACTCCTGGATTGCGACGCCTTGTAGGCCGCCCGCCCGGCCTCGGCGAGCTCCACTGTATATTTGATCCAATCATCCCGTTCCACTGGAACGGGCTTGCCGTTTTCACATCGCCGGCCAGGCGTCAACATCAGCGGCGCCGATTCGACCAGAGCTACAGCGGCATAGTCGACGAGCTCCCAGCCGGTATAAATCCCCGCTCCCCAGTCAACCCATGAGAAGGCGGTGTCTCCCGGCGTCCAGCCAACTTTCTGAGTACTCGGATCCAGGTTCTGGACGTTGAAGATGACGTTCGAGCTTGGGAACAAGATGCCGCGCATGACCTGGGCAAGGTTTCCGCCGGGGGGGAAAACAGGCGATCCGGCGACGCTCGACGTACTCCGAGTCTGAGCGGGTTGAGCGGGTGCCGGCAGCGTGATCTGCGTCAGCACGCCATCGTCGGTACCCAAGTCAGCGTTTCCGGGTGGCAATTTACTGAGCTCGAGGACGTAGGCAACGATATCGACAGACTGCTGGCGACTGAGCTGTCCAGCGGCATTCGCCGGCATCGTGTTTTGAATCTTGGTGACCAGATCAAGGAGGGGCTGATTTCCCCAGACTCGCATGAACTCGGGCCCGGTCAACGGCGGCGCCAGTTTGCCCTCCAACGCCTCGCCATGGCAGGTCGTGCACTGGGCCTTGTAGGTCGCTTCGCCACGAGTTGCCTGTGCGGCGGTGTAGATGCCTCCCGGCTGCGCGGACGGTTGACCGTGGGCCACGGCCGCCCAGATCGCGAACACCGTGTAAACGGAGATGGCACCGCGGACGACCCAGCGAGCCCGATGCCGGCGAAACCGAGCCACTCCGCCCCGCATCGACAACAAAGACATTCATCCTCCCAGATTTCTGCCAGCGCATCCTAGCACATCGATCGTGCTCCAACTCGACGCTCGAAGCGCTGGATTTGCGCGGCTCCCTCCGCAGCTCGCACACTCTGCAAGTGTCGAGCGCGTTCTCTCTCCGGCACGCCGGACGGCAGCGACGAGTCCCACGAATGGTTGATGCAGTCGATCGCGACTCGGACGCGCGCCGCATCGCAAACAGCCATGCGCGCGGGACATCGGGCCGAAGCGGGCCTTCGCGCCTTCGGTGTCGTAGATGAGCGGCGGTGCGTTTTCTGTGTGAGAGATGGGCCAGGTCGGCCGCCGGATGCGCCCGACAGTCGGCACCCCGTTCTGACTGACACCGGGCCTCGGCGTTTCATTGAAACGCCACACGTCTGCCAAGGAAGCAGCGATTTTCGGGGGCCGCCGACGCGAGCGGCTGGATCGACAAGGCGGAACGGCGCGGCGAAGCCCCGTTCCCACCCCTATTCTTGGCTCTCGTCTAATCTAGGGCTCTCGTCCAATTCCGCCGCCGCCGCCGCCGGTGGCATTGTCCTGCAGGGCGGGGTCGGGACCTTTGCCTTCCTTGAACAACTGTTCGGCGGCTCGGGTGTTCGCCAGCATGCCGAGCAAGCCGAAATTGCCTTCGTGACAGTTCGACTCATACACCTGATTCATCCTGTCCGGCTGCTTCGCCCAGGGCACTTCGAACGTCCAGGGCCTGGTCCACGTCGTGGGATCCTCGACCGTGACGCGATAGTCGATCCGGTTCTCCGCCGTTCGCGTGAACCGCTCGACCAAGTGCAGGTTCTCGCGGGAGCCTTGGAAATCCGACTCCATCGAGAAGTTCGTAATATCCACCACCAGCGTGTCGCCCTCCCACCGGCCGCGGCCTTCGCCGTGCAGAAAGCGCACCTTGGGGGACGTATGCGGACTGCCATCGACGGGAACGACCCGCACGAATCCCTGCCCCTGACCGGAATCGTGGTAGATGGCCACCTGTTTGGGGGACTGCACGATGCGGTAGATCGCCCCGTAGTTCGGCATGGTCGCACCGAAACAGCGCTCCATCGTGGCGCGATCTTCAGGACCGTCCGAGCGATTCATCCGCTCGGTGTTGTAGATCGGCGGCGGCTCGTTTCTACGCGGAGAGATTGGTCCAGGTCGGCCGCCGGATGTTCCCTGCAGCAGGGCCGCCAGATATTCACGATACTCGCGCGTTCGCTTGGTGGCTTCGGGTGTCATCGCCGGAATCTTGCCGTCCGCCGGATCGACGATCAGACCCGTCCGACGGTCCGAGAGTCTTTGCGCCGGCGGCAGCCAATGCTCGTTATAGGCCCCGGCAACGTCCTTCTCTGTCCCACGAGCCGATCGGTCGTCACGGCCGGGGCGGGCATGGACCTCGCCCTCCACCTTTGCCGCCTCCGCCTCGGTGAGCACCGGCTTGTCTGCGAACCGCGCGGGTCGCTGCAACGGGGTGAGCGTGTCGCCGCTCCAAATCCCTTGAAGATCCGGCTCGCCCCAGGGGGTCCTGAACGTGTTTCCCTTCGCAGAAGGCGCCGTGGCCGTTTGAGCCTGGCTCGTGACGACGGCGAGCGTCGAAAGCGTGACGGCCATCGTGATGGTCGTCCCGACTAACAAGAGGCGTCGGCTTTTCATCGTGCAACCTCCAACGGCGACGTGGCGGGTCGGCAGATCACTCATGGGCCCTCGTCGGCGGACGAGACCAGACCGGTGTATTGAGCGCAGTATACATTGGATGGACGGCTGGATCGCCCGACGCATTTTCATCACCAGGACCCACCGTCGTGGCAATGGGCGCCGTTCGTCGTTGACATCGCTGGGTGCGCTCCCATATAAGTTCCGCATCGCCTCAAGATTGCGCGCTGCAACAGGGGTCAAAGGGAGCATGAATGCGGAGACGACTCAGCTATATAATGACGGCCCTTGCAGCCGCGGGCGTCGCGGCTGTGTTTCCGATAGCGGTCGGGACTGGTCAGTCACAGAACCTCGAGGGCTCACCAGGTCAGCCGCGCCGTACGGTTGATGGCAAGCCGGATTTCAGCGGCATCTGGCAGGCGAATACCTCTGCGTACTGGGATTTGCTCACCCATGACGCGCGTCCTATCGTCGGACAGCCGGGCGTGTATCCCGATGTCCCGGTCCTCGCGGCGCCGGTGGTTGCGCTGGGCACGATTGGATGGGTGCCGGCAGGCGTGGGTGTGGTCGAGGGCGACGAGATCCCGTACCAGCCATGGGCGGCGGCGCGGCAGAAAGAGAACTTCGCGAACTGGCTGGACCGAGACCCGGAAATCCGATGCTACCTCCCCGGCGTGCCCCGCGCCATGTACATGCCATACAAGTTTCAGATCGTCCAGGGCCCGGCGAAAGTCATGATGGCCTTTGAGTTCAGAAACGCGGACCGTACGATCCACCTGGACGAGGTTGTGCCCTATCCGGCCGACTCCTACATGGGGCACTCCGTCGGCCGCTGGGAAGGCGACACGCTGGTGGTCGAGGTGTCGACGTTTACGCCCCTTACCTGGTTCGATCGGTCCGGGAATTTTCACAGCGATGCCCTGAAGGTCACCGAGCGTTATACACCCATCGGTCGCGACGCGATTCAGTACGAGGCGACGATCGAGGATTCGAAGGTGTTCACGCGGCCGTGGAAGATCAGTTTGCCCCTGTACCGTCGCCTCGAACCAAACGTCCAGCTCCTGCCTTTCAGGTGTATGGAGCAGGCCGAAGAGACGGCATTGGGCTACTTGCGGAAGGAACCGCTCGTGACACGCTGGGAGGGCAAGACCATGATCCTGGAAGTGAAGCGCAAAGTTCCGCCTCTTGCCGAGCTTTACGACATCCAGGTGTCGGGCAACCCGCCTCCACCTCAGACAGATCCGCCGCGCTGAGCCGGTCCGGCCAGAAGTGGCTGGGCGGGCTTGTGCGCGGGCACGTTCAGCCTGAGGATCGCGGCGAGCCTGCTGGACAACGACGGGGCTGCAGTCCGCCCGATCTCACCGGCCCCGGCCATGTCGCGCATCGCGAGAAGCCAGGCGGAACGGGACCGGTACGTCCAGTGATCCGATCTGTCCTCCGGAGTCGCGCGACGTCTCCGTGAGCCAGCCGTCGGGGACAGCATGCCGGTCGGGATCGAAGAGATGCCGCCGTTGCGGAGGCGCCGGATGATCCGATTTCGGATCGGGTTGACTCCTCGGCGTTACCTACGGGCCTCGGGCGAACAGGTGTCCAACTTCGCCTCCCAGTTACTCATGGTCAGGTAGTTGACGTTCGAACCGCGACCGCGACGAGACGCACGTCTACCTGATAGGCGGTCTTCGATCCCGGCAATCAACTACGGGGAGGGGCGTGGCTGCGACGAAGCCACCGGTCGTGTCCCGTCACGCCTCGATCGTACGGAAATCTGCCTCGTCCATGGGCTGACGCCGACTTCCGTCGTGACCTCACCTGCCACCGCGCGGCGTGATGTGCCTGGCGGCGTAGTCCCCCGAAATCGTTCTTCCAAAGCCATTGACAGCCGGCGGGAACGTGCTAGCATCCGGCCAATATTCAGCTGGTCGCAATTCTGGTAACGGATGGCATTTGCTGCGCTTCAGTCTCGCAATTCACATCGCTGGGAGAACTGATTGACGAAAACAAGAGCGAGTGTTATCGGCGCCATGGTGGGTCTGCTCTGCACAACATCAGCGCCCGTCTGGGCGCAGGCGAGTGGCATCTCGGGCGTCGTCCGTGACTCCTCCGGCGGCGCATTACCGGGTGTGACGGTTGAGGCCTCGAGTCCGGCGCTGATCGAAAAGGTGCGCACCGTTGTCACCGATGGTGACGGCCGGTACACCATCGACGCGCTCGGCTTGGGCACCTACGCGGTGAGCTTCTCGCTCCCCGGCTTCAGAACGTTGAGACGCGAGGGCGTCACCCTCACCACAGGATTCACCGCCACGGTAAACGCCGACCTGGAAGTCGGCGGACTCGAGGAAACCATCACTGTCAGCGGGGCGGCCCCGCTGGTCGACGTTCAGAACGCCCGGCAGCAACGTGTCATGTCGGCGACTCTGCTCTCGACGTTGCCCACCGGTCAGACCAGCATCGTCAGTCTGATTACTCTTACCCCCGGTATGACCGGCAACGCCACGGTCGGTGGTAGCACCGGCGCCTATCATTCCGGGCAGACCAAGGGCACCTTTCACGGCAAACGAGGCAGCAAGATCAAGTTCGACGGCATGCGAATCGACAATTACGCAGGGGCCGGAGACTCACCAGGCTACTTGTACAACGTCCAGACGATAGAAGAGACAGTGATTGAAACCGGTGGATCCGGGGCCGACAGTGACACGCCCAACGTGTCGATGAACCTGATTCCCAAGGAGGGCAGCAACTCGTTCCGCGGCACGGCCAACGGCCTGTTCACGAACCACAGCCTGCAGAGTGACAATCTGACGACCGATCTAATCGCCCGCGGCCTGCAATCGGTGCCCGAGGTGGACAGGATGTACGATGCAGGGTTCACGCTTGGCGGACCGATCAAGCAGGACAAGGTGTGGTTCTACGCCGCGATTCGCCGATGGGGCACCAGAAACCAGGCGGCCAACCTGTTCTGGAACGCGACCCAGGGAACGCCTTTCTACACCCCGGACCTGAATCGGCCGGCGTTCCGCGATGAGAAGTACTCCTCCCATGCGCTGCGCATCACGACGCAGCTGTCGCCGAGGAACAAGCTCCAGGTCTTCGCCGACATCAAGAACGATTGCATCTGTGAAACCGGCGGCGCCGGTTCGGCCCTTGGAAGCGGTGCGACCAACTCGCGCGAGGGTGTGGCGACCTGGAATCTCTGGCCCAACGGCATCGTCCAGGGCACGTGGACCAACACGGTCACCAGCAAACTCCTGCTCGATGCCGGCGCGTCGGTGGTGATGTTCCACTGGCCTGGCGACCTGCCGGCAGGCGTGAGCCCGAACGACGTGTCGATCCTGGAACAGTCGACCAACTTCATCTACAACAGCCCGGGAGGCTTCTACAACCCGGATCGACGGCTCGGCGACCGTTACGCCGAGCGCTTCGGCGCGTCCTACGTTACCGGGTCTCACGTGTTCAAAGCCGGGGTCACCATCGACCACGGCTACTCGGACACGATCAACATTGGCACCGGTCTCTCGGTGGCACCCGGGATTTCCTATATCTTCAACCGGGGCTTACCGGTGAGCGTCAGGTACGACGCCCTTCCACGGCATGAGACGTACTATCAAAGAGCGGAGATGGGCGTATTCGCGCAGGACCAGTGGAGATACAAGCGCTTGACGTTGAACGTCGGCGCGCGATTCGAGTATTACAAGGGCTACATTCCGCCTGTCGATCGCGAGGCAGGGCCGTTTGTGCCTGCGGCCCACTTTGACGAAACCGTGAACGCGCCTCTCTGGAAGGACCTGAATCCGCGGCTCGGCGCAGCCTACGACCTGTCGGGCGACGGCCGGACGGCGATCAAGACGTCGTTTGGTCGGTACGTCTCGATGACCGGCAACACCGCCGTCAGCGTCTATCATCCGCTGAACCGGACGGTGAACAACACGACCCGCCCGTGGAACGACACCAACGGAAATTTCTTTCCGGACTGCGTTCTCACCGACTTCGCCGTCAACGGCGAATGCGGCGGACTGGTGAACACCAACTTCGGCCAGGTGAACCCGAACGCGATCGTCTACGCTGACGATGTGCGGAACGGCTGGTTTCGTCGCCCCTACACCTGGGACTTCGGGTCGGAGATTCAGCATCAGCTCAGTAGCCAGCTTTCCGTGACCGCCGGTTACTACCACAATTCCGATGGCGGCTTCGCCGTGACCGACAATGTGTCGACGACCCCCGGCGACTATTCCACCTTCACGATTACCGCGCCAAGGGATCCCCGCCTGCCCGGGGGCGGCGGCTATCCCGTCACCGGCACGGATGTGAATCCGAACAAGTTCGGCATCGTCAACAATGTCATCACGCAGTCGTCGAACTTCGGCAAGCGCACGCGCGTCAACGACTTCGTCGGGCTGACCATCGACCTCAGAATGGGCAACGGTATCCGGGTCGGCGGCGGCGTCGATGCCGGCCGCACCGCCGATGACGCCTGTTTCGACATCGATGCGGCGATGACACCGACCCTGCTGACCGGCACCAACACCCTGGTCGCGACGCCCTCGACCAGGTCGGTGGTCAACGGCCAGAACCTCTGTCGCAACGTCGAGGGACTCTCCGATACGGCCCAGATCAAGTTGAACGGCAGCTATCCCCTGCCTGCCGGTTTCGTCGTGGCGGCGACATTTCAAAACCTGCCCGGCATCCCGTGGCTGGCCACCTATAATGCCACCACCGCCGAAGTCGCCCCGTCGCTCGGACGGCCACTGTCGGGTGGAGTGAGAACCACCCCGGTCGCGCTGCTTGCGCCCAACCAGATGAGAGAGCCGCGGCGGACGCAGATCGACCTGCGCTTGGCGAAAGATGTGAGAGTCGGCGGGGCACGTCGTCTCACGATGAACTTCGACCTGTACAATCTGCTCAACGCCAGCACCGTGCTCGGGCTCAACACGACATTTGGCGCGAACTGGCTGGTGCCCCAGCAGATCCTGAATGGCCGATTGCTCCAATTCAGCGCCGGCCTCACGTTCTGATCGCGCAAGGCGGTCGTGACGGGGAACGTGCGGGTGAACTCGACCCTTCGCATCACCGAGCCGCGCGAGTAAACGCCGCGCGCGAGTGGCACGCGCGCGTCACGGCAATTCTGATTTTCTCCATGGTGTCCGGCACGGCATCTGGCGCTCGTACAGCCTGAGATTCTCGGTCATGCCGTTCGCTAGATCACCTCGCCCGGCTCGTGTCGCGGCAGAGACAGCTTCACGCTGCCATGTCGCGGCTTCGCTGTACTGACCCAGCTCGGCGAAGATCATCGCCATTGTCTCGCCCAGGTCCATGCGACGCTCCGCGTCGGACAGTGTCTGCATCACCGCCATCGCCCTGCGGCCATCGCGTACACGGCCGTCGGGAGATGCCGCCAGCAGCCTGGCGAGTGCGTGGCTGAGCCCCGGTTGATCGCCATGAACCTTCAACCCGTCGATCAGCCGGTCCGTAGCTTCCCGGTAGCGCCGGAGGCCGACGAGGGTCATCGCATGTCCGAAGGTTGCTTCGATGACGGGCGGCGTACTCCTGGAAAGGAGCTCGTAGTGAGAGAGCGACTGCTGGAACTGTCCGTCGCGGCGCAGGAGAGCGGCGAGTTTGAGACGCGCCTCGACGTAGCCCGGTTCGTGTTTCACGGCGGCGGCGAAGTCGCCAATGGCGTCCCGGTCACGACCACCCGCCGCCTTGAGTACGCCCAGGCTGTAGTGCGCCCTGGCGTACTCCGGGGCAACCCTCACGGCTTCCGTGAACTGCTCTATCGCTCCCGGTGTATCCCCGAGCTGAAACAGCGCGGTTCCCAGCCGCTGCCGCATCTCGGCGCTGCGGGGTGCCAAGGCGATCCCTTGACGGAAGTTCTCCGCCGCCGTTTTCCAATCTTCCCGGTCAAGCGCCCGGATCCCGCGAACATCGTAGGCCTCGGGGCTTTGGAGTAGCTCATCCAGTTCCTGCATCAATGGATCGACAACCGGAAGATCGACGTCGCCTCGCCGACGCAGCTCGAGATGCGCCTGGGCCTTCGCGTGATCGCCGATGGCGCGGTAGGCCATCGCCAGCGGATAGTGCGCGATCACCGCCTTCCGGTCCAACGCCAGGGCCGCCTCCAGGTGCCGCACGGCGCCGGCGTAGTCCTTCTTCGCGAGGGCGACGCGTCCCAGGTCGAAGCGCGCCGCCACCGAGTCCGGCTGAAGCGTCAACGCCTTCGCGAGCAGCGGCTCGGCGGCCTCCGCCAGCCCCTGAGCCAAATACACGTCCCCGAGCCAGACCACCGTCGGCACGTCGTCTGCTTTCAGCCGGAGAGCCTGTTCGAAGTACTCGGCGGACTTTGGCAAGGCGCCCTTGGTCCTGTACAAATGCGCGAGATAGTACGGCCAGCGCATGTCGCCTGGCGCGAGCATCTGTGCGTTGAGGTAACAGGTTTCAGCCGCGTCATTGAAGCGCGCCGCCATGAGCAACTTTCCCAATTCGCCATAGGCATCGCCGAGCTCAATCGGGGAAACGGCCGGGTTCTCGCGCGCCGACGTCATCGTGGCGTAGCGCCCTCGTATCGACGCGGCGAGGGCGGCGGTCGACTGCGAGAGATCGGGCAGCGAGACGGTCTGCGGTGTGTTGACGCCCGGATTCCGGACCAAGGGCCCAGTGCGAGCTGTCGCAGAGGTCGAGTCGTCGGCGGGCGCGCACGCGATGGCCAGGACCGCCAGTGCCCACGCCGGCGCGGCCAGCCCGAGACGACTCGTGAGCGGTCTCACCGGCCGCTGCCTTCCTTCAGGGTTGTATATCGATCGATAGCCACCTCGAGCCATTCCTCGGTGCGGCCACTCGGCCATCGGATCTGAACTCGTGGATCGTTCGCCGAATTGCCCAGTCCTACGACCACCCGCGAATCATGCGCCGAGGCGTAGCTACCGTCGGTCCTCACTCTCCGGTG
This sequence comes from Luteitalea sp., assembly GCA_009380045.1. GTDB lineage: Bacteria > Acidobacteriota > Vicinamibacteria > Vicinamibacterales > CAVVIG01 > WHSN01. Next base: position 48,625 of record WHSN01000006.1, read on the forward strand.
AAACGTCGAGCCGTCGGCTCGAAACACCGTCACTCGCGCGCCCAGCATGTCGCGGGACGCGTTGGCTCCGACGAGCCGCACGCCCAGCCAGTGGTTACGGCTACCGATCTGATTGATGAGCAATCGTGTCGGCCCGGCGTCGTTGCTCACGAGCACGTCCACGTCGCCGTCGTTATCGACGTCGCCAAACGCCGCTCCCCGACCGACCTCTGAAAGCTCGAATGTCGCGCCGGCCCGGTCGGTGACTTCCTCGAACCGGCCGTTGCGGAGGTTGCGAAATAACTGTCTTCGCTGGCCGAGGGGAAAGGGAAGATTCGCCTGACCTTCGGGGGCCTGCACCAGCCCGCTGACCGACAGGACATCCAGCCAGCTGTCGTTGTCGAAGTCGATCCACGCGGTTCCAAAGCCGGTGTTCTCGCGGCTGAGCGCATTGATGCCTGAACGCGCACTTTGATCCTCGAATGCGGCTGAGCCGTTGTTGATGAAAAGATTCGAACCCTCGCCGGTGAGTGTGGTCACGAGCAGATCGTCATCCCCATCGTTGTCGAAATCCCCGGCGTCGACGCCCATGCTCGCTTCCGCCTGCCCCTCCGCAGTCAACGCCACGCCAGACACCAGCGCCGTGTCCTTGAAGGTACCGTTGCGCTGATTCATCCATAGTTGATTCTCTTCCCCGTCGTTGGCGACGTAGAGGTCGATCCATCCGTCGTTGTCGAAGTCGGCGGCGATGACGCCGAGCGTACGTGTCGGCCGCCTGCCGCCGAGCGCAGCCTCGGTGACGTCGGTGAATGTGCCATCTTGTTGGTTCCGATACAGCCGGCCCGGCTGGCCTTCATAGACCCTCGGCGGGCAATAGCTCCGTTCGCCCGCGACATTCGTGCACCGCCGGTCCTTCTCGAGGCTGTATTCCACATAGTGCCCGACGTAGAGGTCGAGCCATTCATCGCGGTCGTAGTCCAGAAACGAAGCGGAAACGCTCCATCCCTGGTCCTCTGTTCCGGTCGCTTTCGAGACATCGGTGAAGGTGCCATCACCGTTGTTGCGCCACAACTGATTTCTGTTGAGACCAGTAAGATAGAGATCGATCCACGAGTCGTTGTTGAAGTCCCCGACTGCCACCCCCATGCCGTAGTCGGAGGCCGTGATACCGCTCGGTTCCGTGACATCGGTAAAGCGGAACGTCCGCGTGCCGTCAGCCGCCACCGCGAGGTCATTGCGGTACAGCCGGCCTCTTGGTGGCAGCGAAGCTTGCCGCGGTGGCGGAACGTGGTCGCCAATCCCTCGTCCGAGCAGCTGCCCCTGGACGAGGTAGACATCCAAGTCGTCGTCGTTGTCGTAGTCCACCAGGGCGGCGCCAGGCGCCATCACCTCGGGAAAATAGAACTTCCCCGACATGCCGTTGTCATGCGTGAAGTCAAGGCCGACCTCTTTCGCCCGATCGACGAACCATTCGTCTTCGCTGATGGCATTCGGCGACGGGTGACCGCCGGCCATTGCGGCGGGTGGGGTCCTTCGTCCGGTGTTGTCCGCTCCGCAGGAGACGAGAACCGCCGCGGCTAGCAGCGCAGCGGCTGATCTAGTCCTCACCATGCAGATCCCAGGTGTCTTGTGTGGCGGCCATGGTGGCGATCACAAGATTTGCGAGCCCCGCGAGCCGCAACGTCCCGGGCGCGAAAACCAACTCGGGGATGGCCGCGTTGCAGCTTCGTCCAGAGCCAAGTCCATGACCGATCGTCAATTTCAAGCTCGACCAGACGCGCCGAAGGTGCCAAACCTCACGCGTAGCGACCGCCGAACCTCGGCAAATTGTCGGCGCTCTCGTACAAAGTGGAGTGTCACGGCTCCCCTAGACGGGCCCACGGGGCGGATGCCAGGGTACGCCGCCAGGGCACCGCCCTGTCGTACTCTACTGAGGTCGCTTCTCATCCGGGGCCCCAGTGCCCGACGAACCCAGGAAGAGGGTCGTGCCGTCGGGAAGGGTGAGGTCGCGCCCATTGGCCCGCAGCGAACCGTCCTTCGCGCGATACCCGTCTACCACGATCACCGTGCCTGGCAACAGCGCCTGCTTGGTGAACCCCCGGCGGAACAGCACATTCGGCGTGCCGGCCTCGATCGCCCATTTCTCCACCTTGCCGTCAGCCGTCGGCACGTCGATGTAGATCCAGCAGTGAGGATTCACCCAGTCCATCCTGGTGACGGTGGCTTTCTCGAATTTCACCGGTTTGGCTGCGTCAAATTCCGCGGCAAAAGCGTGATGCGCCGACAGGGGCCGTGCGAATTCTCCAAACAGCCCTATGCCGACAACCACGGCCGCACCGAGAGCAAACTTTTGGACCATTTTGAAACCACCTTTTCCTGTTGAGCAGGCTATTTGGTTCGACTCGACGAGAGTCTACACCTCGAAGTCCTCGCGTCGTGAGTTTTCAGCGCTCCTCACCCTGCGGCAGCCAACCGGAGACGTCACGTCGCCAGGGTCTCGGCAATCGGGCCGAACTGTCGTGATTGATACATCGACAACCCGGATTGAACGAAATCGGCTCGGCGATGGTCAGCCGCTCAGCTATCGTTGCTTTGCCCGATCAGCTTCGGACTATTCCGCTCGCAACGTCGCGAGAGGCTTGTGTCGGATGACTCCCAGGCTCGCCAACACGCCGATAGCGGACACCAGAACGGTGGTGGCGCCGATCCCGTTGACGGTAATCAGCGGGCTCGCTTCCCAGCTCAGATCCAGCACGTAGCGGGCCGCGGCCCAGCCGAACGCCGCGGCGCCGAAAGCGCCGATCGTACCGGCCATCGCCCCAAGCACGCCGTACTCCAGCACCAGCATCGCGGCAATCAGCCGGCTGGTCGCACCCAGGGTCTTCAAGATCGCCGCCTCGTACACACGCCGGAACTTGGTCATCGAAATAGCGCCGACGAGAATCAGGCTGCCGCTGAGGAGCACCAGGAGGCCGATCGCCCGGACGGCCGGCGTGACCGTGTTGACGACCCCTTGAATCGCGTCGAGGACCTCCCTGAGATCGATGACGGACAGGTTTGGATACCTGGTGACAATCGACCCGTGCATCCGCGCTCGCGCGACGATATCTGTCGGTCCCTTGAGCGAGGCGATGAACGAGTGCGGGGCGTTGTCGAAGGGGCCTGGCCTGAAGACAATCACGAACCCGCCGGCACGGAAGTCGCGGAAGTCCACCTCGCGGAAGCTGGTCACGCGAGCCGCGACGATGCGCCCGAGCACGTCGAACCGCATCTCGTCCCCGAGCTGGATGTCGAAACGCCTTTGCAAGCTCTCCTCAATCGAGACTTCGGCCTGGCCCTCCTGAGATGGGCCATCCCACCATTCCCCCGCCACCAGCCGCTCGTTCGCTTCCAGGTTCGGCCGGTAGGTAATGGTGAACTCCCGTGACAACCCGCCACGCCCGCGGACTTCCCCGTAGCTTTCGAGGCCGACATCGCGCCCGCGCAGTCCGACAATCCGTGCGCGTAGAACGGGTATGTACCTGAGGGCGCTTCGGCTTCCCGATTCGCGATCCAGCAGGTCATTCAGACCCGACTGCTGGTGCCTCTGGACGTCGAGGAGCAAGATGTCCGGCGTGTCCTCCCCGAGCTGAACCGAGAAGTCCCGAAGCAGGTTCACCTGAATGCCCTGAACCGTCAGGATGAAAAACGAGCCAAGTCCCACCGCCAGGAGGATGACACGCGTTTGATTGCCGGGACGCGTGACGTGCAGCACCGCGTGACGCAGGGCGAACGAGGACGAGTGCCGCAGCGGCCGCACGGCTCGGACGAGCGCGACGCCTGTCAGGTCGAGCACAAGTGCAACAGCGACGAACCCGCCGGTCAGGAGCAGCCCGGCGTCGATGGATCCGGCCTGCCAGGAGGCAACACCCACCAGAGCGGCCGCCACCAGGGCTGTCACAACCCACTTGTTCCAGTCGAACCGACGATGCGGCGGGGTGTCCTGCCGCAGGAGCAACGCAGGCTTGATCTGGCGCACCTCGAGCAAGGGTACCAGCGAGAACAACAGCGACACCAGCAGCCCGACGGCCACACCCTGTGCGACCGCCCCCCTGGTCAGACCGATGTCCACCTGAAGCAGCACCGTAGCCACGCCACTCAGGAGCAACGGGAGAGCCGAGATGACTGCCGCGGCGAGCGCCACGCCGAGCGCGCTGCCGGCAAGCCCGAGCAACAGCACCTGCGTCAGATAGATCGCCAGGACCTGGCGAGAGGTGCAGCCGACGCACTTGAGGATGGCGATGCTCCGGATCTTCTGCTGGACGAACACTCGGGTGACACTGGACACGCCGATGCCGCCGAGAAGGAGCACGACCAGACCGACGAGACTCAAATAGTTTTCGGTTCGTATCAGGTTCTCGGCCATCCGATCCTGCCGCCGCCGATATGATCGGATGCCCACGTATTCGTTGACGAAGGCGGCTTCGAGATCGGCGGTGAGCGGGCCGAGCGCCGCGTCGGGAACCTTGAGGAGCATCTCGTAATCGATGTCGCTGCCGAACGCCAGGAGCCCGGTGGATGGCAGATCGGCATGATCGATGAACACGCGCGGGCCCAGCGTGAACACTCCGAGGCTTCGGCCCGGTTCGCTGGCAATGACGCCGCGCAGCTCGAACGACCGGGCGCCAATCAAGATGTGGTCGCCGACTTCTACGTCCAGATGGGCCAGCAGCTCCGGCCGGACCAGTGCTCCGCCGTTGCGGAGCAGTGCGTGTGAATAGGTCCCCTCCGAGAGCGTCAGCGTGCCGTGGAAGGGAAACCCCTCCTGCACGGCCCGCAGCTCAATCATCTTGGTTACGGGCGTGGCCGCGTCCGCGGTCCTGACCATCGTGTCGATCTCGATGGCCTCCGATTGCGCCGTGATTCGGCCGGCGCGCTGCTCGCGTGCAAGCATTTCGTGGACCGCCGGGGTAAAAGGGCTGTTCGACCGGACCATCATGTCGGCGGCCAACAGGGCGCGCGCCTCGCTCGTGAGCACCATCCCGACACTCTGAATGACGGAGCGGATGGCGACGATCGACGCGACGCCGACGGCGATGCAGGCAAAGAAGAACAGGAGGCGCTGCCACGACGCGCGCACCTCTCGCAACGCCATACGGACGATGAACCTCATCGATGTGGCTAAGGGTAACCCGCTTTGGTCGGTTCGAGGCGCTCCGGCGACAAGGCTGGCTGAGTGGGACCTGCCCCTACCGAATCAAAGGACCGATACCAGACGGCTTTGGGCAGGTTCGGCCCAAGCCTGCGGACCAAGGGGAGCTGAAGCGTCACACCTGGCAGTACCATAGGCTGGGCATGCCGGACACTCCGAACCGACGCGGACCGCACGTGCTCGTGGTCGAGGACGACGCAAAGGTCGCCGAGAGCGTGCGCCGGCGGCTCACGAAGGAGGGTTACCGCGTCAAGGTAACGAGCTCCGGGGATGAGGGCTGCACGTGGAGCGGCGATGAGGCGTTCGATGTCATCGTGCTCGATCTGGTGCTCCCCGGCCGAAGTGGCTTGGAGATCCTCGCAGACATGCGCAGCCGGGGCGTCGCCAGTCCGGTACTCGTTCTGACGCCCCTGGACAGCTTGAACGATCGACTGCGCGGGCTCGACGGCGCAGACGACTTTCTGGTGAAGCCGTTCGCCCTGCTGGAACTGGCGGCTCGGGTGCGCGCCCTCGTCGGTCGCCCGCGTCAACAGCACATTCGCCGTCTTCATGTCGCCGATCTCGAGCTGGACCTGATCACGCGTCACGCCTCGAGAAACGGCCGGACCATCGAGTTGGCGCCCCGTGAATTCGAGCTTCTCGCCTACCTCATGAGTCAAGCGGGCAGCCTGGTGTCGCGCGAGATGCTGGGACGTGAGGTCTGGGTGCAGTTGGAGCGCGGTACGCCCCTCGACAACGTCATCGACGTGCACATCGGACGGTTGCGGCGAAAGGTGGACCACCAATCCGAGATTCCCCTGATCCAGACCGTGCGAGGCCTGGGATTCACGGTCTCGAAAGGCTCGATCAAGTAACCTTCCTCTCGAGCTCCACTCCAAGCCTGAACGTTTAGACAGTTGACCGACCAAATCGGTCGCCTTTACACTGAACGCGCAAATGAGACCGAGTCTCATTGTCACTTTCAGTCAGACCGCCTCCTGCCATCCGCTTGCGCGTCGGCGTGTCCCGATTCGCCATCGTACGGACGGCCAGCAGGTGTCGCAACCGAGGAGAGTCGCCATGCGTCGTTCGTTGCTGTGCGCCGTTCTGTGGCTGTTCATTCCACTGCCTGCCGCTCACGCGGCGGTCCCCGGGACGGCTGACGTCGTCGAGCAGTCCGTACCACCGGCGACTGTGCGTGGTCGCGTCGTCGATCCCAGCAGCGGCGCCATCGCCGGTGCCCAGGTGACCGTCACCTCCGACCGGCCCGGTGCGCCCGCATCGGCGGTGACCAACCAGGAAGGCGAGTTCGAGATCGCGATGATCCCGGGCGGTTACACCGTCCGAGTCAACGCGAGCGGATTCGTCGAGGCGTCACAGCGCGTCACGCTGCGCCAGGGCGCCCCGGCGACGGCCGACTTCACGCTGCAAATTGCCGCCTTGCAGGAGTCGGTCAGCGTCGGCGCGACCCTCGGTTACGCGGTTCCTGCGTTGTCATCGGCCACCAAGACCGCGACTCCGCTGCGCGACGTCCCCCAGGCCGTCAGCATCGTCTCGAGCGCGCTCATCGCGGACCAGCGCATGTCGAGCATGGCCGACGTGGTGCGGTACATGCCGGGCGTCGGCATCGCTCAAGGCGAGGGCAACCGCGACACCCCGATCCTGCGCGGCAACAGCACGACCTCGGATTTCTTCGTCGACGGCGTTCGCGACGATGTGCAGTATTTCCGCGATGTCTACAACGTCGAGCGGGTGGAGGCGCTCAAAGGCCCCAACGCCATGATTTTCGGCCGCGGCGGTGTCGGTGGCGTGATCAATCGTGTGACGCGGCAGGCAGAGTGGGGACAGGCACGGGAAGCATCGCTGCAGTTTGGCTCCTGGGACAACAAGCGCTTCACGGCCGACGTCGGCCGTGGCCTCAACGAGACGGTCGCCCTCCGTGCCACAGCGCTCTACGAGAACTCGGGTTCTTATCGAGACGGCGTCGACATCGAGCGCCACGGTTTCAACCCGACGGCCGCCATCCGCGTGAGCCCGAACACCACGCTCCGCGCCGGCTACGAGTACTTCCACGATCAGCGCACCGCCGACCGCGGCATCTCGTCGTTCAACGGCCGTCCGGTGAACACCGATCCCGGCACCTTCTTCGGCGACCCGGCGCGGAGTCCGGCCGAGGCCACGGTCAATCTCCTCTCGTCAACTCTCGAGCACCGGTTTGGTTCCCGCCTGACGCTGAGAAATCGCGTCAGCTACGGCGACTACGACAAGTTCTACCAGAACGTGTTCCCTGGCGCGGTGAACGCGGCGGCGACCTCTGTCGCCATTTCTGCGTACAACAGCGCGACCACCCGCCACAACCTGTTCAATCAGACAGACCTGATCGTGTCGGCGAACACCGGCCGCTTTGGACACACGGTGCTGTTGGGGACGGAGTTCGGCAGGCAGGAAACCGACAACTTCCGGAACACCGGGTTCTTCCCGACCCTCGGGGCGAACGTCACGTCGTTCCAGGCGCCGCTCAGCGCTCCGACGGTGTCGTTGCCGTTGGCCTTCCGCCAGAACGCAACCGATGCCGACAATGGCGGTGTGTCCACCGTCGCCGCGGTCTACGCTCAGGACCAAATCGCGCTCTCCGAGCAGGTGGACGCCGTCGTCGGGCTCCGGCTCGACCGCTTCGCCACCGACTTCACCAACAATCGCACCGCGGCCGACTTCTCGAGCGCCGACGGCCTCCTCTCACCGCGCCTGGGCGTCATCTACAGGCCGATGTTGCCGCTCTCGGTGTACGGCAGCTACAGCCTGACCTATCTGCCCCGCGCCGGCGAACAGTTGTCGTCACTGTCGCTGACGAATCAGGCGCTCGATCCCGAGGAGTTCCGCAACTACGAGGTCGGCGCCAAGTGGGACATCGTCGCTTCCTTCTCGTTCACGGCTGCCCTGTACCGCCTCGATCGCGGGAACGTCATCGTTCCCGATCCGGAGGATCCGACGCTGTCGATTCTGGTCGACGCACAGCGGACCAAGGGCCTGGAGATCGGACTGAACGGAACCATCGCCGGCGCCTGGAGCGTGGCCGGCGGGTATGCCTACCAGGACGGCGAGATCACCCGCTCGATCTCCGCCACCGCCCAGGCGGGCGCCACGCTGGCGCAGTTGCCGAAGCACTCGATTTCCCTCTGGAACAAATACGACATCACGCCCCGCCTGGCGGCCGCCCTCGGCCTGATCTATCGGGGCGACGTGTTCACATCGACGGACAATCTGGTCGTGCTGCCGGACTGGACGCGCGTCGACGCCGCGGTGTACTACGACCTGACGTCGATGTTCCGTGCGCAGGTCAACGTCGAGAACCTGTTCGACGAGAACTACTACCTGAACGCACACAGCAACACCAACATCAGCCCCGGCTCACCGCGAGCGGTTCGTTTCACCTTGACGACGAGATTCTAGACTGGGCGCGGCAGACCAGGCTGGTGATCCCTGCCTCGTCTCCGGCCCTCGGATGCACCGATGACATACACAACGTGGATCTCGCGGTAGGGGCGGCGATGGACAACACCGCCAACGGTCCGGCCCTCCTGGTTCATCGGCTGACACTCGAGTATGGCGCCGTGCGCGCGCTCGACACCGTGTCGTTCGCCATCGATCGCGGAGCCATCTTCTGCCTGCTCGGGCCTTCCGGATCGGGGAAATCCTCGGCGCTGCGCCTGATCGCCGGACTCGAGCGCCCGACCTCCGGGGAGATCGTGATCGACGGTGAGCTCGTGGCTGGCGCCGGCGTCTTCGTCGAGCCCGAGCGACGCCGTGTCGGCATGGTGTTCCAGGACTTCGCCCTGTTTCCTCATCTCACCGTCAAAGGCAACGTCGCTTTCGGGATCCGTGGCCGCAGGCGGGCCGAGGTGGACGAGACAGTTGGCAGGCTGTTGGCTGACGTCGGATTGGCCGACCGCTCGAACAGCTACCCCCACATGCTGTCGGGCGGCGAGCGGCAGCGTGTGGCGCTGGCGCGCGCACTGGCGCCGAAGCCACAGGTTCTCCTGATGGATGAACCGTTCTCGAGCCTCGACTCGCGCCTGCGGGAACAGGTACGCCACCAGACGATCGACATCCTCAGGCGCACCGGCACGACGGCGATTCTCGTCACGCACGATCCGAGCGAAGCGATGCGGATCGCCGACCGGATCGGCGTGCTCTCGAGCGGCCGGCTGGCGCAGTTCGGCACCGCCGCCGAGATCTACCGAAGACCCTGTTCGCCCCAGATGGCGTGCAGCTTCGGCGCGGTGAACACGATGGAGGCGGCGGTCGAGGACGGGTCGCTCCGCACGCCGCTGGGTGATTTCCGGGCTCCGCCGAGCGCAGAGCCAGGCCTGGCGACTGTCTGCATTCGCCCGCAGCACATCTGCCTCCACCCCGACGGTCCGGGAGTGCGGGGCCGGGTGACCGGCGTGACATGTATCGGCGACGCCACCGAGGTGCAGCTGCGAGTGGACGACCTGCGCATCATGGCGCGGGTATCGGACATGACGAGCTTCTCGATTGGCGACGATCCCTGCGTGATCGTCGATCCCTCTCATCTGTTCATTTTTCCCCGGCAGGGCCGAGTGGCGCCGGACGTCGCGGCATTGGGAGTAGCAGTCTGATGATGCGTTGGTCGAAGCTCGGGTTCTGCGCGACATGGCTTGCGGTGTTGACCTTCGTGATGCCGGTGGCAGCGGGTGCGCAGGAAGTGAACCTGTACACCACGCGCGAGCCAGGGCTCATTCAACCGTTGCTCGACTCGTTCACCAAGGCGACGGGCGTCAAGGTGAGCTCCATCTTCGTCAGGGACGGCCTGGCGGAGCGCGTGGCGGCGGAGGGCGCGAAGTCGCCCGCTGACGTGCTGATGACCGTGGATTTCGGGAACCTGCTCGACCTGACCGACAAGGGGCTCACGCAGCCGATTCAGTCGGTGGCGCTCGAGAAGGCCGTGCCGTCAAACCTGCGCGGTGGCAAAGGGGAATGGTTCGCGTTGTCCCTGCGGGCCCGCGTCGTCTACGCCTCGAAGACCCTGGCGCTCAAGAGCGTCGCCTACGAAGATCTGGCCGATCCTCGCTGGAAGGGAAAGATCTGCATCCGTTCGGGGCAGCACCCCTACAACACGGCACTGATCGCCGCCTACATCGCGCACCATGGCGAGGCCGCAGCCGAAACATGGCTTCGAGCGGTCAAGGACAACCTGGCGAGGCCGGCGACGGGCGGCGACCGCGAGGTGGCCAGGGACATCATGGGGGCGATCTGCGACATCGGCGTCGGAAACTCGTACTACGTCGGGCTGATGCGAGGCGGCGGCGGTGGTCCGCAACAGGTCAAGTGGGGACAGGCAATCGACGTCGTGCTGCCGACGTTTCGGCAGGGCGGAACGCACGTGAACCTGTCCGGCGCCTCGGTGGCAAAGTACGCGCCGCACCGCGCCGAGGCGGTCCGGCTGCTGGAGTATCTCGCTTCGGACGAAGCGCAGAAGCTGTACGCCGAAGCCAACTTCGAGTACCCGGTCAAGGCAGGCGCCCCGATTCATCCGATCATTGCCGCGCTCGGACC